>JABZIF010000042.1 GCA_015258485.1 Atopobiaceae bacterium | reverse complement strand
TGAGCTCCATCAGGAGCACCATGCAGATTACGCGCACTATGTCGATGATTTCGACCGCACGTGTTCGCAAGGCGCTTGATAGGGCAGAGGCTGCTTCGCCATATAAAGATGCTATTACTCTTATGCTTGCCAACGTTGCAAGTGCAAGTTTTAATCCAAAGAAGCAACCTCTTCTAGCGCTACATAAGGACGAGAAGAATGTCTTGTTTATTGTTATTGCTTCAGACCGTGGTCTTGCTGGAGGATTTAACATTTTGCCTCAACGTGAAGTTGAGCATGAGATAGCACATCTTAAAGCAAAAGGGGTTAACTCCGACATCATTACTTGTGGTCGTAAGCCCACTGAGTACTTCTCGTATAGGAATATCAATCCTGTTATGTCGTTTGTGGGAGTTTCTTCTGAACCTACACCGGATCAATCGGATCGCATTGCTTCTTATGTGATGGACGGCTATATAAATGGATCTATTGATAGAGTCGTTATCAAGTATTGGCATGCTAAAAACCGCGTTGATCAGGTGCAAGTTACTGAACAACTCCTCCCCGTTTCTCGTGAACAACTCACGCTTCCTAATAAACCTCGTACCGAAGAAGCCCTCTCAAAGGTGGATACATACTTTAAGAGTGAGTACCAATTCTCTCCATCTGCTTCTAAGGTTCTTGATTCGTTGATGCCCGCATATATTAAAACGGTCATCTTTCATGCACTTCTTGATTCCGCTGCAGCTGAACATGGTGCGCGACGTCGTGCTATGCAATCTGCAACTGATAATGCTGAGAATGTTTTAGGCGCTCTCAGTCGTACGTATAATCGTGAACGCCAGGGTGCAATTACCACTGAGCTTAATGAAATTATCGGTGGCGCTGCAGCATTGGAGGACAACTAATGTCAGATAAGCACGTAGAGACTTCTTCCTTTGAGGAAGCGGTTCTCAACAAGCGTAATCAGTGCGTAGACGATGGTGTAATCGTTCGCGTAGTTGGACCAGTTGTTGATGTCAAATTTGACGGACCTGTTCCAAGTATCTATACCGCACTGACGGTAGAGGACGATACGCCCGTTGGACACGTTAGCACTGTTTTGGAGGTTGAGTCACAGCTTCACGGTGGTGTTGTGCGTACCGTTGCTATGTCGTCAACTGACGGTCTTCAGCGCAATCTTCGCGTAAAAGATACCGGTAAGCCAATGATGATGCCTGTTGGTCAATCAACACTTGGTCGTGTTTGGAACGTTATGGGACAGCCGGTTGATGGCGGAGATACTCCCGAAGACGTTGAATATTATCCTATTCACCATCCGGCACCAGCCTTTGAAGAGCTCACTACAGATACAGAGATTTTTGAGACGGGCATCAAGGCCATTGACCTTCTCGAGCCATATGTTCGAGGTGGAAAGACCGGCTTGTTTGGCGGTGCTGGTGTTGGTAAGACCGTTCTGATTCAGGAGCTTATTAACAACCTGGCTCAGCAACATGGTGGTACCTCTGTATTCACCGGTGTTGGCGAGCGTACTCGTGAAGGTACCGACCTCTTCCTTGAGATGACTGAGTCCGGTGTTATTAACAAGACCTGCCTAGTCTACGGTCAGATGAATGAGCCACCTGGAGCTCGTATGCGTGTTGCTCTTGCGGGTTTGACTACCGCAGAGTACTTCCGTGATCAGGGTCAGGACGTTCTGTTGTTTATTGACAACATCTTCCGTTTTTCTCAAGCGGGTTCTGAGGTTTCTGCATTGCTTGGTCGTATGCCGTCAGCCGTTGGTTATCAGCCAACCCTGGCTACCGAGATGGGCGAGCTTCAGGAGCGTATTACCTCCACTAAGGAAGGCTCCATTACGTCCGTACAGGCGGTTTATGTTCCTGCAGACGACCTTACCGACCCTGCTCCTGCAACAACCTTTACGCACTTGGATGCAACTACGGTTCTTTCTCGTGCTATTACTGAGCTGGGAATCTACCCTGCAGTTGACCCTCTTGCTAGCTCCAGTTCCGCGCTTGATCCATCTATTGTTGGCGAAGAGCACTACCGCGTTGCTATGGCAGTTCAGGAGACTCTGCAGGAGTACTCTGACCTTCAGGATATCATTGCAATTCTGGGTATGGACGAGCTTTCTGAGGAACAGCAGCGTACTGTTGCTCGTGCCCGTAAGATTCAGCAGTTCCTTTCCCAGTCATTCCATGTTGCCGAGAAGTTCACTGGCAATCCTGGTACGTATTGCACGGTTGAAGAGACGGTACGTTCTTTTGCAGAGATTATTGACGGTAAGTGCGATGATCTTCCAGAGCAAGCTTTCCGTTTTGCTGGTGGTATCGACGATGTTCGTGAGAAGGCGGCGCAGATGGCTGCTTCGGATAGCTCGCAGAACTAGGGTGTGTCATGGCTGAGTTGACGTGTCAGTTTGTCAGACCCGATAAACTTCTCTATGAAGGAACTGTGGAGAGTCTGATTCTTGCTACACCAGATGGAGAATATGGTGTGTGGCCTGGTCATGCACGAGAAATTATTTCTCTTGGTGATGGTGTAGTGAGGATGCATTTGCCCCACCCTGATTCAGAAGAACCGACTACAACCAGGATAGTGATTTCTGGTGGATACGCAGAGATTGATCCAGAAGGAGTCATTGTCCTGGCTGATCATGCTCGTCGTGTCGATGATATTGATACAGATGTTGTTCGTGATACAAGAGACGAGATTATCGATCAGCTGCAAGCACTTCCTGAGGGCGATAGTCGTCGAGCCTACTACGAAAAAAAGATAGATTGGTGTAATCTACTTCTGAAGCAAGTGGTAGAGGTTGAGGAATAAGCCTCACGCTGTCGTTTTCGGAGGTTTATGGACGTCATAAAAGTTACAGGTGGCCATTCTGTAACAGGAGAGGTTACGGTAGAGGGAGCAAAGAATTCTGCTCTTAAATTGATGGCAGCAACCATCATGGCTCCTGGTGTTACGACTCTTACTAATGTTCCAAACATCGCTGACGTGCACGTCATGGGCAAAGTTCTTAAGACGTTGGGCGCACGCATTGAGGTTGTGGGACTTCACGAGTTAAAAATCGATACTTCAGATATTGATAGTTGGGAGACCCCTTACAGCTTAGTAGCACAGATGCGTGCTTCTACAGCGGTATTAGGTCCTTTGATTTCGCGCTTTGGCAAAGCTGTGGTTGCTATGCCAGGTGGCTGCAATATTGGAGCTCGAAAGATCGACATGCACCTCCTCGGCCTTGAGGCTCTAGGTGTTAATTTTAAAGTTGAGCACGGAAATATTCACGCAAACGCTCCTCATGGTATTACTGGAGAGACGGTATCGTTAGCCTTTGCGTCTGTGGGAGCAACAGAGAATCTTATGATGGCCTCTGTGTTTGCAGAAGGCGTTACCGTTATCGATAATGCTGCCCGTGAACCAGAAATTGTTGATTTAGCTAATATGCTCAACAAAATGGGCGCAAACATTCAAGGTGCGGGGTCTCCTGTTGTTGAGATTCATGGTGTAAAAGAGCTACATCCTGTTGAACACGCCGTTGTGGGAGATCGCATTGAAGCTGGTACATTCCTGGCGATTGGCGCACTCACCGGGGAGCCTGTTACCGTACACGGCTTTGAGCCGGCTCATCTTGGTCTGGTACTCAAAAAATATGAGCAGATGGGTATTACTGTAGAAACAGGGGAGAGGTGGGCACGTACTTCTCGGCAGACAAATTTAAAGGCGATAGATATTCAGACTCTGCCGTTCCCTGGTTTTCCAACCGATATGCAAGCGCAGACCATGACGTTGCTTTCGCTTGCACAGGGCACCTGTATCATTACAGAAAATGTATTTGAAAATCGTTTTATGTTGGCATCTGAGCTGTCTCGTATGGGTGCAGATATAACTATTGAAGGCCATCATGCTATTGTCCGTGGGGTTAGTGGACTTGAGGGCGCTCAGGTAAAGTCACCTGATCTTCGTGGTGGCGCTGCGCTTGTTATGGCTGGTCTTGTAGCTGAAGGTGAAACAACGGTTTCTGCAATTCATCATATTGACCGAGGCTATGAAAGATTTGTCGAGAAACTTGTTTCGCTCGGAGCTCATGCTGAGTGCGCTACTATTGCAGATGACGATTTTATTGAAGGATAGCTTGTGGCATTCACTGATAAAAACATGCATAATCATTCAGAGAATGCTTCGCAGTTTAGCCGCTCACAAGCTGGCTCATATCAGACACGCCGAAAACATGTTGCTAGAAGGCAGGCAGTGGTTAGATCACTGCTTGGTGGCTTGGCAACGGTATGTATTGTTGCTGTTGTTGCTGTTGCTCTTTGGTATGTGAATGTACAAGCGCAACTTAATAACTCACAGGTTATTACAGATGAACTTCGTCAGACACTTCAAGAACCAACGGCACCAAGTGATCCCTATTATGTATTGCTTTTGGGTACCGATGGTAGACCTGGCGAGACTGAATATCGTGCAGATTCTATTATTCTTGCCCGTGTAGATCCTATTCATAAGAAAGTGACCATGCTGTCTATTCCACGAGACACTCGTGTGTTGTGGAAAGGTTCATATATGAAAATCAACGCCGTCCATTATTACGACGGTGCAAAGGGTATGGTTCAGGCTGTCAATCAATTGTGCGGTGTTCAGATTGCTCATTATGCCGAAGTTAACTTTGATGGACTTGCCGGTATTACGGACGCACTTGGTGGTGTTACTGTTAATGTTGAGCAGTATATGCGTGATACAGAAAATTTCAGTGATGTCGTAGAGCTCTATCCAGGAGTTCAAAAGCTTAATGGGGCACAGGCACTCTTTTTTACACGGGTACGTTATGCTTTTTCAGATAGCGATTACACACGTATGCGGCATCAGCGGACTTTTATTAAAGCTATGATTTCTCAGATTTTAAGCACAGGAGATCCAGTAGCTATTGCCAATATTGTTAACTCAACAGCAAAGATGATCATTACGGATTTTTCGATTTCCGACATTATCTCTTTAGGTACACAGATGATTGGTATGAACACTGAAAAAGATATATACACTGCGTATGTTCCTTCTTCAGGTGAAGAAATTGGCGACCAGTCATATGTTATTGCAGATGAAGATGCACTTGCAAAAATGATGAAGGTTATTAATGCGGGCGATGACCCTTCGAGTTTGAATGAAAAGACAGATTCTCAGGCAAATGAAGAAGCATCTGAAAATAGTAAACAAGATTCCCCACAATCTACAAGCAGCTCTTCTCAAGAGTAGATTTGAGTTCTTGTTTTTGGGTATCATTCAATAAATAGAAAAAATGATTGTTGTTAGTGCAACTTGTTCTATGCGTAAAGCTTCGGTTTGCAACCGTTAGAGGAGAATTATGGCAAACGATACTATTCAGCCAGATCACACACTTTCAAAGGCAAGTGAAGATTACCTTGAGGCAATTTATAGAATTGCACTTGAACAGCCAGATGATGATAAGAGTGTTCGCTCTATTGATATTGCAGAATCCCTTGATGTTTCTAAGGCTAGTGTCAATAAAGCGTTAACACAGCTTAAAGAGCAAGATATGGTTGAACAGAGCCGTTATGGTCGTGTGACGCTTACTAAAAAAGGAGAGCAAAATGCACGTAATACCTGGAAGGCTCATCGTGCATTGCGTACTTTTTTAGAGTGTGATCTTGGCGTGAACCCTGAAACTGCTGACGCCGAGGCTTGTCTTATGGAGCATTCTCTTTCTGGTGATACACTATCTAAGTTGATTACATTCCTTGAAGATCGCGGAATTGAGATTCAGAAGTACTAGTTCTAAGACAGCTTGAAAATTTTTGTTGTAGCAAGCTAGTCAAGTAAAGCATTCAAGCACAAAATATTTGTGCAGAGTCCGTGTGGCTCGCGTGCGAAAGGTTCTTACATGAAGGCAATCATTCCAGCAGCAGGTCTCGGTACGCGTTTTTTACCCGCGACTAAGGTAACTCCTAAAGAGCTGTTACCCGTTCTGGATAAACCAGTTATTCAGTATGTTGTGGAAGAAGCACTTGAGCCAGCAGAGGTTGACGAGGTTATTATCATTAACTCTCGAGAAAAACCACAGGTTGAGACATATTTTGCTCAAGATCAAAAATTTGAAGATGAATTAATCTCTCATGGCAAGAATGATCTTGCTCAAAAAGTGCATGAGGCATCCTCACTGCCCGTTTCATTTACATATCAGGATAACCCTCGCGGTCTTGGTCATGCAGTTCTTTGTGCAGCAGATGGTATAGATAATCAGCCATTTTTTGTCCTTTTAGGCGATTACTTTGTTCCTGGCCGCCAAATGTGTATTCGTATGAAAGAGGTCTCCGAGCAACATAACGGTGCATCCGTTATTGCAGTTGCTCCTGTTCCAGCAGATCAGGTAAATCGATATGGAATTATTGCCGGTGAGAGCATTTCTTCACCATCAGATAACTCTGAGGCAGAAGGTGCCATCTGGAAAGTTACTGGTCTTGTCGAGAAACCTCGTCCAGAAGATGCTCCTTCTCACCTGTTTATAGTCGGTCGCTATCTGCTTTCTCCAAAGATTATGGAGCTTTTGGCAACACAGGGTCCGGGCGCAGGCAACGAGATTCAGCTTACAGATGCAATGGAGCGCCTGCTTGCTGAGGAAGAGATGTACGCATTGGTAATCGACCCATTAGAAGGTTGCGATACGGGTACTCCAGCAGCTTGGGCTGCAACTAACGCACGTATGGCTCTTTCTGATGAGTCATCTGCCGGGGCATTTAAGGAGGCGCTTGGCAGTTTTGCCAACCGCATTGGATAAGCATCCAGACATACTCCGTTTTAGCAGCGATGGCTGGCAAGCTCGCTACGATAAAGGCTTTACCAGGGATAATGTTGTAAGACTTGCAGAAGCCCTTGGTAGTGTTTGGTCGCAGGAGGTACCAGCCGGTATTGTTTTTGTTGGCTTTGATACACGCTTTGAGGCAGATTCTTCTGCGCTGGAAGCTGCAGCTACGCTTGCTGCTTTTGGTCTCGATGTGCGTGTTTCCGAGACGTTTTGCCCAACTCCGGCGATTGGCTGGGCATGTGCTCACCACGAAAATGTTGCTGGTGGCTTAATTATTTCTGCTACAGAGCTTTCATGTGAGTATTGTGGCATGATCATTCGAGCTGCAAACGGCGGCCCCGTTTCACGAGATTTTCTTGAACGTGTGGAGGCAGCTACTCCGCTTGAGCCTACCAAGCAACGTGGATCTTTCACGACAACTGACATCATTACGTCATATAAAAACGCATTACTTAAGCAAGTTAATGTTTCCGCAATACAAGATGCTCATCTCATGCTTGTGGTCGATCCAATGTATGGGGCAGGTACAGACATTCTTGCGGATGTTTTAATTGCTGCGGGTTGCAAGGTACATCAGATTCATCAGGGTCCGGTACGAGATTTTGGCGGTATTCACCCACAGCCGGCTAATCCATGGGCGGATGATTGTTCTTCTGCAGTGGTTTCGAAACATGCACAGCTGGGATTGCTTTTAGATGGCGATGGTGATCGAGCTGCTGTAGTAGATGCAACCGGACATTTACTGAGCCCACACGAACTTGTTCCACTCATTATTCGTCATATGGCAAAAAATCGTAATCAAACTGGGCGAGTTATTTCTACGTTGACCTGTTCCGCAAGCGTTTCTCGTCAGGCAGCCCATCTTGGTCTTGAGTCCGCAAGTGTTCCTGTTGGATTTGCGCGCCTTTATTCCGAGATTGAGCAAGGAGATGTTCTACTTGCTGCTGAAGAGTACGGTGGAATTTGTGTTCCTAGTCATTTGGCCGAACGAGATGGTTTGTTAATTGCGCTGTTTATTGTGGAGATGCTTGCGTATACAAAAAAATCGCTTGAACAACTTATTGCAGAAGATGAACTTGAGTTGGGCCGTATGTGTTATAGCAGACGGGGGGTTCGTCTTGACTCGGCAGCCACTCAGGCATTTAGAAATATTTTGCCGGGCCTAAACCCTGCAGATGTTGCTGGAAAAATTCCTGTTTCAGTAAGTCATGCCGACGGTCTTAGGCTGCAATTTAAAGATGATTCATGGGTCTTAATTAGACCTTCTCGCGTGGAAGCACTGGTTCGTGTATATTCTGAGGCATCTAATGAAGCATTACGAGACGAACTTCTTGATGCTGCTTGTCAGATTGTAAAAGATGAAATTTAACGGTCTTTCATTAAATTACTGCCACTAATCATTAGTAATAGTTTCTACTGGAATTTAGAAACAAAAGAATGTTCTAAAATCAATATGCGAATCAAACTCATAGAGTGTTTAAAAAGATAGTTTAAAGACATCTATATATAGTTGTTCAATAACACAGAAAAATTTAGTGAATTAAAGATGTATGCATGGTTTTGTGGAATGAAAGAATCATATTAGAGGTACGAGGACATGTATAAAAATTCGAAATGTCAAGAAAATAGAAGAAAAACTGCTATTTATCTGCAAGGATAATAAAAATGGTATAAAAATCTAGAATGAAAAAATTCACTAAAGTATTCTAATTGTGTGCAAAATGTGGAGGAATAAAAAAGATAAAAATTCTCGTTCAAATCAGTCGTGCGAGTGCGTATAGTAAATACCCGCGCCGCGCGCCCTGTAAAGGAAAAACGCAGCGCAGCGAACCTTGAAAACCGGATACTGCGATCGAAAGATCAGCAAAGA
>JABZIF010000041.1 GCA_015258485.1 Atopobiaceae bacterium | reverse complement strand
GCAGGGGACTTTTAATCCCAAGGTCTAGGGTTCGATTCCCTAACGGCCCACCAGGTAATTCAAAGTCGGGTACCATATTGGTACTCGACTTTTTTGGATAGTAGAAGGGGACTTGTCGTGGTAGATCGATACACCGGCAAAGAAATGGGCCACATTTTTTCTCTTGAGAATAAGTATGCAATTTGGCAAGAGATTGAGGTCCTTGCTTGTGAAGCACAGGCTGAGTTAGGTGTTATTGGCATTTCTCGCGAAGAAGCAGCTTGGATTAGAGCACATGCTGCTTTTGATCGTGCCGAAGTTGACGAGATAGAAGCAGTCACCAATCACGACGTTATCGCATTTCTCACTAATATGGGCTCGTATATTGATGCGGAGATTCCAGAAGATGAACCAAAGCCAAGTCGCTGGGTTCATTATGGTATGACGTCAACTGATCTTGGTGATACTGCCCTTTGTTATCAGCTTACACAGGCATGTGATTTGCTTATCTCTGCAGTTCATCGTTGTGCTCTTATCTGTAAACGCCGTGCATTTGAAGAGCGAGATACGCTTTGTGTAGGTCGTACACACGGTATTCATGCAGAGCCAATGACCTTTGGTATGAAGTTTGGCAGCTGGGCGTGGGAACTCAAGCGTGATCTTGATCGTCTTAAAGATGCACGTAAAAATGTTGCATTTGGTGCAATCTCAGGTGCTGTAGGAACCTACTCCTCAATTGATCCCTTTGTTGAAGAATATGTTTGCGAGAAACTCAGTCTTGTTCATGATCCATTATCTACGCAGGTTATTTCTCGCGATCACCACGCTTATCTTGCTGGAGTGCTCGCAACTACCGCAGCAACCTGCGAACGTATCGCAACTGAGATGCGTGCGCTTCAAAAGACTGACACACTTGAATCTGAGGAGCCGTTCCGCAAAGGTCAGAAAGGCTCTTCAGCAATGCCCCATAAGCGCAATCCTATTACTGCCGAGAAGATTTGCGGTTTGTCCCGCGTAGTTAAGGCAAATGCTCAGGTTGCCTTTGATAACGTTGCGCTATGGCATGAGCGCGATATTAGCCATTCGTCTGCAGAGCGTGTTGCTCAAGCGGATAGCTTCATTGCCCTTGATCATATGCTTTCTAAGTTGGAGTTTTTACTTGATGGTTTGGTTCTCTATCCAGAGCAAATGATTGCTAACCTTAATAAAACTCGCGGTATGCTTTTTTCGTCAAAGGTTCTTCTTGCTCTGGTTAATACAGGTATCACACGAGAAGAGGCATATAAGATTGTTCAGTCTAATGCGATGAAGGTTTGGGCAGACGTTCAACAGTGCAAAGGGGGGCCAACGTATCGAGAGTTACTTGAGGCTGACCCTGCGTGTACGCTTAGTTCTGAGCAACTTGATAAAATTTTTGATCCTTGGGCATTTTTGACCCGTTCAGACGTTCTGTTTGATCGTCTTGAGCATCTTGAATTGGATTAAAACGTGGCTTTATTTGGAAACATTTCTCGACGTAATTTTCTGAAAGCGGGAGCAGCAGGAACAATTGTTGCTGGTGCTATTAGCATTGCTAGTGGCTGTTCTCATCAAGAAGGCTCGGGAGATACTCCAAAACCAATGGTTATTGATGAGTCTAAAGGGACTAAAGTTTTAGACGCATACAATTCGGCTGAATATTCAACTGAGCCTGTTCAAACATGGACGCTTCCTTTGGGAAGTGTTCTTCATCCTGCTGAAGGAAATTGGATTCCCGTTACGACTACAGGAGCTTCGGCTACCCCGATGGTAAAAGCTTCGGTGCTTTCTTTAACGTCGGGCGAAGTAACTGATGTGGTTTCTACGGCACAAATGAATAGCACCACTGCAGTTATCTATGATGTAAGATGCTCCGATTCTGTATATGCATGGGTAGAAATTGATACCACAACGTTTGATTGGCAGCTGTTTGCAGCACCTTTCTCGGACGGAAAACTTACTGGTGATGCGACGGTGCTTTATAAAGCATCAAGGGATTGGGATCCGGCATTATTTGCCTGTGGAGATGACAAGGTTGTCTGGCTTGTACAGCCAGCTATTTCAGGCAAGAAAACTCGTGAGTCATCTCATTGCTACGTTTGGCGTACGGGCGATACAGAGGGATCTAATGCCGTGGAATCTCCAGGTCGTTTTGCTACAGCTCCATCAATATCAAAGGGCGTTGTTACACTTACACCGCGTGTTCGGGCGTCTGAAGGCACGTATTATGGTGTAACCGCATATCTTTTAGGAGACAATCTTAAGACAAAAGTTGATCAGCTCGTAATGCCTCAATCGGTCAAGCCTTTTTTTGCAAGTCGCGTGGATGATAAATTTATCATTTCGATTGAAGCTAGCTATGATTCAGGCGGGCTGCTTGGAAAGATGGGTACTTATATTTTGCCAGCATCAGGAGAAAATCCATATGTAATAGAACGTGAACCTTACGTTGTGTCTGCCGGCAAAGACAATACTTTTATTATTAAAAGCAAGGCGTCCTATGTGTTTGTTAATGTTCAAAATCAAACGGCAAACTGGCTCTATTCGATGGATAGAAGTGTTGATTACGGTGAGTTTCCAGCTCGAGAAGGAAACTGCGATTCGTTTGTAACTTACTCGACTGTTAAAGATATTACTAGCGGATATCCGGCTTCGGTTACGGTTCGTGTTTTTTCTCTGTAGATTAATTTTACGAATAGCGATAAAATAACACCTAAAAATATTAAAGAAAGTAATGTGTGATGACACATTTTTTGTAAATGCAGGTGAAAAGGGGAGACAATGGCTTCCGAGGAAAAGAAGATTTTGGTTGTTGAGGATGAAAAGGTCATTCGTGATGCTGTTTCAGCATATCTTGAGCGCGAAAACTATGTAGTCAAAGGTGTTGGCGACGGTCAGAGTGCCGTAGAAGAGTTTGAAAAGCATGCATTTGACTTGGTCATTCTTGATCTTATGTTGCCAAAACTTTCTGGAGAGCGTGTCTGCCGTGCAATTAGGGACACCTCTAATGTGCCCATTATTATGCTTACTGCAAAAGGTGAGGTAGAAGATAGGATTATCGGTCTTGAGTTAGGTGCAGATGACTATCTTGTTAAGCCCTTCTCGCCACGTGAGCTAGTTGCTCGCGTTAGAGCACTGTTCCGTCGTACATATTCTGAGCCTGATACTGCAGTTGATGTGTTAGATTACGGAATTTTAACCATTGATATTTCGGGACATAAGATTCTTATTAATAATGAGGAAGTAGACCTTACAGCCTCTGAGTTCAAATTGCTGACCACTCTTGCGCGTTATCCAGGCAGAGTTTATACCCGCATGGAGCTCGTGGAAAAAGTTCTTGGATATGATTTTGAGGGATACGAGAGAACCATTGACTCTCATGTAAAAAATCTTCGTGCAAAGCTAGGCGATGACCCTCGTAATCCACGCTGGCTCTTCACAGTTCACGGTGTTGGTTACCGTTTTGAGGCGGGCAATGCCAATCATGAGTCATAATCACTAATAAAATTGGCTCCTTCAATAAGACATCAATCAGACACTATAAAGAACCCTCAATTAACTGAGGGTTCTTACAGGACTATTAAGCCTAAATCAAATGGTGTAAAGAGCTTTACAGCCCGCATGACCGTGTTTTTTGCACTCACTGCAGCTATGACTGTATTAATTCTCATTTCAATTCTAGCTTTTGTTTGGGAAAATAGATTTACTTCATATACCAGGGAAAATCTACAGAATACTGCTAATATAACTGCTCTAAATATGTCCCAGGAGTACGCCCACCGTGGTGATTTTGACGTTCATGTTTTAGATATTGCAACGAAAGCCTCTGCTGCAAATCCCGATATCGGCATACAAGTTTTAGACGTAGCTGGTGCTGTTCTCTATGATGACTCTACACCTAATATAAGACGCAAGGATGGTGATAGTGCTCATCTTTCTGGTCCTCAAACAGGCGATGCTGTTGTGTATGCCGTGATACAAGATGCTCAGGGTAAGGCTGTGGGCAGTGTTCGAATTTGGACATTTGGAACTGAGCCCTTCTTAACACAACGAGATCTTGCCTTTAGAAATAGTTCGTATCAGGCAATTATCATTACTGCAATTCTTTCTATTTCAATTGCGGTTTTAATTGGTTACCTGGCTTCTCGTTCACTGACTAAACCGGTGAGGAGAATTACCGATACAGCAGTTCAAATTAGAAGTGGAAATCTTAATGCTCGTTCAGGTATAAGAGGCGAGAATGAACTGGGTCGTCTTGGAGAGACTTTTGACGATATGGCCGCAGCACTTGAAAGGGATATTAAGCTTGAGCGTCGCCTGACGAGTGATGTTGCTCATGAGCTTAGGACTCCGTTAATGGCAATTATGGCAACCGTCGAGGCAATTCAGGATGGTGTGCTGCCGGCTGATGAGGAGCGACTTGAGAATATAGTCTCGGAGAGCAAGCGTCTTTCTCGCTTAGTAGATGCAATGCTTCATTTGTCACGATTGGAAAACGGGAAGACAAAGTTTAATCCAGAATGTATGGATGCTGTTGCTATGGTAAGCAGCATTGTTGCATCACAAGAAACACTTTTCAAAGAAAATCATCGTTCCCTTATGTTTAGTGATAAAACTCCTGAGGGACATTGCTATGTTGATATCGATTCAGATTTGATTCATGAGGCTCTTATTAATCTTTTAAGCAATGCGATGCGCTACAGCAACGATAATGGTCACGTTGTAATGAGTGTTTCTATTGATGGTTCTGATGGCGTGATTTCGGTTGCTGATGATGGTGTGGGGATTGCTCCAGAAGATATTCCACAGACATTCTCGCGTTTTTGGCGTGCAGAGGCTAGTCGTGAGCGTGCAAGTGGTGGATTGGGTGTTGGCCTAGCCATTACAAAAGAAATTATGGATCAACACAACGGTATTATTTCGGTTGAATCGGAATTAGGCAAAGGAACAACTTTTGCTTTGCATTTACCGCTTTCGGTCCAAAACAACAACTCTGTTACAGAAACTTTGTTGTAAGTAATTTTTATTACAGATTGCCGTACAATCAAGAAACCTGCAAGAACAATGCGCTTTGCGCAGAAATGAGGTTGCTGTGGCTGAGGCAGAGCTTCGTCCTGATTCGCATGGAAAAGTACGTGATATTTACGATTGCGGCAATGAGTTACTTATGGTGGCAAGTGATCGTATTAGTGCTTTTGATTTTATTCTTCCAGACGAGATTCCTTATAAGGGAGAAGTTCTGACAAGAATCAGCGCGTTTTGGTTTAATCGCTTTAAGAATCTTCTTCCTAATCATATGGTTTCTGTATTACCAGATAAAACACCGGAGCAGTTTAAGGAATACACAGACTATCTTTCTGGCCGTGCGATGTTGGTTAGAAAGGCAACTACTATTCCAATTGAGTGTATTGTGCGAGGTTACCTTACGGGCTCTGGTAAGAAGACATATGATCAAGACGGAACCGTTTGTGGAATTAAGCTTCCGGATGGTCTTACTGAGGCATCAAAGCTTCCTGAGCCAATTTTCACACCATCAACCAAGGCAGAGCTTGGAGATCATGACGAGAATATCTCGTTTGAGCGTTGTTGCGAAATTGTAGGAGCGGACGTTGCAGCTCAACTTCGTGACGCATCTCTTGCTATTTATAAAGCTGCGGCAGAATATGCTGCAACTCGTGGAATTATTATTGCGGATACTAAATTTGAGTTTGGTTTTATTGATAAAAAACTTACACTTATTGATGAATGCTTGACGCCCGATTCAAGTCGTTTTTGGCCTGTCGAGGGTTATTCTGAAGGTCATGTTCAGCCAAGTTATGATAAGCAGTACGTTCGTGACTGGCTGAAGGCTCATTGGGATATGCAGGGTGAGCCTCCTCATCTGCCAAAAGAGGTTATTGAGGGGACATCTGAGCGTTATCGTACAGCATTTAAGATTATTACGGGTACAGAATTTGAACCTATGAAGGAGACCAATGTCACTGCGTGACACTATTACAGGCGCAACAAAAGAGGCGCGAGAGGCTACATTAAATCTTACAAAAAAGGAAGAAACAGGAGATGGTGAGCGTCCAAGTTATTCTGCGTTGAGTCGCAAGTCCGCTGCTTCAGCTAAGCCTGCGCGTGAAGCTGCTTCTTCTGTTCGTGTAAGTAGCGGTGGTCATAGTTCAGGACTACCTAAGAGTAAAGAAGAAAAGCGTGCTGCCCGTGCTCGTCAGCGTGAGCGGGAAGATATTAGGAGCCGAGGCTTTGAGGTATTGCTCCGCTCTGATGCAGCCTACCGTCGTTCTGAGCGTATTTGGTGGGTTTTTCTAGGTTTTGGATTTGTGGCTACTCTTGTTACGCTTTTGCTTTCGTATGTTGTCCCTGAATCAAAGAATTTAGGTACGACGATTGGTATAGTCTCTGCAGTCATGTTAGTTTTTGCCTACTTTTGCATTTTTGGCTCAGTTATTTATAGCTTTGTGAAGATGCGCCCGATTAGAAAAAAGATTGAGGCAAAAGCTGCTGGCATGACAGATAAAAAACTAAATGAATTCTATAGTAAGTATCAAGAAGAGCAAGAGCAAAAGCGAGCTGAGCGTAAGGCAAAACGTAAATAGCATTTGCGTGTTTATGTTGACGTGAGTAGAATATCCCACATGCCTTCGTAGCTCAGGGGATAGAGCACCGCTCTCCTAAAGCGGGTGTCGGCCGTTCGAATCGGCCCGGGGGCACCAAGAATTACCAAGTAGCCGCTTTACGCGGCTACTTTTTTGTTAGAAGTTTTAGTTTATCAAACAAACGTGCGTTAAGAGTAATCCCCTTGTATTTTGCCATACAAGGGGATTAGCTGTACCTGTGAAAGTGTGCAGTATTTTATTTATGCTGTAGGTTTAGGGCCACTTGAAACACGTATGGTAATAGTGGCGCCAGGAGCTGCTGTGGTTGGTGTTTGTCCTACAACGTTTCCAGAAGGAACAGTATCGTCATAGACCCAGATGGTGTTGACCTGGAATCCAGCATCTTGAAGTGTTTTCTGGGCATCTTCAAAACCTTGTCCTACTACGCTAGGAACGGAGCTGCTCTGAGCGCCAGTTGAAACGACAAGGGTAACAGTTGCGCCTTTCTCGGCCTTATTGCCACTTGATGGCGATTGCGAGATTATATGACCTTCAGAAACGCTATTAGATGCTTGTTCCTGTGTGGTTACCTGGAAGCCAGCGTCTTTAAGCACTTGTGTTGCACGCTCTTTAGACATTTCTGTTACATCCGGAATATCTACCTTACCTTTGCCAGAAGAAAGATGATAGATAATGGTATCTCCAGCTTTAGCATCGCTGCCGGCAGAAGGCTCCTGTGTAGCTACATAGCCTACAGTTACTTTATCCGATTCAACAGAGTCTCCATTTCTCGCTTTAAGACCAACTGCAGCAAGAGCAGATTCAGCTTCTGATGGGCTTTTATTAGTCAAATCTGGAACTTTAACTGAGGCGGCAGGTTTAGTGCCCTTTGAAATTACTAAGTTAATGGCAGTTCCTTCAGGAACCTCTCTATTTGCGCTTGGTGTTTGATCAATAACTTGACCTTCTGGAGCAGAGTCACTGTAACTTTCGGTTACTGTGCCCAACTTAAAATGACTTCCTTGAGCGTTTAGTGTTTGCGTTGCTTGGTCTTTTGTCTGTCCAACAAATTGAGGAACAAGATATTGTTGAGTTGAATGTGAGAGAGTTTGAGAAATGGCAAAAACAGCAAGTGCCAAAATAATAAGCACGCTCAGTATGCCGAGAATAACATTGCGTCTATGCCTTCTGTTTTCGAGCTGTTCTTGTTGTTCTGCCTCCTCCTGTGAATGCATACGAGGAAGCCTACCAGTATCACCACCACGGGTGATATACGTGTTTGATCCCTCAATACCACGACGATCGAGTTTAGATGTTGCTTGTGGTGGAGTAACCATACGGGGGGTAACTGTGGTGGTACCGGCAATCGTTGCTCGTCCTGCAATGAAGTCACGAAGAGCACGGGCAAGATCATCAGCGCTTTGATAACGATCTGCAGGGTTTTTCTCCATACAGCGAAGAATAATAGCTTCAAGTGCAGGGTCAACGTTTGGATTTATCAGTGAAGGAGCCTGGGGAGCCTCATTAACCTGCTTCATGGCAACGCTAATTGCATCGTCTCCTACAAAAGGAACACGACCCGTAGCCGCTTCATACATGACGATACCTAAAGAGTAGATATCGGTAGTTGGTCCAAGAGGTTTGCCAGTACTTTGTTCTGGTGAAACATAATGGGCAGTACCAAGAACAGAGTTATCGGTGGTTAAGCTACTGTTCTTTGCACGAGCAATGCCAAAGTCCATGACTTTGATATTACCGTCTGGTTGAACCATGATATTTTGAGGTTTGATATCGCGGTGAATAATGTCATGACGATGAGCTACCGAAAGGGCTTGGGCAATCTGAGAGCCAATTTGAGCGACCTTACGTGAGTCTAAGGCTCCATGTTTGCGGATACCGCTTTTAAGATCTGTACCGCGGAGGTATTCCATGACAATGTAATAAGACTCTCCGTCTTTTCCCCAGTCATACACTGAGACAATGTATGGACTGCTGAGTGCTGCTGCAGCCTGCGCCTCTTGTTTAAAGCGGGCAGCAAACGAAGCATCATTAGCATATTGTGGAAGCATCATCTTAATGGCAACAGTACGTCCCAAAACTTGGTCTTGTCCACGGTATACCGTTGCCATTCCACCGGTACCAATTTTGTCTTGAACCTGGTAACGCCCACCGAGCA
>JABZIF010000040.1 GCA_015258485.1 Atopobiaceae bacterium | reverse complement strand
CACCAAGGTTCTGGGCAATCTGCATGTTAGTTTCTGGAGTCCAATACGACCATGCACCGTCATAATCAACTGCACGAAATTTAACGCCCTCATCAGAAAGCTTCATGAACTCCTCGTGACTAAAGACCTGAAACCCGCCAGAATCCGTCAGAATAGGTCCATGCCACTGCATAAAGTCATGCAGGCCGCCCATCTGCGCCACCAGCTCATCACCCGGGCGTTGAGACAGATGATACGTATTTGCCAGAATAATCTTGGCACCAAGGTCACGGACAGTATCAGTCATCAAACCTTTAACGGTTGCCTTGGTTCCTACAGGCATAAAAATTGGCGTTGGAATATCACCATGTGGAGTATGAAAAACACCTGCTCGTGCATGAGTATGCGGGTCTTCTGCGATAAGATCATAAGTAAACCATACATCCTCTTTTTGAGAAGCCCAAATTTCAGTATGCACACAAGAGATATCTCTAGTAAATCCTTTATTCTGTTTTTTTGTGCCCTCTGGCATGTAACCTCGATTACAACGTGCGAAGAGCATCGACAAGTGCTGTCTTGCCCTCAGTTTTTTGATCCTTCATTTTTATCACACGTGCAGGACATCCTGCCACCACAGCATGTGCGGGAACGTCCTCAACTACCACGGCTCCGGCCGCAACAACGGCGCCTTCACCAACATGAACACCCTCAATAACCACAGCATTTGCACCGATGAGCACATTATCTTCAATGATTACTGGCATAGCAGACGCAGGCTCAACCACTCCTGCCAACACCGTACCAGCACCAATATGACAATTTTTACCAACAGTTGCACGACCACCAAGAACAGCGCCCATATCAATCATGGTACCTTCACCAATAACGGCGCCAATGTTAATAATAGCACCCATCATAATAACGGCATTATCGCCGATTTCTACGCGCTCACGAATCAGAGCACCTGGCTCAATACGAGCGTTTATATTCTTCAAATTAAGAAGCGGAACTCCTGAATTTCGACGGTCATTCTCGACCTCAAAATATTCAAAAGCATCTGTATGATTTTCTACAACATCTTTAAGTTCCGACCAATCTCCAAAGATAATCTTTGAAGGACCTTCACCATATACATGAGCTGTACCGTATGAAACATTTGCCTGTTGCTTCTCTTTAACATATAGTTTAACAGGAGTTTTCTTTTCTGAAGTAGCAATATAAGTAATAATCTCTTGGGCGTCCATATGCGTCCTTTCCTAAAACGTAAAATTCATTTCACACAAAATTCTATTCAAAAATCAATTCTTCAAAGGTATAGAAACCTGGCTTTTTCTTAAGCAGACGTTCTGCGCAAGCAACAGCTCCATTCACAAAAATTTGTCTTGAAGTAGCTCTATGTGTCAGACATACCTCCTCATCCTGACCAAAGAAATGTACCTCATGAGTACCCGCAACAGTACCACCTCGAAGCGAGAACATCCCAATCTCATCTTTCGTACGCGCTCCGCAAAATCCCTCACGACCATGCACAACAGGACGAGCGCCTTCTGGATCAAGAGCTTCCAACAAAAGCTTGGCAGTTCCCGATGGAGCGTCTACTTTCTGATTATGATGTGTCTCTACAATCTCAGTGTCCCATCCTTGAAGAGCATCAGCCGCCATAGCAACCGCACGCTTCAAAACGGCAACACCAACAGAATAATTTGCCGCATGAATAACAGGTACAACTCTACCAAGCTCATGCAACTCTTCTATCTGCTCTGGCGAGAAACCCGTAGTACCAGAAACTAAAGCACACTTATGTAAGCGAATAAACGAAACAACAGCATCAAAAGCAGAAACATTTGAAAAATCAACGACTACATCTGGAGTATTGGCAACACTTTTTAATTCATTTATTGATGTTTGATCATACGCACCAAGAACTTCAAAGCCATGCTCAGTAAGTGTTTGCTCAACAAGTTTTCCCATTTTACCGGTACCAATTACCACTGCTTTAGGCATTGCATTAGGCATCAAGAAGACCTGCCTTTCTCATAGCATTTTCAAGAACTTGTACATGCTCTTCTGACATTTTCCATAAAGGCAATCGATAGTTTTCTTCCATATACCCCATACGAGCAAGTGCGGCCTTAACCGGAATAGGATTAACTTCACAGAAAAGTGCATGAATGAGGTCCAAATACTGAAGTTGAAGGTCTTTAGCAAGAGAAACTTCTCCGCGATTCCACGACGCAACCAAATCGTGGACCATCTTTGGATCAATATTTGACCAAACCGAAATAACACCAGATGCGCCAAGAGATAAAAGGGGGACGATCATGTCATCATTTCCCGACCACATGCTAAAATCATCGCTCAAATAACGAGCAACCTTTGTAGCATAGGCTATATCACCAGATGCTTCTTTAATTCCCCATGCGTTTGGATGTACAGAAAGCCTTTGAACGTTTTTCTCGGAAATTGAGCAGCCTGTTCTTCCGGGAATGTTATACAGAATACAAGGTACCTCTACCCTATCTAAAACGTACGAAAAATGCTGGTAAATTCCTTCCTCATTACTCTTGTTGTAATACGGGGTAATGAGAAGAAGTCCGTCTACTCCCGCTCTTTCAAGCGCTTGAGCTTTACGCCAAGATTCTGACGTAGAATTTGAACCAGCACCGCCAATAACGGGAACCTTCCCTTGAGCTCTTGAGAGAACAGTCTTAACAACCTCAATATCCTCTTCATCAGTCATTGTTGCAGACTCACCAGTGGTACCAAGCACTAAAAGTCCATCAATTCCCTGCTCTACTTGAAAATCTACAAA
Source organism: Atopobiaceae bacterium (assembly GCA_015258485.1). The sequence continues at coordinate 5,989 of JABZIF010000040.1, read as the reverse complement.
GTGCTCAAGCGTTTCAAAGTCTACCTTGCCATTCTGATCAAAAGGAGTAACAAGAGCGGTAAGAGCACCAGTTAAATGATTCATATCCATATCTATATCCTCTACTAGGTATCTTATTTTGCCTGCTGAGCTAAATTTGAAAACTTTGAACCCTCAAAATCAAACGTTGCAAAATAATCTGCTTCCGTTTCTGCACGGCGAATCAGCTGTACATCACCATTTTCTAAAAGCAACAACTCTGCCGAACGAAGCCTTCCGTTGTAGTTATAACCCATCGAAAAACCATGTGCGCCTGTATCATGAATAAAAAGTAGATTGCCATTAGAAATCTCTGGAAGTTTACGATTTTTTGCAAACTGATCGTTATTCTCGCACAGTCCACCTACTACGTTATATACCATCGTCGCAGGGATATTTTCTTTACCCATAACACTAATGTGATGATAAGCATCATAAATAGCAGGACGCATAAGATTGGCGGCACAAGCATCTACACCAACATAATGATGGTAAGTTTTCTTTTGATGAATAACTCGAGTAACCAAAGCGCCAGCAGGACCAAGCAGCCAACGGCCGAGTTCAGTATAGATTGCAACATCTTCCATACCAGCAGGAACTAAAACTTCTTCAAAAGCTTTCCTTACGCCCTGGCCAACTGCCAGCACATCAGGCTCTACCTGCTCTGGTTTATATGCAACGCCAATTCCACCAGACAAATCAATAAAACCAATATGAATATCGAGTTCTTTATGCAGTTTAGTTGCAAGTTTAAACAAGACGCGTGCAAGATTTGGATAGTAATCCTCCTCTTGAGCATTGCTAGCGAGAAAAGCATGCAGCCCAAATTTCTTTACGCCCTTAGTCTTAAGCTCTTGAAACGTTTGAAAAAGCTGCTCTTCTGTCATACCAAACTTTGAATCAGCAGGATTACCAATAATGCCATTTTGTGATTCAAAAACACCACCAGGATTAAGACGGGCACATATAACCTCTGGCACGTCATTACCAACCGCATCATATAACGTGGCAAGCATATCGCCACCAGCATCTAAATTAATAATGGCGCCAAGTTCTTGAGCGCGCTCAAAATCTCTTTGCGTTGTATCGTTAGATGAAAGCATAATATGCTGCCCCGTAACACCACAAGCATGTGCCAGTGTAAGTTCTGTCGCATTAGCACAGTCACACCCGCAGCCAAGCTCAGCTAAAAGAGAAACAATATACGGGTTTGGTGTTGCTTTTACAGCAAAATACTCTCTAAAGCCAGGATTCCAGCTAAACGCCTGTTGCAATAACTCCACACGACGAACAATTTCTGCTCTACTATACAGATGAAATGGGGTTGGAAATTTCTTGGTAATAGCTTCCAAAGCATCTACGGATATAAACGGCTTCTTATTCAAAGCTCCCCCTCAAATTTAGGGGTACCAACATCGCCAAAGTAGCACCCCCGAAATCTCGGACAGTCTTGTACGTATTTCATACAAGCCCACCTAGTACCTATGCCTAAATACTAAGTTCGGCGAACCTCGCCTCCTTCTGGGATCCATGCTTGCCAGCTAGCCCAAAATTCATCGTGTTCGCTCCTCTATTGACAGTAAAACCCTACCACATCAGTGCGTATACACGAACCTAGTTTTGCTCTTCTCGCAAAGTGTTTACAAATGTTTCCAGACGAGAAAGCCCTTCTTGTAGTTGCTCTTCTGATGCAGCATAACTCAAACGCACATATCCTTCAGATCCAAAGAAAACACCGGGCACCAAAGCAATACCCGCTTCTTCTATGGCGCGTTTACAAAACTCCTCAGAAGAAATACCAAACTCTTTTATACAAGGAAAGACATAAAAAGCACCCAGAGGTTCTGTGAGAGGAAGACCCATATGTGAAAGAGCTGAAAGCACTATAGCTCTACGTTTTTGATAGGCAATCCTCATAGGCTCAACATCATACGTAAGTGCTTTCTGAGCCGCAGTTTGTACAAATGACGGTACAGAAGATACGAGTTGCTGATGAACCTTAGCGATATCTGCAGCAAGTTCATCTGAAGTGGCCACCCATCCAATCCTCCAACCAGTCATAGCCCATGGCTTAGAGAAGCTGTTAGTTACAATGCAACGATCAGCTAAATCAGGGTAGAGTTCTACAAATCGCGGAACATTCTTGATATAAGAAAGCTCCCTATAAACATCATCGCACAGCACATAAAAATTTTTTGTACGAGCAAGATGAGCAACCGCATCAAGCGATTCTTTTGAATAAATACAACCAGTTGGATTGTTGGGAGAAGTTAAAACTATAAGCTTAGTTTTATCGGATACTCTCTCTTCCAGATGCTTTGCAACAATCTGAAATTGAGTATCTGTTGTATCCAAAGAAACAACTACGCCTCTCTGCAATTCGCACATACTCCTATATACCAGATATGCTGGCTCCGGGATAATTACTTCATCTCCTGGGTTTAAAAGTGCAAGCATAGTTGCTGCAATTGCTTCAGTTGCCCCTACTGTAACTACAATGCCCTCAGAAGTAACATTCATGCCGCGTTTAGACTCCCACGCTGCAATGGCCTCTCTAAGCTCTGGTGTACCAATATTTGGCGGATAGTGCGTATTACCCGCAACAAGTTGTCTATCCACCTGTTCACATATTGCAAGTGGTGTATCCTCTGCAGGTTCACCAATAGTAAGTGAGATACACCCTGGTGTTGCAGCAGCTAGTGCTGAGAAGCGCCTAATTCCAGAAGGTTTAAACAAAGACAATGTTTTATTTCTAGAAAGCGACATACTTACTCCTCAAACCAAATTACATAGGTAATAGGTATCATTTACCTAACAAACATTTTTAAATCATACGATATTTGAGTGATATGAGGATTACATGAGAAAGTTTCTTGCACACATACTCAAAATTTTAAGCGGATTGCTTATTCTAATTCTTCTTGTTATTGGTGGCTACGTCTTATATCTACAGCTCTCATATAATAGAATCCCTGATAACACGTCCGTTACAAACCAAGGAACCACACCCCAAAACACCACCGTACAAGTAGGGCAAACCTATACCGCTTCCACCTATAACATTGGCTTTGGTGCCTATACTCCTGACTACACCTTCTTTATGGATGAAGGAATTATGCAAGATGGTACAAGAACTAAAGGTACACATGCACGTGCGATAAGTGAGGAGTCTGTGCGCCATACTACCAACGGGGCGTTAAATACCATTTCTTCCATCAACAACGGTAAAGCCCCCGATTTTATTCTCTTCCAAGAAATTGATACTTCATCAGACAGAAGCTGGCATGTTAACCAAGTAACTGATGCAGAGAGCAGATTTGACTCGTATGCTTCCTACTTTGCACAGAACTTCCATAGTGCTTTTCTCGCCTATCCACTCAACGAGTTTCATGGATCGGTTAACTCAGGAATTCTCACACTTTCTGATGTACAAGCAACCAGCTCGCTCCGACGCAGCTATCCCATTGACGAATCATTCCCAACAAAATTCTTTGATTTGGATCGTTGTTTCTTAGTTAATCGTTATCCAACAAGCGATGGTCATGAACTAGTCCTTATTAACAGCCATATGTCTGCATATGATAAAGGTGGAACTAGCAGGGCTAAGCAACTTGCTATGCTCAACGATTTTATGAAAGAAGAACGGGCAAAAGGAAATTATGTTATCGCTGGTGGAGATTGGAATCATTCAATACTTGGCTCATTAACCCTCTACCCATCTATTCAGCAAGTCCCAGACTGGGTTGCCGAACTTAAACCATCTGATTTACCAGATGGTTTTAGCATAGTTGCGCCAGAAAATTTAAACACTACTCCTACATGCCGTGGGGTCGATATTCCTTACGAGAAAAACAAAACGTATACCACTACTGTTGATGGCTGGATTGTGTCTGACAATGTAGAAGCAACAGCAAAAAATATTGATACGCAATTTGCCTATTCAGATCATAATCCTGTTCTTTTAACATTCTCACTTAAAGAGCAACAATAGCCACAATGCTCATCTAATAAAACTCTAATTTGTTGTTATTACAACAAAGAATCTAAGAAATACCTGTCACACTAAGGGTATAAAGTAAGCCAAAGTAGACTTTGTTACTCATGAGAGGAGCCCGTATGTCACAGGTTCTTGATTTAAGTAAATCGGTGTATGAAATTTGCACCAAACATCCAGCCATTAAAGGTTTAATGGCGCAAAACGGTTTTGCTGAAATTACCGAGCCAGGTCGTCTTCAGACTATGGGTCGTTTTATGACCATCCCAAAGGGTTGCGCACATAAAGGGGTAGATCTTGAGGAGCTCAAGGCAATCTTTCGTGCTCATGGCTTCTCTATCCTTGGTGATGAAGAGCCAACTGAAACTACGAAGCCAACAGCTGCCGAGAAAACCGATGAAACAGCGTCTACAGCAAATACACCAGAAGAGCGCAAAGTTCTCATTGCACAATATCTTGAACGCTTAAACAACGGTGAAGATATAGAGGCAGTTCGAGAGGACTTTACCCGTAACTTCAAAGATGTTTCTGGATCTGAAATTTCCACCGCCGAGCAAGAACTCATTGCTGGCGGCGTTCCTATGGAGAAAGTTCTGAAACTTTGTGACGTACATGCAGCACTCTTTGAAGGCAAAGTTTCTTGTGCACCTACTGGAGCCGTAGAAGATACACCAGGACACCCCGTATGGACTATACGTCAAGAGAATGAACGTATTCTTGCCTTTATTAATGATCGTGTTATCCCAGATATTAAACGTGCTCGTGCACTCAATGATGCTTCAAGCAACGAGGAGTGTGCAGGAGTTGCCGCAATCCTTAAATCTGATATTGAAGCGTATAACGAGGTGTTTACTCACTACAAGCGTAAAGAAGAGCTTCTCTTCCCTCACCTTGAGCGTCACGATATTACTGGACCTTCAAAAGTTATGTGGGGTAAAGACGATGAAGTAAGAGATGCTGTTCACGGAGCAGAAGCACTCCTAGATACTGCATACGGTCAATATGACGCTGGTCTTCTCGCGGGTGTAGCTGATTATCTTGATGAAGCTGTCGAGGGAACAGAATCAATGCAATCTAAAGAAGAGAACGTTCTCATTCCCCTCGCCCTTGAACATCTCACCGCTACTCAATGGACTCAGATTGCTTCTGAAGAAAAAGAATTTGGGCACGCTTTTGGTGTCAATCCTCCCTCATGGCACGCAGATCCACTTGAACTTGCAAATGATAAACTGAGAGAAATGGAAGCTTCTGCTGCAAACAACGATACAGCCGAGGAAGAAACTGATGCGGTATCTGTAGATGGCAAGGTTAAACTCTCTACTGGTGAGTTTAGCGTCAAAGAACTTGAGGCCGTCTTTGCAACAATTCCTTTGGATATCACCTTTGTAGACGCTAACGACAAAACTCGATACTTCAGCCACGGCGACACTCGCGCATTCCCTCGTCCTAAAAGCTGTCTTGGACGTGACGTCTACGACTGTCACCCGCCAAAAAGCCAGGAAGCAGTTCGCCGTATCCTTACTGAATTTAAGAGTGGAAAGCGTGACTCTTCAGAGTTCTGGTTTAAGGTAAAAGATAAATTCATGTACATACGTTACTTTGCAGTTCGTGACAATGAGGGCAACTATCTTGGCGCTCTTGAAACAACCCAAGACATCGCACCAATTCGCGCACTCGAAGGAGAAAATCGCAGAGGTTCCGATCAGTAATTTCTTAACACAATAAGCTTCAAACTCGGTAGGCGGTGTGTTCTTTTGAGGGCACATCGCCTACACTATTTCTGGCCAAAAGAGAGGAGCCTCGGTGCTAAAACGCTTACTAGGCACTAAATATGCATACGCTATCGTTGCAACTTGTATTGTCATCATGTTTTTGCCTTGCGCCATCATCCTGACGTGCTTTGGTATCTTTATCACGCCAGTCTCACAATACTTTGGCGTTCCCCGCGTTGCCTTCTCTGCGGTCTTCTCGGTACTC
>JABZIF010000039.1 GCA_015258485.1 Atopobiaceae bacterium | reverse complement strand
TCACCAAAATGATCGGTAACAACGTTATCAACAGGAAGCAGAATCTTAACGCCCTTCTCCTCTGCTTTTTTGAGCATCTCGCCTGCACGCTCTACCCAGTCTGACTCCTGAAGAGAAGTACCAACGGTGTAACCCTTAGCCAGGAAGAAGGTGTAAGCCATACCGCCGCCAATGATGAGAGTATCGGCAGAATCGATAAGGTGATCGAGAACGCCAATCTTAGAAGAAACCTTGGAGCCACCAACGATAGCCACAAGTGGACGCTCTGGGTTAGAGAAGATGGAGGTAAGAGTATCAACCTCTTTCTCAAGCAAAAATCCTGCATATGCAGGAAGGTAAGCTGCTGGTCCGACAACAGAACCCTGTGCACGGTGAGCGGTGCCAAATGCATCAAGAACAAAAATGTCACCATAAGAAGCAAGGATCTTTGCAATCTCTGGGTCGTTCTTCTTCTCACGCTTATCAAAACGGACGTTCTCAAGAACAAGAATTTCTCCATCCTTGAGTGCATCTACAGCCTCACGGGCTTTCTCGCCATAGGTATCCTCAACAAACTTAACCTCATGACCAAGAAGCTCAGCGAGCTTCTCTGCAGCTGGACGCAGGGAAAGCTCTGGCTGGAAGCCAGTACCCTCTGGACGGCCGAGGTGACTCATCAAGATAATCTTTGCATGGTGGTCGAGAAGATACTGGATGGTTGGAAGTGCAGCACGAACGCGGGTATCGTCAGTAACAACACCGTCCTTTAGTGGCACGTTGAAGTCAACGCGCATAAGAACGCGCTTACCCTCAACATCTGCATCGCGGACAGTCTTCTTTGTAAAAGCCATGTCACTCCTTTTGATTACATTTCCTAATAAAAAGCGCGATCGCGGCAGATGCTGCGACCGCGCCTAAGGCGTTTATGTAGCTATAACTTAAGCAACAAACTTCTCAAAGTACTTGATAGTACGAACCATCTGAGAAGTATAAGAATTCTCGTTGTCGTACCAAGAAGTAACCTGTACAAGAGTGGTGCCATCGCCAAGGTCAGAACACATGGTCTGAGTTGCGTCAAAAATAGAACCGTGAGTCTCACCAACGATATCACGAGAAACAATTTGATCCTCGTTGTAACCGAAGGTCTCAGGAATGGTCTGTGCATATGCCTTCATAGCAGCATTGACCTGATCAGCAGTAACCTTCTTGTCAACAACAGCGTAAAGATTGGTGAGAGAGCCAGTTGGCGTAGGAACGCGCTGAGCAGCACCAATGAGCTTTCCATTGAGCTCAGGAAGAACAAGGCCGATTGCCTTAGCAGCACCAGTGGAGTTAGGAACGATGTTCTCTGCACCAGCACGAGAACGGCGGAAGTTACCCTTGCGTTGTGGGCCATCAAGAATCATCTGATCACCAGTGTATGCGTGGATGGTGGTCATAATACCGGACTTGATAGTTGCAAAATCGTTAAGACCCTTAGCCATAGGAGCAAGGCAGTTAGTGGTGCAGGAAGCTGCAGAGATGATGTCATCATTTGCAGTCAGAGTCTCGTGGTTAACGTTAAAGACGATAGTTGGAAGGTCATTGCCTGCAGGAGCAGAAATAACAACCTTCTTAGCACCTGCGTTAATGTGAGCCTGTGCCTTCTCTTTAGAAGTGTAGAAACCAGTGCACTCAAGAACAACGTCAACGTTAAGATCGCCCCAAGGCAGGTTGTTAGCGTCTGCCTCCTTGTAGATGGTAATCTCATGACCATCAACAATAATAGAATGATCAGTTGCCTCTACCTTGTGATCACGAGAATAGTTGCCCTGTGTTGAGTCATACTTCAAAAGATATGCAAGCATCTCTGGAGAAGTAAGATCATTGATTGCAACAACCTCAGAGCCCTCATGACCAAACATCTGCCTGAATGCAAGGCGACCAATGCGGCCAAAACCGTTAATAGCGACCTTTACTGCCATACGTAATGCTCCTTTCGGTAACCCAGAGCTTTTCTCCGGATTTATTAACATTTAAACCGTACACCGAATATTTTACCGCACTCGCCGATAACTTATTCATCTTTTTCTAAATCCTGAACGATTTTTTCTAATCGAAGCAACCGATGATACATTGCAGACTTTGAAACTGGTGGAACAAACAACTCACCAAGAGCTGTTAAAGATAGTTCGGGATTATCTCTTCTTGCTACACAAAAATCTTTTATCGCCGGTGGAAGAGAGGAAAGTCCTGCAAATTTATTGGCCTTCTCGATAAGTACTAATTGATGAGCGGCAGCATTTGAAGAACGCGCTTGATTTGCCAGCTCTGCATTTACCGCTCTATTAACGTTATTACGGTAATGCTTCATGTTCCGTGCAGCTGCAGCTACACGTGCCATGGTTGTAGCACCAATTTCTCGTAAAAACGTGATGATATCATCTGAACTCTTAAGATAAACTGCATAGATTTCTCTGGTACGTGTTTGTGCATTTGTGTGACGATTCCTATGATTAAGACGAGCCTTAACACCAAACACTCCCATGAGCTTTACAAGGTCAAAAGCAAATTCATCACCCGAGACAGCTATTTCTAGGTGAAAGTCTTTTCTTGGATCGGCCACAAAACCGCCCGCCATAAAAGCACCACGCAAAAATGCTCGCTGGTTCTCTTTGGTTTTCACAATATTTTTTGGAATTCCCCGCACTAACCCCTTACCAGGAATATAAATTCCAAGTGATAGCAGAGCTTCAGCAAGTGAATCCTGATTAGAAATCTCAAGTAAATAGTTGCGCTTTTTATGCATGATTGAGCGGCGATATTCAATTGAAGTATCTAAATCAAACAAGCGACGAGAAGAGCTAACTACCGTACGAGCAACCGTGCCCGTCTCGGTGACAATTCTGACAGCAAATTTTCCTGGTCCATGAACCGATACCGTACCCGATACACGAATAAGTGCCGAAAGTTGTGCGAGCATGGCGTCTTTTGAACCTTCTGGAACGCTTACTAACTCGTTTTTTACCTCAGCAGTAAATGACATAATCTTCTCGCATTATCTCTTTATACATTACTGCATATTCTGCTGAGACTTTTTCTTGGCTTCCTCTAAATCTCTATGAGAAAGTGTCACCCGGTATCCTTGTTCGGATAAGTGTTCTGAAGTAGCACGAGCAATTGCCACGCTTCTATGCTGACCACCTGTGCAACCAACAGCAATAGAGAGAAGGCTTTTTCCCTCTTGTACGTATCCTGGCATGACAACATCAAGAAGCTCAAACCAAGACTTCAAGAACTTTTTGGTAGTTGTATGCGTAAGCACAAAATTTGCCACCGGCTCATCAAGTCCCGTCAGTGGTCTCAAATTTGGGTCGTAGTATGGATTAGGAAGAAAGCGCACATCAACCATTAAGTCAGCCTCTGATGGCAGACCGTTCTTAAAGCCAAATGAAAAAACATTTACATCCATAAGCTGCTGCTCGGATAATTCCGAGAACGTTCTACGCAGGCGACTTTTAAGTGTTGAAGTTTGCATCGTTGAGGTATCAAAAACTACATCGGCAAGTAAGCGAATTTTCTGAAGTTGCGTGCGCTCTCGTGCAATGGCACTTGTTAACGTCTCCCCTTCTTGAGCAATAGGATGACGGCGACGATTTTCACTATAGCGACGCTTAAGTACCTCATCTGAAGAATCTAAGAAAATAATTTTATAGGTCAGCTCATGATCAGAAAGAGACTTCAGCGCTTCAGAAATATCGTCAAAGAGACCTTGAGAACGAAGATCGCAGGTAACAGCAAGATGACGTCCTACACCAGCATTAATTCCCACTAAATCGGCTAATTGCAAAATAAGCGATGGAGGAAGATTATCGATGCAAAAATAACCCATATCCTCAAATACATGAAGTGCCTGTGTACGACCCGAACCAGACATACCTGTAATAATTACAATGTCAGGAATAATCGAATTTGTTGGTTCGTGTTTTTTCACAGACACCCCTTACTTATTATAAAAAACCTTACTGCTATATTTACTAATCCTCAAGTGCAGAAACAAACCAAGATGTTATAGAAGTAGGATGAGTAATAGCGGTACCAGAAACTACTGCCCAAGCTCCTGCGTCAAGAGCATCTTTCGCATCTTGAGGAGTGTGAACATGACCTTCACAGATAATCGCAATACCAGGAAACTCAGTAGTTGCTTGCTTAAGAAGGGCAATGTCTGGACCATCATCAAGCGTGGTATCAATAGCCGCTTTATTGTGTGAAAGTGTCGTGGAAACAAGATCACAGCCAGCAGCCACTGCACGACGAATATCATCCATAGTCATACAATCGGCCATAATAAGCACATCAGTCTGAGCTCTTAGTGCAGCAACAGTCTCTTCAAACGTTCTTCCATCTAGTCTGGGGCGATCCGTTGCATCTAAAGCAACCACATCAGCTCCCGCATGAACACAGGCAAGAGCGTGTCTTAGTGTTGGCGTAATATACACGCCATCGTGCCCTTCTTTCCACAGACCAATAACAGGAATCTCTACACGTCCTTTAATGGCAGAAATATCAGAGAGTCCTTGACATCTAATTGCCGCTGCTCCCCCAAGTTCACAAGCACGTGCCATTTGTGCCATGGTTTCAGGATGTCTTAAAGGCTCTCCTGGGTACGCTTGAACACTAACAATAAGTTTTCCTTTAAGAGACTCAACAAGTGCCGAATGTGTCACAATAGCTCCTCCAAACGATCTCTAAAAACGTGTTTCAGCATATCCGGGCAAAATGAGATTTTCTGCTGCACCAATAAGCGGGGCTTCTCCACCAAGAGTTCCCTTTACCAATGGCGTATTTTGAACTGGTGGCATAGCTTGTTCCACAAACGCCTTATGAAGTGCCTCATGCCAATACGACCCGCATTCTGCAACCGACCCAGATAAAATAATAACTGCTGGATCAAGCATATTGCACATACTACCAAGCACTTCTCCAAGAGCGCGTCCCGAACGTGCTTCTGCCTCTTGAGCGATTTTCTCGCCAGCTTGCGCACGTCGCTCAATTTCTGCACCATGAAGAGCAGAACCGTCTTCCATTTTTTCTGAACCACCAAGACGAACATATTCTTTAATAATGCCAGGACCTGCAGATACAGGCTCTAGGTGAGATGTGCCGCCACAGGAACATGAAACTCCTTGAGCAGCTGGTGTAGCTACATGACCAATATGACCAGCCTCATCGTGAGCACCAAGGAGTAAGACTCCATGATTTACAAATGCACCACCAATACCTGTACCAACAGCTACGGTAAGAACACTGTCTTTTCCTCGTCCAGCTCCGTGACGTGCTTCTCCAAGAGCATGAGCGTGAACATCATTAAGAACACTACACGGAAGTTCAAACTTTTTTGTAACCTCTGCGCCTAACGCTGTGCCACCCCATCCGGGCATAAGCTCATTAGCATATGTAATATCTCCGGTTCTTGGATCAACAACACCAGCGGAAGAGATACCAACGCCCACAATAGAAAGACCAAGTTCACGAGCTTGGTTAAGAGTGTTTTGGATTGCTTCCAATACCGTTGCAAGAACCTGTTTACCTCCTGCTTGTGCATTCGTAGGAACTTTACTCACTGACTGCACAACCGGAGTCTCATCTTTTTTCAGCGTAACAATACCGCAGGCGATTTTTGTCCCACCGATATCAACAGCACAAATTGATGCAGGTAAAGAAAATCCTACGTTCATGTACGACCTCCAAATTATAAAAGACCGTTCTTTATAAGAACCTGCTTGATTGCCTCACGATTTTTGCCTTCTAATGCCTTAACAGGACGTGGCATTTGCGAGGAGTCAAAAATACCCATAAGATTAAGGGCGCACTTAAATGCACCAACACCAGCACCGTAGCCCTGAACATCCTGAGTTACATCAAAAATATGAGAAATTTCATTAAGTCTATCCTGCTCCTGCTTTACCTGTGCCCAATTTCCTTTTTGTGCAGCCTTCCACATACGCACATAACCGTAAGGCTCAACATTTGCAAGACCAGGTACAGAACCATCTGCACCAGAAAGAAGTGCTCCATCAACAACAATCTCGTGACCCGTAAGAAGGCTTAATGGATGACCATTTTTATTATTTTCTTGCACAAGATATCTAAAGGAAACATCATCGCCGGAAGAGTCTTTAACACCAGCTAAAACACTTTCTGATCCCAGGCGGGCAAGCATTTTCCAAGAAAGCTTAGTATGAACGCAGACAGGAATATCGTACGCAAAAAGTGGAGCATCAAGTTCTTCATGAAGAATACGAAAATGCTCTTCAATATCTGCAGGGCCACCAAGAGCATAAAACGGAGCTGTTGCAACTAGTGCGTCTGCACCTAGCGCAAGAGCGCGACGGCCATGCTCGATAACACGCTCAGTTTCAGTATCAATGATGCCAACAAGCACGGGAACACGATGATTAACAATACGTACTGCTTCACGAACAATTTGATCACGACGCTTATCGGTTGCAAACACAACTTCACCTGAAGAGCCGAGGAAAAACAACCCCCCTACTCCTGCTTCAATCATACGATTAACAGAACGCTCAAAAGAGGGTATATCGAGTTCTCTAGATGGTGTATCTGGAGTAACAACTGGTGGAATAACTCCTTTAAATTGGACTTTATTGGACATCTTTCATCCTTCCGAGCATGAAAGTCCTGTAACTTTCAAACAAATCTTCGTACACAACTCACATAAGTATAGACTGCAAAATTATGTTATTGGCGTATCGATGGATTTATTTTTTACAACATCCTGTAAAAACAATATTTGAGAATTTTCAAAATTATTAATACGCTCGTGCGCATGCTTAGGATATACATGTATCTGTTTCTGACCACTTAAACGATTAAAAATTGCAAAGGTATTCTTAGTTGGAGCGCACGTATCTAAAAGCGACGTTCCAATCAGTGTGGGTACCTTTATAAGTTCAGCCGCACATGCAGCGTCTAAAAGGCCAACGGCATCAATCATTGCAGATGATAAGAGAGTTTTCTCATCTCCACCGCCTTGCGTAAACATCGCAGCATTATCAGCACATACAGGGTTTAACGCCATAGTTGCACGTACTGTATCAGGCAGCAATGCGGCAGCAAAGAGTGCCTGAGATCCTCCAAAGCCTTCTCCCCACACAATTGCAGGACAATCAAAATAATGCTGAGCAAAAGCAGTTGTTACTAGTGCGTCATCAATCAATTGCTTACAGAAAGAATGTTCTATATCTTGGGGATCAATAAGTACTCGAACTAAATCTTTTGCAGAGAGCTCGCCTCTCCAAGCATCTGACATGCTTTTTTCACACGTACGTGACTCCAGAGCAACTACAGGAAATCCGAGCGCAGTAAACCTTAGAAGATGAAGCCAACTTCTAACTCCTCTACCTAAATCAGAAAACAAAACGATAACGGCTGATTCTTGAGTACTTGAAGTCACAACTCTTTTTGTAGGAATTACCAATCGAGCAGAAATACTCATCTGGTCTGTAGAGCGAATCCCCATTTGCTTAAACTGCACTTGTTGTGTATAGCTCGACTTTTCTCGTTCCCATTCTGGTTGTGTAGCATTTGCAAAAATCACCGACGGTTCCCAGAAAGCTTCAAATGTTTGAGGACGCAGCCGAGCACCACGATATGTACAAGCTTCCTCTAATTTCTGTGTTAATCCGCGCATGAGCTCGCCTCTCCCACCTCTGAATCAGGAAAAAGATGGTCGAGAAGTTCGAGTGCTCGCTGAGCATCACTAGAACAAAAGAAATCAATGATTTTCTCGTCAAATGCTCCTATTTCCTCATGACCATACTCTGGATACACTAAGTGACGTTTAGGACAAGAAAGCGCATTATATGCAGCAAATTGAGCTTCAGGCGGTACTACAACATCAGCTAAACCGGTGCCAAATAAAACGGGGCATTGTACAAGACGGGCAAAATTAACGGAGTCGATATAGGATAGTTGAGTGCATATCTCATCTATTCGTGAGCCATCAGTATCAAACCAACGTGCATAATAGCGCAATCCCTCATATGCAAGCTGATCTGCATTAAGCTCCCATACACATCTAAAGTCTGTGAGAAATGGATATAAAATTGCAGCACGATTAACGAGGTCTGGATTTAAAGCACAAACAGCAAGACCCATGCCGCCGCCTTGTGATGCACCGTTTACAAAAACACGGGACGTATCAATACCTTCAAGTTCTTGAACAATTCTACAAAGTATCCGAACATTTTGATAAAGATGTACATAATACAAATCTTTGGTAGGTCCATCTAATCCCAAAATTAAATGACCAGAAACAGTAGTGCTCTGGTAATGACTTCCGTCTAAACTATGCCCACCCTGCCCAGGATTATCAAGTGCAATAAGCGAGAAGCCCAATCCTGCAAAAGAGCTTTGTTCAAGCCAGCTTCGAGAAGCCCCAGGATATCCATGAAATTGCAAAACTAGTGGGGTCTGTACATTAGCGCCCGTCTGAGGACGAACATATTTTGCGTATACTTGCGCACCATCGATTCCTCTAAAGTTCAAATCAAAGTACTGAACATATTCTGTTGAAGGTACTTCTGAAGTAAGGGTAGCTGACCAGGTTAAAGGAGCTCTATCTGCCTCCTCCATCCGCTCTTTCCAAAACACTTCAAAATCTGCTGGATATGGTGTTAAAGCATGAGCAGCCTTAAGTTCTGCCAGCTCAAGCATCGATTGGGACATCAAATCACCTAACAAACTAAAAGGCGCAGCTAAGCTGCGCCTTTACTGACACAAAAACTATTCACCCAACTTTAGATGCAAAAGCGAAGGTGCAGCACCCAAAAGCGTCTTAGTGTAAGGATCTGTTGGATGCTCAAAGACCTGC
>JABZIF010000038.1 GCA_015258485.1 Atopobiaceae bacterium | reverse complement strand
GTGTTGAGCGAGAAGATCTTAAAAAAGATGAAAACGGTGTAATTCAGGACGACTATCGCATTGATTTTGTTCGCCGTCATCTTGAATGGGTCGCTCGTGCAATTCAGGATGGAGCAAAATGTCGCGGCTATCACTATTGGGCAATTATCGATAACTGGTCTTGGGCTAATGCATTCAAGAACCGTTATGGATTTGTTGAAGTTGACCTGGAAGACAACTACAACCGTCGTTTAAAGAAGTCCGCCGAGTGGCTCAAACAAGTTGCCACAACGCATGTAGTTGACTAGAAGCTCGTGAAAGGAGTTCTGCACATGGCAGGTAAAAATGGTCAAGCATCGTTTCTAGACAAGTTTGCAGAGATTTCTGCAAAAGTCGGTAATCAGGTTCATTTGAGGAGCCTTCGCGATGCATTTGCAACTGTCAGCCCGATTTATATTTTGGCTGGTATTGCGGTTTTGATTAATAATGTTCTTTTCCCCTGGATTTTTGCAAATGATCCAGTCACCTTGGCTAATTTCAAGGTTTGGGGTGCCGCGATTGCACAGGGCACTTTGAGTTTCTCGGCAGTTATTCTTGCTGGTGTTATTGGTTATTGCTTTGCTCGTAATAAGCGTTTTGACAATGCAATTGCGTGCGTAGTTATTGGTATTGCCGCATTCATTATTATGATGCCACAGAGTATTGTTGCTACGGCGGGCGCTGTTCTTCATGCAGCTAATGCGGCTGATGCCAGTGCAGCAGCTGTTACTGTTCCTCTGACAGATGTGGCAAAGCTTTTACCGAATGGATATGCGGTAACTGGAGTTGACGCGACGGGTGCTTTTTCTACAACGTTTACTGGTACAAATGGCCTTTTTGGTGCGATTATCGTTGGTTTACTATCAGCAACTATTTTTATTAAACTTTCTAATGTTAAACAGCTCAAAGTTAATTTGGGCGAGGGCGTGCCACCAGCGGTTGCAGATTCGTTTAACACTATGATTCCAATGATGCTTGCCCTTTCTATCTTTGGTATTGTCTCTGCACTTTTTGCCGTTTGTGCTAGTACCGATCTTATGACCATTATTGCTACGGGTATTTCTGCTCCTTTGAAAGGCCTTATGAATGCTGGTCCATTTGCCGTTATTATTATTTACACCTTTGCAAATTTGCTTTTCTGCCTTGGTATTCATCAGTCCACTATCTCTGGCGTTCTTATCGAGCCTATTTTGACTATGCTGATTGTTGATAACATGGCAACTTTTGCGGCCGGTCAGCCAATCCCTCAGGACCACTACATGAATATGCAGATTATCAATACGTTTGCTCTTATTGGTGGTTCTGGTTGTACCCTTATGCTTCTTCTTGATACCTTCTTTTTCTCTAAGAATAAGGCTTCTAAGGATGTTTCTGCGTTGTCCGTCCTTCCTGGCATTTTTAACATTAATGAGCCAGTTATTTACGGCTATCCAATTGTCTACAACCTTCCTTTGATGATTCCATTTGTGCTTGTTCCGGATCTTTTCATTGGTCTTACGTATTTGCTCACTAACCTCGGTTTGATTAACCCATGTGTTGCGATGGTTCCTTGGACCACTCCAGTCTTTATCAGCGGTTGGCTTGCAACTGGCGGCGACGTGCGTGCTGTAATTTGGCAGGGCGTTGAGGTTCTTCTTGCTATGGCAATTTATCTGCCATTTATGAAGATCTCTGAACGTGCTCAAGCTAAGCAGGCCGAAGTTACTGCCGAGGACGCTCAGTAGCGTATCGTTTTAGTTGAGTATGAACTATGAGCCAGTCATCGTAAGATGACTGGCTGCCTTATAAAGGAGTTTGTATGAAAATCTTACTTGCATGTAATGCTGGAATGTCCACAAGTCTTCTTGTTCAAAAGCTCCAGAAAGAGGCATCTTCTAGAGGTTTAGATGCAGAGATTATTGCTAACCCTCTTAATAAAGCTCTTGAGCTGCTTGATGGTGCTGATGTCTTTTTGTTAGGTCCCCAAATTGCGTATGCTAAGGCGGATGTTGAGGCAGCTGCTGGCGATATTCCCGTTGCTGTAATTCCAATGGTTGATTACGGTAGAATGAATGCCGCCAAGATTCTTGACGATGCACTTGCACTTGCTAAAAAGTAAGTAATTGGTTTTGCAACTTAATGAGCATGGAGTAAATATATGGCAGAAGATGAAAGCATGACCTCAACCCAAGAGGCTGCATTTGAGATTATTGCGACTGTAGGTACCGCAAAATCTATGTATATTGGCGCAATTCAGAAAGCTAAAGAAGGAGATATTGAAGGCGCTCGTTCTGACGTTGCAGCAGGTAACGAGATTTTTAATGAGGGACATTCCACACACCTCTCAATGCTTCAGCAGTCTGCGATTGATAACAAAAATGTTGAGTTTTCCCTTATTTTGCTCCACGCAGAAGATCAACTTATGCAGGCTGAGTCTTTCCGTATTATCGCCGAGGATTTTATTGACGTGTACGAGAAACTCTTGGAAAAGTAAGCAGGCAGCTATAAAGATAGCTTACACTGTTTGCAAATTTTAAATTTTATGGCGTTATATATTTGCTTTTTATAAGGCGAGAGGTTCGAGGGACTTCTCGCCTTTTATGACTAAATTATCAGTTCTATATGGTCTTTAGATGAATCGTTCATGATAGATATGACTATATTTATATGAAGCTTATGATTAATTTGATTACATAACAGCAATTTAAAATCGAGCTTGGATTAAGTCGAGAGGCAATTGTATGAAAAAATACTGCAAGAAATGTAATAAGTCATATGATTCAAAGCAAAATTTCTGTCCTGAATGTGGTAATCAGCTGAGTTCTGAAGATAGTGAGCTTGCTGAAGATGCTGTAGTTGACACAAATTCAGAGAGCTCTAAGGCTGATTCAGCAAACAATACAAGTGTATTTAAAGTTTCAAAGCTCAAAATTGCTGCAGGTATAGTACTCTTGGTATTTGTTGGAGCGGGTATAGGTGTGGGAATTGGTGTTATTACTAGTAGTCGTCAACCTGTAAGACAAAATGCTCAACAGCAACAGCAGTCTGTTGATAGCGGGTCAAAAGATAGCTCTGGTCCTCCTGACTCATCTGGTTCTTCCAGTAGTGATAACTCAAAGTCCGATGATGCTTCTAAAGAAAATCAGATGAAACAAGCTGTATATGAACAGTATTCCAACGTAATTGACAATGCGTCGAACTATTTTAGTGAATTAGGCCTTCCAAATAAGTCTGTTCAATATGAATATTCGTTGGTATATATGGATCCTAAAAACCCTCAAATTCCGCAACTACTTTTAAAACAAAAGTATGAGGGTGAAATGAGTCGTATTGTTATTTTCAATTTTGACGAAAGTGGTAGTCAGGCATTTAAAATTCAAACAGTACTTGCCGAAGGCGCAGCATCTGCGGGCGGTTCTAGAGCATCCTTACAAGTGAAAAATGATGGAAGTGGATTGATAGAAACAGTTTGGCACTCTGTAACTGGAGAGGCTAATATGAGCCGCTATGTAGTTTCTGGGCATGATATTTCATCTACTACTGAGTGGGAAGGAAAAATAGACCAGGCTCCTAAAGACTCTACAACAACTGATATTGACTGGTATTTAGCAACAGACAAGAGTGGATTAGACCAACTTAAATAGGTTGAAAATCTACAAAACTTAATGGTTAAAATCCCTGATAATCGTTGAGATATCGGGGATTGCTTGTTGTGGATATGTATTTGTTATCAGAAAGATTTTTTTTAATGAGTATCTTTCTTTTGTAGGTGATCGGTATTCCATGTGCTGCTATTGGAACTAATAGAGATAGTCTTTCCACCATCACTAGACGTAAGTGTAAATGGCTCGCTTCGTTGACTTACCTGTCCGTTGAAATTGAGCGTGAGGCCTTTCTCGTCACCTGACCAGGTGCCCCGCACCTCAGGTTCACCTTGGACTCGCCAGACAACCACGCCATCCTTTTGAATGGTGACCTCCATAGGAATACCGTCAGTACCGTCTCCACTGTAGAGGCCTACCCATGCAAGACCCTTTTCCAGGTTCTTTTGGTCTTTCTTTTTCTTCTCGGCTTCTTTTTTATCTTTCTCGTCGACACCAGATTGAAGTGATTGACCCTTTTTAATTTGTTCACTTACCTTTGAGGTATATGTATCAAACGCCGAGCCAGAGCTGGTATCAGAGCCCCAAATAATCTTTTCATTCTGGAGATCTTCTTGGAGTTTTTTCAGCTCAGTCATTTTGCCATCAACTGATTTTTTATCTTGCGTGTTAGCGGTATCGGTATCGGTAAAGCTGTTTGAAGACAGTCTTCGCTTGTAATCGGCATCAAACCAATTGCGAATTCGTTTTTGTTGATCACTAATCGAGCTGGTTAAGATTGTTAAACCGTTATCGTCATTACCGTTTGGCATACGGAATTGGCCGGCTTGCTGGTCAGAAGAGATTTGCTGAGCAATCTGATCTAGCTGTTTGTATTGATTAAGCAAGTCTGAGCGGCTGCTATCTCCGTTTGGATTAACGTTAATAGCATCTATTTGCTGCTGATATGATGCAATGCGCTGTTGAACGCTGCCGCGCTGTGACGAATCATTTTGGTGGGCGCGAACAATCCACGTGATTACGAGTCCGCCGACTATTAACACTGCTGCCAGAAGACCAATTGCTACAAAGCGTAAAGTTTTTGAAGAGTCATTGGTTTGATGACGATCAACGGAATCAACCCCGCTACTTACTACAGAAAATTGCGCAGGATCAATACTTGAGATAGTAGTTGGATCCAAATCTTCAGGGTCGTAGTCTGGAATGTACTGTGTATTGTCGAGAAATGCAGTGGATTCTGCTGGAGCGATTTCATCAGAGTTAGCCTCAGGTTCATTCTTTATCAGTATGGTTTCATCAGAATCAACTGCAGACTCGGATTCAGGATCAGTCTTAGGTTCAGTCAGTACCGTTACGTCTGGGTCAACAGTGGAATCGGTTTGCTGGTTTTCTGATATTTTACCAGCGGCTTCAGATGCACCGGTATTCTCGCTGTTAGAAAGGTTGTATCCACAGTTAGAGCAGAATTTGGTATGCTTGCTTATCTCTGCTCCACAGTTGGGGCAATTCATATTAGTTGCTCCTTACACTGCCAGTGAAGGACACTGACTTACGATAAACTGAGCCCTATTGTAGCGTTATCTGCGAAAACACCAAAATATGTTTTATCCGTATTGCTATATCTTGTGTTGTCATACTGAACAAGCCGGTATTGAAATAGGCGTTTTGGTTAAACATCGCATTAACTAAAGCAATGCTACGTCGGCTTCTTTACAGATGGCTTCAGTCTCATCATCCCAGATAGATGCCTGTACTTCTCCTACGTGTGCTTTTTCTAGCAAAAGCATGCAGAGTCTACTTTGCCCGATGCCACCGCCAATAGTAAGAGGGAGGTCACCATCAACAAGCATTTTGTGGAAGGGAAGTTCAAGACGATTCTCGCAACCAGAAATCTTAAGTTGCTTCCGTAAAGTTTTTGCATCCACGCGTATTCCCATACTACTGATTTCAAGAGCACAGTTTAGAATGTCATCCCAAAATAGAAGGTCACCATTAAGTGACCAGTCGTCGTAATCGGGAGAGCGAAGATCGTGAGGAGAGCCAGACTTCAGGGCGGCACCAATTCCCACAATAAAAGTGGTCGGATGTTCGCGAACAAACAGGTTTTCTCGCTGCTTTGGTGTTTGAGTAGGGTAGAGATCTTCGAGCTCCTGCGAGGTTATAAATGTAACATCTCTGCTTAGTTGTGTTCCTAGTTGTGGATAATGCCATTTGAGTTCGTCAAGTGTTCCAGAAATTGCTTCTACAATGCGACATACAGTTTCTTCGAGTGTGTCAACGTTACGCTCATTTTGCGGAATGATACGTTCCCAATCCCACTGATCGACATAAATTGAGTGCAGATTATCAGGTATTTCATCACGACGAATCGCATTCATATCACAGACCAAGCCACGGCCAACGGCAAAGTTATAACGCCACAGCGCATAGCGTTTCCATTTTGCAAGCGATTGGACTATCTCGGCGTTTTTATCGACATTTTGAAGGTCAAATGCAACAGGATGTTCCACGCCGCTGAGGTTATCATTCATTCCCGTGTGCGGATCAACGATAAGAGGCGCAGTTACACGAGAAAGTTTAAGGGCAGCACAGAGCTTTGCGAGAAACACATTTTTGACCTGTGCAATTGCTTTTTGAGTATCGTAAAGTGAAAGGCTCGAACGGTAGCCTTTGGGAATTTGAGTCATCACGCCTCCTGAATTAGAACATATGACTTATAGATTTTGTCTTTTTGCCGTCAGTTTGTGGCGAGAAGCTCTTGGGATTTAACCATTTTGCAAAGAGGCAAACACGATGCTGATGATATACAAAAATGTAAAAAGGGAGCTCCGATGATGGAGCTCCCTCCCTTAAATTTTTGCTACCAATAGGTATGCGTTTATCGCTTAGTTAAATAATCGGTCTGCCAAGTACCACTATCAGAACTTACGGCAATAGTACGTCCGCCATCCTTGGAAGTGATAGTGAACGGTTCGCTTCGGGAGCTAATGCGGCCACCAAAGCTAATCTTCACGGTATTCTCGTCACCTGTCCAAGTACCTTCCGTGGTTTTAGTGTCACCTTCGCGATATGTAACGGTTCCATCACTTTTAAGAACAATCTCTAACTTTTTATTATCGGTGCCTATGCCAGTGTAAGTACCAACCCACTTACTAACAGCGGATTTACTTGCCTGAGCATCCTGTTTGTCCTGAGATTTCTTACCCTTGAGCAGTGAGGTTACTTTATTAATTTGATCGTTAACTTTATCGTTAAACGAATTATATGTAGCATCTTTATCGGTGCTACTTGCCCAAATGACCTTCTCGTCTTCAAGATTATTTTGGAGACTCTTGAGCTCACCAAGTTTATTGTTAAGGTCGGTCTCATCCGCATTGTCTGTCGTTTGGCTTGCATCAATGGAGTTTGATCTTAGACGATTCTTGTAGTCATTGAGGAACCAATCGAAGATTTTCTTTTGCTTGTCAGATATAGCGCTTGTGGTTTCCTTAAGCTTGGAATCATCGCTTCCGTTAGATAGGGTGAATTTGCCGTCTTTTTGATCTGCATCGACTTTGGATTGGATGTCTGCAAGCTGGTTATATGCGTCGAGGAGAGCAGAGCGGTCACCATTTGATACTAAGCTATCAACGTCAATGGCGCTGACTTGGGAATTATAGGAATCTTCAAGTTGAGTTACCTCTTGGGAGCGAGCATCTTGCTGCTTGGTGGTGTAGAACCACCAACCGCCAAAGCCTGCTGCACCAATAATGAGGATGGCGATAAATACGATAAGGATGATGCGGGCAACCTTGGAGTGCTTTTGTTCTGTTTGTGTTGCTTTACCAGCAGAGACGGTATGTGCTTGTTTTGGAGCAACAGCACTAGGAGCAGGTGCTTGCGTAGCAGTTGGAGCATCTGCTGATACTGCAGGGAAGTACGTGGTTGGCTCGATTGTCGGTGCGTCTTCTTCAGGATTTTTCTCTGAAGGAGAAGTTACTTGATCTTCTTGCTTTGGAGCCTCAATTTTTGTACCACATTCAGTACAGAACTTAGCGTCATCGTCTATCTCTGCACCACAATTTGGACATTTCATGTCGTCTTCTTTCTACTGAAGGGAAGTTCCGCATTTACCGCAGAATTTAGCGTTTTCAGAAACCTCTGCTCCACAATTTGGGCAGGTTTTAGCCACCGGAGCTGAATTTTCGGTTGTAGTTTGAGCTGGCTCCACAGTTGCTTTAGCTGGGGCAGCAGCCTGTGAAGTTTGTTCGTCGGGAGTAGCAGTTACGGGAGCAACAGCGGGCTCTGGTGTTGGCTGGGTAGTAGATGCAGCTGGAGTTTGAGTTGCAACTGGTGTCGCGATAGTTGTGGCAGGCATGGTAGCGGTAGCACCTGGAGCAACGGTATCTGTGGTAGATTTCTTGGCTGTATGCTCACGATATAGCATTAGTCCACTTGTGCAGATAATTGCAAGATGGACAATAAAGTATAGATAGCCGGTAAATGAAAGACTGCAGGTAAACATCGGGATAGAAGATTGACCTGTTGCCATTGAAATAATGCTTGAAATTCCAGCAGAAATACTTCCAAGTATAAGAATATTGATGAGTGCCGGAATCCAAAGATAAGGGATAAATTTTTTAAATCGAGGTGCCAGTGAGATACACATCATCGCAAGAGATAAAAATAAAGTCAGGTAGAGTACCAGAGGACTAATTGATATGTTACCTAAGAATTGAGTAGCAGAAGCATAGGTGCTATTAGACATTTTTAGAATGGTTAAAGCAGTACTAAGGAGCGATAAAACCGAGGATAGTTCTGCAAAAGAAAAGCCGAATGAGACAAGTTGAGCTGTACGAATTTCAAGTACAGGAAGTACAAAGAAGATTGCACTGATAACAGCAGCAACAGCAATAACTAAGGACAATTTGGTATTGTCATATTTATCAAGTTTTGCAAGCTGTTTGTGAGCGTCAAAAGTTGGCGCTTTTGAGTCAAGATTTTGACTGTCCATGAGGCCTTCTCTCTAAAAAGTAACTGGTAATGTATATTTTATGTATTTAGAGATATTTTTGGTATTTAAATGGATAAATCATAATTTATTCATGCATACGAGGTTATTCTATATAACACAGTCTATAAATTTAAATTTCTACGCAAAAAATATCCTATTTATTTTTATGAAAAAAGTTTAATTAATGTCGATTTTTAAATTTGGCGATAAACGCTCCAAGTCTGCGTGGTTTTTTGTTGGTGTGGTGTGGTGAGAACATATAGAGCGACGACTTTTG
>JABZIF010000037.1 GCA_015258485.1 Atopobiaceae bacterium | reverse complement strand
TAGCTAAGCAAACCCAAGATAAAGACATTCCATGGAATGCTTATGACGTGCAGGCAGATCGAATGCAAGCGGCTTCAAAGATGCTTCAAGCAGCTGAGTTTGAGCGCTATGAAGTTGCAAGTTATGCTCGTAACCAGAAAAGTTGCAAGCATAATAAAATGTATTGGACAGGTGAGTCGTACCTTGGTTTAGGTACCAGTGCTGCAAGTATGTTGACAGCTTCTGAATATGATGTGCTGGCAAAGAAAAACGTCTCTTTGCCAACGAGACCACAAGACGCTATTCGTGTTCGACTTGTGGTGCTTGATTCTCCAAAGAAAATTGCTGGAGGCGTATCGCTTTTCTCGACAGAGTTTGATGTTGAATTTTTGACCTACAGAGAGACTGTGGCAGAAGATCTGATGCTCCATGTACGCCTTACAGAGCCAATTGCGCCTGCGCTTTTGTATGAGTCTGAGCAGGTATTTGGTGCGTTACCTTTACAAGAAGTGTTTGATGCTTGTGTACAAGATGAGTTACTAGAATGCGTTGATGCGACAGATTCTAGGATTAAGGCTTCATATAGGCCTACCAAGAAGGGCTGGCTGCTTGGAAACGAGCTTTATGGCCGTCTTTGGGATTTGCGTCAGTAGTGTGCTTGCGCTGCATTAACTTTAAAACAAGTGGGTACACTTTCAAACGTTCTCATAATCATAAGTTGTAATGGGTCGAATCGGAGAGATTTTATGGCTGCTATGAATGAAAAGGACTATTACGCCATTCTTGGTGTCTCTGAGTCCGCTACAGCTGAAGAAATTAGAAAAGCATTTCAAACTAAAGCTCGTAAACTTCATCCTGATGTAAATAAAGAACCTGATGCTGAAGAGCGTTTTAAGGAAGTTTCTGAGGCGTATGCTGTTCTTTCAGATGCCGAGAAACGCCGCCGCTACGATGCAATGAGAAGTGGCTCTTTCTTTGGCAGTGGTTATGGGCCATCGGGGTATCCGGGTGGTACGTCGTATGGTAATTATGGTGACTGGCCATTTGATGGTGGATTTCCATTTGGCAATATTGACTTTTCAAGCTGGACTTCTAGTTCTCGTGGCCGATCTCGTGCGTATAAGCCACAAACGGGAGCTGATATTTCTTACGATATTACCTTAAGCGATTCTGATGCTAAAAATGGAGTAAAGAAAGGTATTACCTATCAGCGATATGTATCATGTGAAGCATGTGGAGGTAAAGGTTCTCAACATAAAGCAGAAGCCGCCACTTGTCCAACTTGTAAAGGAACAGGTCATATTGATGTTGACTTGTCTTCATTGTTTGGTGTCGGGCGAATTCAACTTGACTGCCCTGAATGTGAAGGTACAGGACATGTAGTACAAGATCCTTGTGAAGTTTGTGGTGGTGCTGGTAGAGTGTTGTCCGCTTCAGAACTTACTATAGATATCCCTGCCAATTCTCATGATGGTGATCAAATTAGAATGAAGGGAAAGGGTAATGCTGGAACAAACGGATCTGCTACAGGAGATTTCATCGTTACGATAAAAGTTCCTTCTGAACAACTTTCCTTACAGCAGAAAGCTGGTGCTCGTCTTATTGGTATTGCAGCAATGCTTCTCTTTTTTGTTGTTTTAAACCTAAGGGCACCTCTTTTTGCAATTATCTTGATTCCGCTCATCTTCTTTGGGGTAAGAAATATTATTGCAGGCGGAATTAAGATGAACATTGGTTGGTGGAGAAGTTTTGCAAATGCTTTTTTGTCGGGCATTATTAACGGGGCATTTTTCTCAATTATTATAATGACCTTGTATGCTTGTACTGCAGGTTTGGGTCATGTTGGTTATATGGGAATGTAAAATATAGTTAGTTTTAGGGGAGTTAAAGAGCGTGTCTGCGAAAAAAGATTTATATGAGCTTTTAGGTGTAGCTCGTGATGCAGATAAAAAAACCATTAAGCGAGCTTTTCTGAAACTTGCTCGGCAATTACATCCAGATGTTTCAGATGATCCAAACGCAGAAGAGAAGTTTAAAGAGGTTAATGAGGCCTATTCAGTTCTTTCTGATGATCAGAAGCGCGCTAACTATGATCGTTATGGTGATCCAAATGGCCCTGCTGGTTTCGGTGGTGGCTCTGGTTATGTTGATATGTCAGATATCTTTGGCGGAGGTTTTGGCGGCTTTGGAGATATCTTTGACTCGTTCTTTGGTGGGGGACACGGCGGACGTGGTGGCACTGCACAACGCACACGTGGAAGCGATATGGGCATTAGATTGTCTATATCATTGGAAGAAGCAGCTTCTGGAGTTACTAAGACTATTTCTTATAATAGGCTCTCTACCTGTGATGATTGTAATGGGTCTGGTTTAAGTTCAGACGGTAAAATAGAAACTTGTTCCCGTTGTCACGGCACAGGAACTGTTGTCCAAGTTCAAAATACCGTTTTTGGACAAATGCAGTCTCAGACCGTATGTCCTGAGTGTCAGGGTAGCGGTAAAAAGATCCACAATCCTTGTGAGACCTGTGAGGGGCAAGGTAGAACTCCTGATCATGAACGCGTGTCGGTTGATATTCCAGCAGGTGTTCATTCTGGTCAGTCAATCTCAATAGCCGGCAAAGGCGAAGCTGGTGTTCGAGGAGATGCTGCAGGAGATCTTATTGTTACCATTGAGGTTTCACAGCATAAAGATTTTGAACGTAGAGGCGATGACCTTTATACAACCGTAAGCGTTGATTCTCTTGAAGCAATTGTTGGAACCACTGTTTACTTAGACGGTATTCTTGAAGATGAACATATTGATGTTTCTATTCCTGCTGGTTGTAAATATGGTCAGCAGCTTGATATAGCTGGTAAAGGAATGCCTCGTTTACATAGTTCGGCACGTGGTAATCTTCACATTTTGGTTCATATTGAAACTACGGATAATTTAACAAGTGAACAGATGCTTATGTTGGCAACTCTTGTTGAAGAGCGGCGTATGAAAAAAGATCAGCAGATGGATGGGAAAGATTCAGAAACTTCTTCAGCAAAGCACTTCACATCAAAGTCTAAACGTCCTACCAAGCATGCCTCAAAGAAGAGACGATAATGGCTCACGGGATTGCACTTGTCAATTTAGGCTGCAGGGTTAATCGTGTTGAACTTGATTTAATGGCTGATTCATTTTTGCATATGGGGTGTTCAATTGTTGAAGAGCATGAAGCTCAAGCAATTGTGATTAATACTTGTGCGGTAACTGCTGAGGCAGAGGCTAAAACGAGAAAGGCAGTGAGAAAAGCTGCACAATTACCCGGAGCCCCACTTGTTGTAGCGACTGGTTGTGTTGCAAGCCTCTTTGCTGAAGAACTGGCTTCACTTGCACCTAATGTGGTTGTCGAAAAAGAGAAAGATAAAGTTGCAGATAGAGTTCTTGAAGAGTTGGGCCGTGCACCAGAATCAGTAAATGATGAAGGCATTCTTATTTCCAAACCAACACCAACAGGGAGAACTCGTCCTGGAATCAAAATTCAGGATGGATGTAATAACCGCTGTACTTATTGCATTGTGTGGAAAGCTCGTGGCGCAGGTAAATCTCTCAATCCACAAGAAGTGGTACGACAAGTTAAAGAGGCAACGGACAGAGGAGCTCAAGAGGTTGTTCTTACTGGAATTAATTTAGGAAGTTATGAAGCGCAATGTGATGATATGGGCAAAGTTTTACGACTTCCAGATTTACTTGAATATCTTTTGGAGCAAACTAATGTTGGACGTCTGCGTTTATCGTCTCTTGAACCGCCTGATGTAGATTCTCGTCTGGTTCAAGTTATTGCAGATTCTAAAGGGCGTATAGCTCCGTTTTTACATATCTGTCTTCAGTCTGGTTGTGACAGCACGCTTATTCGTATGGGGAGAGTATATCGTACAGATTTGTATAAACATGCGGTCGAAGAAGCTCGGTCTGTAATGCCAAATATTGCAATAGGGACCGATCTTATTGTTGGTTTTCCGGGAGAGACTGACGTTGAGTTTGAACAGTCTTATGAGTTTTGTCATCAGATGAAATTTTCCAAAATGCATGTATTTAGATATTCCAAAAGACCAGGGACACCAGCAGCAATAGCTTCTGGTCAAGTTGATCCACGTGTTATGGCGGCGCGTGCTCAGAAGATGCGTGACCTTGCTTTAAAAATGAGAAATCGTGCAGCTGAGCAGCTCGTAGGAACGTGTGATAACGTTGTCGTACAGTATCCAGGAAAAGGAATTTCCGGGGGTTTGTTTGATGTACAGCTTGATCTTGATATACCTATTGATGAACTTGTTAAAGTCCATTTTGACGAAGTGGTATCAAATGGCATACTAAAGGCATCGTTGATTTAGCTTACAGATGCGGGGGAGCATGGAGTCAACACAGATTCGTCTGACTATTCCTGATTCGGTTGATCAACTCATGCTGTTGGGTTCAGCTGACAGTTTACTTAAAAGAATAGAGGAATCTTCTGCTGCTCTTATCTCTGTAAGAGGCAAGTCAATCTATCTTTCTGGCACTGCGTCAGAGATTGAACGTCTTACGTATGTATTTTCTCACCTTATTCAAATGGTAGAAGATAAGGTTAATCCATCACTTGAAGATGTAGAAATTTTGCTCGGAAACTCTCAGCAAGAGCTAAGATCCCAAAGTACGCATCCACAAACGTTATTTGTTACACATAAAGGAAAAGCCATTCAACCTAAAACTAAAGGTCAAGTTCATTATACTAATGCAATCTCTCAGCATGCTATTACCTTTGGCATTGGTCCTGCGGGTACGGGTAAAACGTATCTTGCAATGGCTATGGCACTTTCTGCATTAACTGCGCAAAAAGTGCACAGAATTGTGTTAGTTCGGCCGGTAGTTGAAGCAGGAGAATCACTCGGGTTTTTGCCCGGAACACTTCAAGAAAAACTTGATCCCTATATTCGTCCACTTTATGATGCGCTTTTTGATATGACCTCTATTGAATATGCAAATAACCTTATTGAACAGGGGACAATTGAGGTTGCATCTCTTGCTTTTATGCGTGGAAGAACTCTCAATGATGCATTTGTTATTTTGGATGAGGCACAAAATACTACCCCTGAACAAATGAAAATGTTTCTAACTCGTCTTGGTTTCTCGTCAAAGTTTGTTATTACGGGAGATGCAACTCAAAGAGATCTTGTTGGAAAAAGTGGCTTGGATGTTGCCCGACAAGTTTTACAAAATCTTGATGAAGTTGCTTTTGTTGATTTGCAAAGAAATGATATTGTTCGTCACACATTGGTTGGTAAGATAGTTGATGCATATACTGCATATGAGCAGAACTGCTAGGGGATAGGCGTGGCCAACGAGTATGACATTATGGTAGAAGATGGTGTCGAGATGCCAATCTCTTTAGAAGAGATTGAGGCTGATTGTGACCTGGTTCTTTCTGAAGAAGGTATAAATCGTCCATGTGCTGTATCAATCTCTGTGGTTTCTGATAAAGAAATTCAAAAAATTAATTTTGAATGGCGAGAAAAAAATTCTCCTACAGATGTTATTTCGTTAGAAGTTGAACGTCCAGATGATCCGGATTTAGCGCCGGATGAGCTCTGTGAGCTGGGGGATATTATTTTGGCACCAGATTTTATTTCTCGTCAGGCAAAAGAGTATGGTACTACCTGTGCAGATGAGTTTAGGCTTATGCTTGTTCATGCTATGTTACATCTACTTGGGTATGACCATATTGAAGATGAAGAAGCTGAGCTCATGGAAGCTCGAGAAGATAGTCTGGTTTCACTTCTTGCAACAGATGCAAAGCTTGATCCTGTAGTTTTAACACGCCACCACGAGGGGATTGACGAGTAATGATACCTGGATCTAAAGGAAAACATCCGAGTTTTAAACGTGGACTTCTTTTTGCGATTCAAGGTATTCGTGTTGCCTTTGCTCAGGAAGCAAATTTGCGACGTATGGCTCTTATTGCGTTTATTACCGTAATTGTGGGATTTATTGTACGTCTTGATGTTTTGAGCTGGGTGGTTGTGCTTGCTTGTATTGGTTCAGTTCTTACGACAGAACTTCTTAATACCGCAATTGAGACCGTTGTGGATCTTGTGTCTCCCGAATTTCATCCTATGGCGGGAAAGGCAAAAGATATTGCAGCAGCAGCATCTGCTTGTATTAGTATCACTGCAGCTTGTATAGGCTTACTTGTATTTTTACGTGCGATTTTTACGTGGTAATTTGGAGAATACATGACTGAAGAAAATAGTGACTCACAATTATTTTCCTCCGATACATTTAGAAGTGGATTTGTAACTCTTGTTGGTCGTCCAAGTGTTGGTAAATCTACGCTGTTAAATGCTTGTATGGGTCATAAGGTTACAATCGAGAGTCCTGTCGCACAGACAACGCGAAGAAGATTTAGAGCGGTAATTACAACCGACACTTCTCAGCTTGTCATTGTAGATACTCCTGGCCTTCATAAACCCAAAGACGCCCTTGGAAAAGAACTTAATAAAGTGGCTTTGGGAGAGCTTGACGATGCAGATGTTATTGCTTTTCTGATTGATGCAACAAAGCCTGTTGGTCGTGGTGATGAATGGGTGGCCAACCATGTAGCGCAGGCTCATGCGACGTTCAAGCTGTTAGTAATCACAAAGGCAGACCTTGCAACACCCGAGCAAGTTTCAGCTCAGATTGTAGCAGCTCAAAATCTTGCAAAGTTTGATGACGTACTCGTAGTTTCTGCTACAGAAAATTTTAATATTCAAACATTTATTTCTTTAGTATCTGAGCATTTGCCGGAAGGTCCAATGTGGTTTCCTAAGAATATGGAGACTGATGCTCTTCCAGAAGATTTAGTTGCAGAGTTTGTGCGAGAAAAGCTCTTGTTGCATTTGCGACAAGAAGTTCCGCATTCAGTAGCAGTTGTTTGTGATTCGTATGAGATTGCATCTGATGGCCATGCATCTATATCTGCAACTATTTTAGTTGAGCGAGAAGGGCAAAAGGGCATTGTTGTTGGTCAGGGTGGATCAATGATTAAGCGCATCGGCATTGAAGCAAGAAAAGACCTTGAAAGACTTTTTGGTTGCAAAATATATCTTGACTTACGCGTTCGTGTTCAGCCGTTGTGGCGTCGGGACGCTAATGAAATTAAGCGTCTTGGATACTCTTCTGAGGATTAGCTATGCCTGGTAGAAAGACTAAGCGCCTTAAAGCTATTGTGCTTGATAGAACTAAGCTTGCAGAACAAGACTTAATTTTGACTACGCTCTCAGATACAGGTGAAGAACAAAGAGCTGTTGCTAAAGGGGCAAGAAAACCAGGCGGACGCCTGGCAGCTCGGGTAGAACTGTTTTCTGAGCTTGATATGTTGGTAGCAGAGGGTCGCTCTTTAGGTATTGTTTCTGAAGCAACACTTCTTGATGCTCATGTGGCATTGCGTGGTGATCTTTCTAAGGTATCGGCTGCGTCAGCTCTTTGTGAGGTTGCACGCCTTTCTTGTATAGAGGGAATCGAAGATAGATTTTTATATCCGCTACTTTCTCGTGCTCTCAGGGCTTGTGAGGAAGCACAAGATAAACAACATTTGGATCTTGTAGTCGCAGCATATGTTTTTAAGGTACTTGCTCATGAGGGATGGCGTCCTGAATTTGAGTCATGCATTGCTTGTGGAGACGCAGCGGTGACGTTTTTCTCGCCAGCTGTGGGGGGAACTTTATGTGAAAGTTGTGCTCACAAGATTGAAGGAGCATTTGAGGTATCGTCACTTGAGCTTTCATGGTTATCTTCTCTTTTAAGGCTTACATTTGACCAGCTTACTGTTGCAGACATTTCATCAGAAACTGCGTTATTTTTACTTACCTGCGCTCATGTTTGGGCCGCAACTCACTTAGAAGCACGACTTAAGGCGTTTGAATTCTTGCTGAGTGTATAGGTTTTTAATGTCTTACTAGTCATTTCGATAAATAACTGGTATCCTCTTAAAGGTTATTTCCTTGTTCTTAGAGGTTAGTCTCTGCCGGCTGCCGTCTCAGTACAAGGAGTATTCAACGCGAAAGGCGGTTTATTATGGCAGTAACTAAAGATCGTAAGGCTGAGCTTATTAAGCAGTATGGTAAGGACGAGAAGGACTCTGGTTCTGCACCAGTTCAGGTTGCACTTCTCACCGAGCGTATTCATCAACTCACCGATCATATGAAGTCGCACCAGAAGGACTTTCACACTCGTCGTGGCCTTCTGATGCTTGTTGGTAAGCGTCGTCGTCTACTTTCTTATATCAAGTCCAATGATATTGAAGAGTATCGTTCACTGATTGCTTCTCTGGGTATTCGCGACAACGTTCAGTAAGTTGGCTTGTAAGGGCGCCACATGGCGCCCTTACTGTTTGAGGCCCGTTTGCAATGGGGCAGACGGAGATGGAAGAGGAAAGAAATGGCAAAAGTAACTCACGAGTTTGACCTCTATGGTAAGCATTACACCCTTGAGGCTGGTGAGCTTGCAAAGCAGGCAACCGGTGCCTGTATTGTAAAGTGCGGTGATTCTACTGTATTGGTAACCGCAGTGGTTTCTAAGGAGCGTAAAGATTACGACTTCTTCCCACTGACCGTTGATTTTATCGAGAAAATGTATGCAGTTGGTCGTGTTCCTGGTGGATACCTTAAGCGTGAGGCTCGTCCTTCTGAGAAAGCAACACTAACTGCTCGTATGATAGACCGTCCTTTACGTCCGTCCTTTCCTGATGGATTCCGTAATGAGGTTCAGGTCGTAGCCACTTCTCTTGTTGCAGACCAGATTAATGCAGTAGATACTATATCTGTTATGGGCGCATCAGCTGCTTTGGCTGTCGGTGGCGTTCCATTTGAGGGACCTCTTACATGCGTGCGTATTGGCCGTGACATTGACACTGGTGAGTTCTTAGTTAATCCGACCTATGAAGAGCGTGATCACTCTGATCTTGACCTCGAGCTAGGTGGTTCTTCAACCTTTATTTCCATGCTTGAGGCAGGCGCTCATGAGATTTCTGAAGAGGACATGCTTTCTGCTATGGCATTTGGCCAGGAGGCAATTGCAGCTTTCT
>JABZIF010000036.1 GCA_015258485.1 Atopobiaceae bacterium | reverse complement strand
ATGCGCTCTGGGTGGTAATAATTGCAGCCCAACCAATCCACAACTCCGTCGGTAAGAATAAGCTTGTCCTCAGGGCGAATAGGCAGGTCAACGCCACGAGACTGCAGCGTATCGATAACATCCTGTGGAAGCTCTCCCTTAGTAACAAGATCAAGCCACCAGCGAATGTTGACTCCGTCAGTCATACGCAGTGCCTCAAGGTCTGCCTCGGATGGATTCTCCTTGGTGTATGGTGGTGCAAAGCAGTTGATAAGACCAATGCGAGAGTCCTCAAACATAAAACCTTCTGCTTTTGCACGGCGATACTCGCGAACACCAAGAGCGTGCGCTAAAGAAATGTTGTACTGAACCGCACGTGCACGGGAATAATTCTTTACAAAAGGGAACCATCCACCAACGGTATAGCGCATTTCAGGCTCAACAATTGGCTCGTTAAAAGTAAACCAGTAACGAATCTCTTTACCAAAAGTCTCAAACGCAATGCGTGCATAATGCGCGTATGCCTCAACAACCTCACGTGATTCCCAGCCGCCGCGATTGAAGAGGTATTCAGGCATGTCAAAGTGATAGAGGTTTACAAAAATCTCAATACCAACCTTCTTTGCTGTAGCAAAGAGCTGATGATAGTACTTCTCACCCTCTGGATTAAGCTTTCCATCAATATCTAAAAGGCGACTCCACTGGATAGAAGTACGAACTGAGTCCATTCCTATTGACTTAAGAAGCTCAAAGTCCTCTTCCATTCTGCTACTAAAATCATTGCCACCGTAAGACCCTACGCGGTTGTGAAAGGCGGTAATGTCAAGGTTAGACCAAGTATCCCAAATGCTAGGGATTCTTCCGTCATCTTGCCATCTGCCTTCAGTTTGTGGGCCAGACATAGCCCCGCCAAAGAAAAAGTCTTTAGGAAGCTGATATTGCATAATTGCCCTTCTCTCTTGTATTAATAAATCTGACATGTCATATTATATAAGAAGATATGTCAAATAAATACACGTAGTATACTAGACTAAATAAACCAAAATACAATCTATAAATTGTTCTGTTTCAAAGGAATTAAGATGAACAAATACAACCTTATTGTTCAAGATATAAAGCAAGATATCTCCTTGGGTACCTACCCAGCATATTCTCGCCTACCCTCTGTAGCTCAACTTTGCCAACAATATGAAGTGAGCAAGATTACCATTAACAAGGCACTTGAAGTGCTAGAACAACAAGGTCTTATCTTTAGACGTAAGGGTTCGGGGACATTTGTAAAAAAACTTGAAGAAGGAACCCAAATACGTCCGAGCAAAGAAGTCTCCGGACAAATGGAAGGTTTCATGGCTGAGCATACCGCTCGTGGCGAACGTGTCAAATCTGTTGTATACACCTTTGAAGTTGAACACCCATCAGAATATATTGCCAAAGCATTGGATATTAGCCCTGAAGATTTTGTATACCGCATTGTACGTGTACGCATTGTTGATGATGTTTCACAGGTTATTGAATACACCTATATGCCTATCGGCTTAATTCCAAATCTTAAAATGAAACATCTCGAGCATTCGATATATGCATATATCGAGAATACCCTTGAACTCCGCATTGCCAATGCGCATCGTGTCATTAGAGCGGTCATGCCAACCACTCTTGAAGCTGAACGTCTTTCTATAACTCCAAATGAACCCCTACTTGAAGTTGAACAAATAGGTTATATAGATGACGGCCGTGCTTTTGAATATTCTGTTGCTCGACATGCTCACGGCTATGAATTTATGGCAATCTCTATGCACTAGCCAAGAATAACGTGTCTAAACTGACCGTTTTCATACACACCGCAGCTATGCGTACCATCTTTTGGAATTCCAACAGAGCCTGGATTGAACACGACCGCCTCAGGATGATTGGGAAGCACCTCATTAACTTTTTTATGAGTATGTCCATACACCAAAGCAGAATACTTGGGTAATATAGGCCACTTATCCACGCTATTGTGCAGCCCCGGTCCGTAGATGTGACCATGTGTCAAGAAAAGTGTAAAAGTAATATTGCCTGTATCTCCTAAAACATCAGGGTCAATCACCACGTTATGATCTGACATGCACGGAAAATCAAGTACCATCTGATCAACTTCTGCCTCACAGTTTCCTCGCACGGCAATAACTTGATTCGAGATACCATTAAGCATTTCAATTACTCGTTTAGGAGCATAATCTGCTGGTAGATCATTCCTTGGTCCGTGATAGAGCAAATCACCAAGAAGAAGTACCCGATCGGGTTTCTCGTCCTGTATAACCTTCATAAACTTCTGGCACCAATCTGCAGCACCATGGATATCAGAACCGATAACAAACTTCATGAAAATACCTCGTTATAAAACGCTTTTGTTCTTAGAATCGACCCGTCATGCGCGCATCAGGATCAGCCTCAGTTATACGCATACGTAAATCTTTAATAGCAGCTGGAATCTCATCTGTATTATACGGAGTCATCTGATACACCCAGTTAATCCAGTTACGATACAACAAATTAGCATGTGCTCGCCAGGTAAAAAGTGGCTGTTTTTCTGGATTATCATCAGGGAAGTAATTCTCTGGCAGGCGTATGGGCAATCCTTTGTGAAAGTCTCTCCAATACTCCTCTGCAAGCGTATCTCGACCATATTCAAAATGGCCAGTTACATAAATTTCATGAAAATCTCTTGTGGCGAGAAGTGCGGGACCACTCGTAAATCCTTCCGACAATACCGCAAGCTCTGGATGTTTTGCTAGTGCAGAAGTTTCAATTGCGGCGTGTCTTGAATGAGGCATGTAGTGCACCTCATCAAATCCATTGGTAAGGAAGCAGTACTCGTCACATAATCGCTGTGGAAATATACCGAATAATTTTGAACCTAGTTGTTTTTTGGGGATATCATGCAAATAGTAGAGTCCTGCAAGTGCTCCCCAACACAGATACATAGTAGAAAATACATGATCTTGGGACCAATCTACTATGCGACAAAACTCATCCCAATAGTCAACTTCCTCAAACGCAAGCTCTTCAATGGGAGCGCCTGTAACAATAAGGCCGTCGTAATTTTTATCTTTAAATGCATCAAACGTTGAATAAAACGTCACAAGATGGTCAGCAGAAGTGTTTTTTGATTCGTGCGAAGAAATACGCATGAAATCACATGTTACCTGGATGGGCGATTTAGAAATAAGACGAAGAATCTGAGTTTCAGTCTGAATTTTTTTAGGCATCAAATTCAAAATTGCTAGACGAAGGGGGCGAATTTCCTGATGCTCAGCTACTTCCTCTTCAAGCGCAAAAATTCGTTCCTGGTGAAGCGTTATTTTAGCAGGCAAACCATCTGGAATATTGATGGGCATAGCATCTCCCTTTAGCTTATCGTTGCACACCAGTATACTTGTTTATATGGATATAACATTTGCCAAGCTCGGGCTAAATGAGCAAATTCTTAAAGGTGTAACATTACTTGGCTTCACCACACCTACCCCTATACAAGCTGCAGCTATTCCTGTAGTACTAGAGGGAAAAGACGTTATTGCATCTGCGCAAACAGGAACAGGAAAAACAGCTGCTTTTATACTTCCCGTCCTGCAGCGTATTGCAGCCATTTCAAAAGATGCAGCCCATAAACCACATGGTAAGAAACCCAAGGTACCCACATCTCTTCCGCATGCCCTCATCATTACACCTACAAGAGAACTTGCAAATCAAATTGACAATGTAGCTAAGACCATCTGTACATCAACCGGACAGAAAACGGTTATTGTTACTGGCGGTGCAAAATTTAAACACCAGGTCACCGCATTAAAAAACGGCTGTGATGTACTTGTTGCAACACCTGGTCGTCTCATTGATCTTCGCGACAAAAAACAAACAAGCCTCAAAGGTATACAGGTACTGGTACTAGATGAAGCAGACCGTATGCTGGACATGGGATTTTGGCCAAGCATTCACCGCATTATGGAACAGCTTCCTAAAAAGCATCAAACGCTGCTCTTCTCGGCAACACTGCCTCCGTCAATTACCTCAACTGTTGAGGCGCTCCTTCATAAACCTGCCCGTATAGAAATTGCTCACACCGGACAGACAGCAACGACAATCGCACAACATCTCTGTCCTGTTACGCAGACTCAAAAACCGCAGCTTCTCAAAGCACTTATCGACTCTTTTGATCCTGTTCCAAAACGAATCCTTGTATTTTGTCGAACCAAAGTACGTGTAGAGAGCATCTATCAAAGCCTCAAAAACGAAGATTTAAAAGTTGATGTCATGCATTCCGACAGACCACAAAAAGCTCGTACAAGAGCTCTTGAGCGGTTTAGAAACGGAACCATTCAAATTTTGGTAGCGACTGATGTCATGAGTCGTGGGATTGATGTTCAAGGAATTGATGTTGTGATTAACTACGATGTACCCTTAGACCCAGAGGATTATGTGCATCGTATTGGTCGTACTGGTCGTGCTGGAGCCACAGGTCAGGCATTCATTTTCATGGGTCCCGATGAAGTGACTCCACTGAGAGAAATTGAATATTTTACAAAATCTCTTATTCCGTCATGGGACCTTCCTAACTTTGGGTATGAAACAGGACGTATTAGTTTACAGACGTCTCGTTCTATTACCAAAACTACCCGTTCCATATTTTCTGGCTCAAGAGCACGCGAAAGAAACTTTGGCTTTGGCGGAAGATACGGACGCCACACGTAAGTGTTAAGCAACCAAAACAAACGCCTAATAAGGAGTTACCATGTCCGTCCTATCAATCATTGGTACTATTGCCGCTATCTTAGCTGGTCTTCTACACATCTTCATTTTCTATATGGAGTCTATTGCCTGGACCTCAGAAAAAACTCGTTCAACTTTTGGTATGACAAAGGAAGAAGCCAACAATACCAAAGAAATGGCCTTTAATCAGGGATTCTACAACCTTATGCTTGCTGTAGAGACACTTCTTGGCGTTTGCTTCATGTTTTTTGGTAACGCCATGGGTAGACCTCTTGCAATCTTTGGTGTTCTTTCAATGTTCAGCGCAGCAGTATTGCTGTTTTTCTCTTCACCAGATAAACGAAGTGCCGCTATCAAACAAGGAACCCTCCCCCTTATTGCACTCATCCTGCTATTTTTGTAACGTATAATTTCATCTCATCAATGCTGGGTACGCTCATGTGCCCGGCATTTTAATTTTTACCTGTTTCTTACGAGAAAGACCATCATGAAGCAACTTCGTCCCTATCCCAAAGTTATAGTCACCAAAAAGGCCGCTCGTGCACTTTCCGGAGGACATCCTTGGGTCTTTGAAGGTGAGGTCATCCGTGTGGAGTCCTCTGACGAATCGGGAATCCATGCACAAAATGGATCTATTGTAGATATATTTGAAGAAAATGGTACCTATCAGGGCACTGGTTTGCTGTCAGAAAAAAGTAAGATTCGCGTCAGAATTGTGACAAGAAACGCAAACGACCATATTAATGAGGTATTTTGGCATCGTAAAATTAGTTGGGCGTGGGAGCACCGTAAGGCTACTATGGGGCATCGCGCACTTCCTAACACTGAGCCCGATACCAACTGCTGCCGTATCATTTTCTCTGAAGCTGACGGCTTTCCTGGATTAATTGTAGACCGCTATGAAAACGTACTGGTAACTCAAGTAGGTACTGTTGGTATGGAGTATCTTCGCAACACCCTCTACCCCATCCTTCTTGATGTACTTACCTCTGATGGCCAAAAGATTGACGGCATATATGAAAGAAATGATTCTCCTTCACGCCTCAAAGAAGGTCTTCCGCAATATAAAGGCTGGTGGACAGGCTCTCTATCTGCAGAGAATAACATACTTGGAGAAAACTCCTCTACTCCCCCTTCAACGCATGTCCTTGCTACAGAAAATGGCCTAACTTTCAATCTCGATTTAGAGAACAGTCAAAAAACCGGCTTTTTTCTAGACCAAAAATACAACCGTCGTGCTGTACGTCATCTTGCTCAAGGTCATCGTGTACTTGATTGCTTTAGCCACGTTGGCCCCTTTGGCCTTAACGCTGCAGCTGGAGGGGCAGATTTTGTCCGCTGTGTTGATGTAAGCCAAACGGCAATTGATCTTGCTATACAAAATGCTAAACTCAACGGTCTTCTCGACCGTATGGATTTTACCTGTGCAAATGTAATGGAATATCTCCCAGAACTCGCCGCAAATAAAAGCAAACTTAAAGCCGAGGGTGGTCCCTTTGATTTAATTGTTCTTGATCCACCTGCATTTACCAAAACTCGCAATAAAGTTCGAAGTGCCCTGCGTGGTTACCAAGAGATTAACGCCGCAGCTATGAAGCTTCTTCCACGTGGAGGCTACCTAGCAACGTGCTCGTGTTCTCATTTTATGACCCGAGACCTTCTTGCTCAAGCAATCGCCGGGGCCGCTCATCACACCAATGTACAACTCAAGCAAGTTGAAGAGCGCCAACAAGCACCTGATCATCCCATTCTCTGGGGCGTACCAGAAAGTCATTATTTAGACTTTTTTATTTTTCAGGTAATTTAATTAGTTTCTTCGTATCTTAAAAAATGCCTTAAGCTGCACGGCTGCCTCATCAGAAAGCACTCCACCAGTAACAGCAAACGAATGATTAAGCCTTGAATCATGACTTACATCAAAAAGTGTTCCTATAGCTCCACCTTTAGGGTCTGAAGCACCAAAAACACAGCGATCAATGCGCGCGTTAATCATCAGACCAGCACACATCAAACAAGGCTCCAGCGTCACATACACCGTACAGCCAGATAAACGCCAACGTCCAAGTCTCTGTGACGCTTCCTGCATGGCGAGAAACTCTGCGTGAGCTGAAGGATTATGATCTAGCTCTCGTCGGTTATGTGCACTTGCGACTATCTCTCCATCGCACACCACAACAGCTCCAATGGGGACTTCCCCCTCTTGAGCTGCAATCTGCGCCTGTTCAAGTGCAAATCGCATGAACTTCTCGTCAGAAGCAGCCTGTGTAATAGACGGCTCTTGCGCAACGTCACTCATAGCTACTCCTTATCTGTCAGTAATCTGTTTCTTTTCTGTCAAAAATCTTACGCAAATTTGTCAGCATTTTGACCTCTGACTTTTGTAATTATGAAGCAAAATCGTAACTCTCAAAAAGCTTTACTCGCAAAAAACGTAATTATGCGGTAGGATATTACCGCTTTGGAGAGGTGGCAGAGTGGTCGAATGCGGCGGTCTTGAAAACCGTTGAGCGGTGTTCCCGTTCCGAGGGTTCGAATCCCTCCCTCTCCGCCATATAGGCAATATAACCTACTGACAATTTACTAACGATTTTCTGCGCTTTACTAATAATTTTTTGCTCTCTTCGTTTTGCCCTTTGCGTTTACTCTTTGGCAGCAAATTATTACCTAAAGCTTTAATTTTTTAGTTTTGGGTATAATGAGGCTATCCAACTGGATAGCTAGTATCACATACGTACTGGCAATTGAAAGGATTTGTTATGAACCCTATTGTCATTGCAGTTATTGTAATCGTTGTCGTCCTTATTATTTGGGGCATCAGCATCCACAACAACATCATTCGTGCATATAACAAGTGCGATAATGCTTGGGCGGCAATTGATACCCAACTGCAACGCCGTAACGATCTTATTCCTAACCTAGTTAACACGGTTAAAGGTTATGCTGCACACGAGTCGCAAACTCTTGAAGCAGTAACTGCCGCTCGTTCTGCCGTAGCAAATGCACGCACCCCAGAAGCTAAAATGGAAGCAGCTGGTACGCTTTCCAATGCTTTAACTTCACTGTTTGCTGTCGCAGAAAACTATCCTGAACTTAAAGCTAATCAAAACTTCCTTGAGCTTCAATCTGAACTTGCTGATACAGAAAATCGTCTCAGCTACGCTCGTATGAGCTACAACGATGTTGTTATGAACTACAACAACATTATTTCCGTCTTCCCCAACAACTTACTTGCTGGCGGACATTCTCCTCGTCCAAGTTTCCAGATTACCGACGAGTCTGCTCGTCAGGCACCAAACGTTCAATTCTAAATTTCTATAATTTATTCTCTTGTATGTCCAATATCTGTTTCTACAGGTATTGGACATTTTATTGGCGCAATTTTATGAATGAACTTTACAGATTCAGCATAAAATAGCTAAAATAACATTATCTATGAGACGTATTTTAAGAACGTTTCATCTTCTACTAAACAAAGAGAAAGGTCAGCATGAAACCCCGACCTCACAGTCGCTGACCTCTTATGGTGTGCCGATTACACCGTAAGAGGTGAAATCGCAATGCAGTCCCTGTGGCTCAGCTGCGTAGTATTTCCCGTAGTATAAGCTGCATCGCAGTCTTCGGACGCATGTAAGGAGCACACATGATTTATCTATCTCAGTTGATGGGTAATCCGGTATTAGATTCAAATGACGAGAAGATCGGTACGGTCTCCGATTTAGGAATTGCAACCGGTGAAGTTTTCCCTCGAATTACCTCTCTAGCTTTTATGGGTCCTGGTCGTACGCCACTCATGATTTCTTGGCGTAAGTACGTTGATACCTACAATGAAGACGTTATTAAGCTGAAGGTACCTTCAACAGAGATTCGTTTCTCGTACCTGCAGCCTAATGAAGTTCTTTTAGCTCGAGACATCTTAAATAAACAAATCGTTGACACACGAGGCATAAGGGTCGTCCGCGTAAATGACCTTAAGCTCTCTGATACCAGTTCAACCCAACTCCGACTTCTTGGAGCGGAAGTTGGTGTCCGCGGTCTTCTTCGCAGCCTTTCTCCAAAACTTGAGCAAATAGCTACTCGTATTGCTCGCTCCATGGGCCATCCCATGCAAGAACGCATTATTGCATGGAGCTACATGGACTTAGTTGAACGTGATCTTTCCAACGTTAAACTTTCCGTTTCACACAAAACTCTGGACGAACTGCACCCTGCTGATGTCGCTGACATTATTGAGCGCCTGGACTCTCGCCTACGTAGCCAGGTATTTGCCCAGCTTGATGACGAGCAGCGGGCTGGAGCTATGGCAGAGTTCAACGACGATGCCATGGCAGTTGAACTCATCGGTGGCATGAACGAAAAAGA
>JABZIF010000035.1 GCA_015258485.1 Atopobiaceae bacterium | reverse complement strand
AGCCAATGTCCAAACCAGCGATCCGCCCTCGACGGCAACCAACCAGCTACAAAAAGAGCCGCATCAATCTGATACGACTCTCAATAAATCAAAAACTTAGATTGCAGCTCAAGGCTCAACATACAAAGTTACAGACAACTAACAGCACAATACTGTAGGTTTGTAAGAGCCAAACTACTCAGCGAGAGCTTTCTTTGCAACCTCTGCAAGATCAGCAAATGCCTGCTCGTCAGAGTAAGCAATCTCTGCGAGAACTTTGCGGTCAAGCTCAACGCCAGCAATCTTAAGGCCGTGCATAAACTTGCTGTAAGAAAGATCATTAATGCGTGCTGCAGCGTTAATACGCTGAATCCATAGTGCACGGAAATCACGCTTCTTGTTACGACGATCGCGGTAAGCATACTGACCAGAATGCTGTGCCTGCTCCTTCATACCGCGAAAAGTACGAGAAGAAGTTCCGTAATAACCCTTTGTGCGCTCTACAAGCGTCTGACGCTTTTTACGACCAGCAACTGCGCGCTTAACTCTTGCCATATATAATCACTCCTTATTAATGTAATGTTGACGCGCTTAGTTCTTAGCGCCCATGCGCTGTGAAACTACTGCTGCATCGCCTGTAGAAAGAACGGCTTCTTTACGGAAGCCACGAATGCGCTTCTGAGATTTCTTAGTAAGAATGTGGCTCTTAAAAGCTTTAGCGCGCATGATCTTACCAGTACCAGTACGGCGGAAACGCTTTGCCGAACCCTTATGTGTCTTCATCTTAGGCATATTACTTCTCCTTCTGTGTGGTGCTCTCTTCAGTACCCTCAGGCTTCTCATCAAATGCTCCCTTAATTGGAGCAACGAGCATATGCATATTGCGGCCTTCCATGAGCGGTTTTTGCTCAATTGTGGCAAAAGGCTTCAAATCTTCGGCGAGGCGATCAAGTACAATACGTCCTTGCTCTGGGTGAGCCATTTCACGTCCTCGGAACATGATAGTAATTTTGACGCGTGCTCCCTTTTTGAGGAAACGTAAAACGTGGCCTTTTTTAGTCTCGTAATCGCCCACATCAATCTTTGGACGGAACTTCATCTCTTTGACTTCGATCTTGACCTGATTCTTACGAGCTGCCTTGGCCTTGCGAGCCTGCTCATACTTAAACTTACTGTAATCAAGAATCTTGCATACAGGTGGTTCAGCGTTTGGAGCAATCTCTACCAAATCAAAACCATGCTCGCGAGCTCTCTTTATAGCGTCGCTGACGCCAAAAAGGCCAAGCTGACTTCCGTCAGCATCAATAAGACGACAAGTACGAGCGGTAATTTCCTCATTAATACGAGGACCATCATTCTTTGCTATCTTGTACACCTTCCCTCTGGATATTGTGCAGTCCACCAATAAAAAACCCAGTGCATAAGCAACTGGGAAGACAATACACAGTACGTGCAAAATTAAATTGTCTAACCAGACAGCTACTTAAGCGCCGTGTAGGTGGGGACTCACATTCAATCCCGCTTCAAAAATACCTTGTAAGGTTACCTCTAACGAGAAAACATTACAAGTAGAATCTACTCTCTATAAAGAACTTCACAAGTAGTTCATGCAAGCTTTTAAGTGGTGCCCGAGGTGGGACTTGAACCCACACGAGTTTCCTCAAAGGTTTTTGAGACCTCCGCGTCTGCCATTCCGCCACTCGGGCAAAAAGTTTGCATAGGTACTATACCGCACCTATACAAATCTGTCTTGTCACAATAATAAAGTTACACGAGTAATTTTACTTAAAGAAAGGATTAGTCTCTAGCTCGATTTCGAGCGCCGTCTGATCTCCATGACCAGAAAGAATGATGCTCGTAGGATCAATCTCTGCTTTAATGCGCTCTAATGAAGCTTGAAGTTGTTCAAAATCTCCACCGGGAAGATCAGTTCTACCTGCAGAACCTTTGAAAAGCGTATCCCCCACAAACACTGCTCCTGATGCAGTACCCGCTCCGACTAAAACTAGTCCACCTGGTGTATGTCCAGGAGTTTCCATAACCCTAAATTTTGCCGTACCAACTGTGAGCTCATCTCCCTCATGGAGAAAACCATCGGGATCTGGAGCGTCATCGTACATCTCTCCCTTAGTATGAGCCTCATGTGCCAAAGTATTATCAGCTTGTGAAATCAGATATCGAGCAGTAGGAACAGCAAGCTTTAATGCCTTAACCCCACCCACATGATCTGCGTGACCATGTGTTGCCACAATATACTTCAACTTAAGATTCATAAGTTGCGCAGCAATTTCTGCTCCTGATGCACCAGGATCAACGATCATACACTCATCACCAGAAACATATATGTAACAGTTAGTGGCAAGTGGGCTTACCTTAAAGATACCAATCTGGTCTTTTGCATGGTTGCAACCACCATGTCCATGATGTCCACAGCATCCATCATGATCGTTCCCATGATGCCCGCAACATTCGCCATGGTCATGTCCATGATGCCCACAGCATTCATCATGATTCTTATCATGATGATGAGCGCAGGAGCCATCTCCGTGATTATGACGTTGCGTGCTATTTTCTTCATCCATATTATGAGCCATTACGTCTTCTCCTCATTTGATTTGCACCTTCACCGGGCATAATTCGACGAGCATCGTATACAGAAGGTACCCGAGAAACAAAAGCAAATAACGTGTCTAACAAACTTGTATCAGAAATTGAGACGAGGAATCTCATACGTACGACACCTTGCTCGCCCACCTGCGTTGCTGCCGAAAGAATATTGGCTCCTGCATCAGAAAGCGCAACAGTTACATCTTTTAAAAGACCCATTCGATCTGTTGCCTCAACA
This sequence comes from Atopobiaceae bacterium, assembly GCA_015258485.1. The sequence continues at coordinate 6,382 of JABZIF010000035.1, read as the reverse complement.
ACAATCTCTACCCTAAATTCAGTTGCACCACTTGCATCCCATGAGACAGAAATAATGCGTTTTGGGTTATTCAGCAAGTCCTTAACGTTAGGACAATTAGCACGATGAACAGAAACGCCCCGGCCGCGTGTAATAAAACCTACAATGTCATCTCCTGCAACAGGATTACAACAATGAGCAAGGTGTACCAGCAAATCGGGATCACCGTTAACAACAACTCCGCAGTTTGAACGTTTGGATCGAATACCTTTTGCCGTACGAGAAATAACGTATGACTTTGCAAGCGGCTTATCCGTAGCAATTGCTGTATTTTTCTCGCGAAGTCTTGCAAGAGATCTTTCTTCTTGCGTGATAACTTCAGAATCATGCTCTTCCAGAAGCTCACTTACTCGATTAGCAACCTGTTTAACTGACTGATTTCCAGAACCAATGCCAGCAAACAAATCATCAACATTTTTATAATCGAACTGCTCAACAAGCTGCTCAAGTGCCTTGGTAGTACGTGCTGCACTAATCCCATAACCACGTTTACGCAGCTCTTTTGCAAGATCAGACCGACCTCGTTCTGCATCATCAGACTTATTTTCTTGCGAGAAATACTTACGAATCTTTGCACGCGCAGATGGTGTCTTTACAAGATTCATCCAGTCTCGAGAAGGACGAGCATTCTTATTAGTTAAAATCTCAACGCGGTCACCCATTTTTAATATATGAGTAAGCGGTACAACCAATCCATTTACTCGCGCACCAACACAATGATTGCCAACTTCAGTATGGACAGCATACGCAAAATCCAAAGGTGTTGAATTTACTCGAAGACTCAGCACCTCTCCCTTTGGAGTAAAAACAAATATTTCATGTTCAAAGAGATCAACACGAAGATTATTAAGGTACTCATGTGGGTCATCCATCTCGTCTTCAACTGCCCAGTCAAGACTGCGACGTATCCAATTAATGGTTGAATCAATAAGCTTATCTTCTGAGGACATTTTGCCCTTAGAATTTCCTTCTTCTTTATAGAGCCAATGAGCAGCAATACCGTACTCTGAAGCCTCATGCATCTCCGCAGTTCTAATCTGAATCTCTATAGGTCGGCCATCAGGCCCAATAACAGTAGTATGCAAAGATTGATATAAATTAGCTTTTGGAGTTGCAATATAATCCTTAAAACGTCCAGGCATAGGATGCCATAACGAGTGAATAGCGCCAAGCGCAGAATAGCAATCTCCAACGTTTTGTGTAATAACACGCAAGGCGATAAGGTCATAGATGTTCGAAAATTCTCTACCTTTACGAACCATCTTTTGATAAATAGACCACAGATGCTTTGATCTTCCGGTAATTTGAAAATGAGAAAGACCGGCAGTAGTCAACTCATCACTAAGAGTTTTTTTGGCGTTATTAAGATCATTTTCTCTCTGTGTACGTGAATCAGAAACCATACGCGCAACACGCTGATACTCTTCAGGCTCAAGCCAGAAAAACGACAGGTCTTCAAGTTCCCACTTTACAGATGAAATACCCAGACGATCTGCAAGCGGAGCGTACACATCCATGGTTTCTCTAGCCTTAAACAAACGACGATCAGGAGGAAGTGCTGCAAGTGTACGCATATTATGCAGTCTATCTGCAAGCTTGATTATAATGACACGAATGTCTTTTGACATGGCAAAAAACATTTTACGCAGGTTAAGCGCTTGTTTTTCATCCATCGAGCTAACTTCAATTGAAGTTAGCTTAGTAACGCCATCAACCAGCTCCGCTACTGACCCACCAAAACGTGATGAGATTTCATCAAGCGTTGCAGGTGTATCCTCAACGGTATCATGCAAAAGAGCAGCACAAATTGTATCCTCATCCATGTGTAAATCTTTTGCTAGAATCAGTGCAACTTCAACAGGATGATTAATATAGGGCTCACCAGATCGACGTCGTTGATCTTTATGATACTCAGCAGCAAACTGATAAGCTGCTGCAATTTTTTTCTGTGCCTCCTCAGACAAATGGGAGCGCACAGCACCCTCAAGCAGACGATAGTTATCTGCTCCTGGAGCCTTAGCTTCTTTTTTAGTCCTCTCCTCACTCATCAGAGGACTCCCTCCCATCAATCGTTGCGCCAATTGCTGGAACAATTGGTTTTGTTATAGCATCAATCAGCATCTCTGGTGTAGCAGAAAATGCCCACTGCGCAAATGATTCAAACTCAACATGCGCCTTTTGACCTTCTGCATAACGAGCAGACTCAAACAAATCCATGTGAGATGCATCTGTATTAACAGAGATTACCCTTGTTTCATCAAATCCTTGCACGGAAATAAATCCCAATTCAAAGAACACATCAAGAGCAACTTTGACGGTTTGCTCATCAACCTTTGATCTAGCATCAATCTCTAGTGCTGTCTGTACAATATCCTCATCGGTCAGCCCCATCTCTAGAGAAAATGTATGCGACTTGGCTTGTAATGCAAGCAAAGCACGATACACAGACACAAGGGTTTCTCGCTCTGGTGCACGAGAAGCTAAAATGCGTCCATTAACACGCATGTCGTGAGAGTCAAACAGCACTTGGATACAAGCGGGGTTGCCATCTCTTCCTGCGCGACCACTCATCTGATTAAAGGCAACTCTACCAAAAGGCAAATGATAGAGCACTACTTGTCGTATATCAGAAATATTGACGCCTTCCCCAAAAGCACTGGTTGCAATAACACAACAGACATCTCCACGTCTAAAAGCACGTTCTACCTTTTTGCGAATCTCTGCAGTTAGACCTGCATGGTAAAACGCAATCTTATGACCAAGTTCTGGAATACTATGACGAAGCAGCCTTGTAAGTGCCTGAGCTTGATCTCTAGAATTTACATACACAACAGTTTTTGTTCCGTCAGCAACCAAAGATACAAGAGCGCTTTCTCTATCTTTAATACTACGTAAATCCCTAAGTTTCAAATTAAACCGAGCTGTTTGATCTTTGTAAACATACTGTTTATCAATAGAGAGAATCTCACAAATCTGTTGTGCAGCCTTTGTCGTTGCTGTTGCAGTAGTGGCCAATACCTGCGGATTACCCAGTTTCTTCAAGACATCAGACATTTGCGCATATGAAAGTCTGCCTTCAGAAGCATTCATACCGACATGATGTGCCTCATCAAACACTACAAACGAAACTTTTCCTCCTCGAGCAAACTGCTTAGAATGAAGTGAAAGAAACTCTGGTGTAGTAAGCACTACATCAAGTTTTCTTTGTGCCATACGAGAAAATAAATCTTCTCGACTTTCCGCGTCTGTCTCGCCATTAAGAACCTCAACAGAGATACCCATCGGATTAAATACGTTTTTCATACTTTGAATTTGATCGTTGACCAATGCTCTTAAGGGATATACAAATATACTCATTGCACCCGAAGAAATTGCTAGACGTGCAGCATGCACCTGGAAAATAAGCGATTTTCCCCTACCCGTTGCCATTACTGACAAGCAAGACTTTCCTTCATCAAGTGCTTCAAGTGTCTTCTGCTGCAGGGGTAGAAGCATATGATTTCCAATGAGTGCTGCTACGAGAGTATTAGTTAATGCTCTCGAAGAAAGAGTGTGCAGTTCTTCTCTTTTCTTTTGTGCCGCAGGGTAATCGTCAGAATCATCTTGCACGTCTTTAGTAACCATCAGTGGTAACTCCGTTAAACCACCAAGATCTTCTTTACAAGGACCATCATCTTCATCAGCAAAATCTCTGTACAAAATATCTCTTACCATAAGCTTGGGTTTAGTTCTTCCCTGCCAGGTTTCATTAACTGCCTCAAAAACTAAATCAACAGCGCCATCATATTCCACTGCAGCTTCTACGTGTGGCGCCCTAAACATAATTGCCGAAAGAGAAGAAACTCCGTTTGAGGCCATAAAGCACAGATGAGATCCATCAGCACCTACACGAGAACGATTCTTCATCACAACACCTCTTGTGCCGAAAAGAGGTTTTTTGTTACCTTGGCCAAAAGGTTGTAGAGCTTCTAACGCCTCAATTGACTCAATATTTATTTCATTCAACTCTACAAGAGCGGTTATTTCTCCAGAAACTTCAAAGTCTGAAGAAGGTAAGTTTTCCAACACCTCAGAAAGACGCCTTCTGAATGCATCAATCTTATCTGCAGCAACTGTGACTCCAACAGCTCCCTGATGGCCGCCAAATCTAACGGTAAGGTCTGCACATTGTTCTACCGCGTGAAATAAATCAACTGAACCAACCGAACGACCAGAACCTCGTGCCACGCCATCCTGAATAGTAAACAAAATACAAGGTACGTGATATCGATTAACAATTCTTGATGCAACAATTCCTTTAACACCCTCATGCCAGCCTTCTTTTGCCAGCACAATAGCACGTTCACCGTTATATATTTCTTTTGCCTGAACAAGAGCTTCGTCAGTAAGCTTAGATTCTATGGCACGTCGCTCAGAATTTATCTCTTCAAGCTTACCAGCAAGAATAGTTGCCTCTTCAGCACTCTCTGTAAGGAGCAAATCAAGAGCAATATCAGTAGTGCCCATCCTGCCCGCAGCATTAAGACGAGGAATAATCGAAAAGGGTAAAGTATCAGCAGTAATTTGTGAAATGTCATGATTAGAAACGGCAGCAAGTGCCACAAGACCTGGACGCAATCCCTGCTGTAATCGTTTAACACCCTCATACACCAATGCGCGGTTTTCTTTGTTTAAGAGCATCATGTCAGAAAGCGTTCCAAGCGTGGCAATATCAACATACTCACGCCAAAGATATGGTGCACCTAAACGCTCACCCAATACGTGCACAAGTTTTAGTGCAACTCCAGCACCAGCAAGTTCTCTTGAGGGACAATTTTTGCTTAATTTAGGATCAGTAACAGGAACGTTGATGGGTACTAAATCTGCTGGTTCATGATGGTCTGTTATTACAACATCAATCTGTTGCTCCACAAGCCATGCTACCTCTTGAACAGCGGCAATACCATTATCAACAGTAATAATAAGGTCAGGTTTTCTATCTTTTAATACACGATTAAGCGCTTCTTTTGACAGACCGTAACCTTCACCAAAACGATGTGGAATATAGGACAGCACATCTGCACCAAGCTTACGTAGCGCAAGTGTAAGCAGGCACGTTGAACTCATACCATCGACATCAAAATCGCCAAAAACAGCAATTTTTTGATGTAACTCAATTGCTTGTTGTATTCTATCTGCCGCCTCATCCATACCAGGAATACAAAGTGGATTAAGCCAATCACGATCAAGAGACGGCAAAAGAAATTCTCTAGCTGAATCAACATCAGTAAAACCGCGTGCAACTAATACACGGGCAACAAGTGAAGAAACACCTAATTCTTTTTCAAATAGCGACTCTATAGAAGAGTTCTGTGGAAGAACGCTCCAACGAGCGCTTTTATCGATGCCAGGCATCATATCCTCATTTCTAGGCGGCATAGCCAGCCGGGAGTACCTCGGGTACTCATTCATGTTTATCTCTTTTATTCTACCTATGTCACCGGACAAAAAATGACTAGCTTTAAAATTTCTCAGCTAGTCATAAAAAATGTAAATATGTATTTCAAATATCAGATACAAAAAATACTTTTATCAAAACTTAAAAATCAACAACGCCCTCTGAATTTTCCCACTCTTCTACAAATTCACGATATGTACCTGCAATAATTGCGTCTCTTGCCTGCCTCATAAGCTCCAGTAAAAAATAGATGTTATGCATAGAAAGGAGCTGTCCTCCAAGCATCTCATGTTGTTTAACCAAATGATTAATATACGCACGAGAATAACCACCAGTACAAACAGGACAAGAGCACTTCTCGTCAATTGGCCTATCATCTGCAAAATATTGTGCATTCTTTAAATTCATACGACCAGTATGTGAAAAAGCTGTACCCATTCGAGCGGTTCTTGTAGGCAAAACACAATCAAACATATCAATTCCACAAGCAACGCCACGAACAAGTGTAGACGGATTACCGACGCCCATCAGATAGCGAGGCTTATTGCGAGGCATATAATCAGCACAAAGAGGAGCAAGTGTCTCAAACATTACCTCATGAGGCTCTCCAACGGAATAGCCACCAATACCGTAACCAGGAAAATCTCCAATAGATTCTAGATGCTCAATAGAACGTTTGCGCAAATCAAGATGCATACCTCCCTGAACAATACCAAAGAGTGCCTGATCTGAACGAGTATGAGCCTTGAAGCACCTCTCGGCCCATGCGCTTGAAAGATCAACACCACGCTCAACTTTTTTGCGCTCTGCAGGATAACCTACGCACTGATCTAGCTGCATAACAATGTCTGCACCAAGGTTCTGGGCAATCTGCATGTTAGTTTCTGGAGTCCAATACGACCATGC
>JABZIF010000034.1 GCA_015258485.1 Atopobiaceae bacterium | reverse complement strand
GCGTTCAGGAGGGTGACTTTGTAGGTATTGTTGGTCCTTCTGGTGCAGGCAAGTCTACGCTTGCTCTTGCACTTTCTGGTGCTATTCCTCATCACTTTAGAGGTAATTTCTTTGGAAAGATTCTTGTCTCTGGAATGGATACCTGTACGGTTGCGTTAACTGATATTTCTAAGATTGTGGGATCAATCACCCAAGATATTAATGCACAGATGGTTGCTTCAATTGTTGAAGATGAGCTTCTCTTTGGACTTGAGAACTTTGCTGTTTCTCATGCAGAGATACCAGAGAGAATCACATATGCTCTTGCAACTGTCGGTATTACTGACCTGCGTTTTAGAGAGATTGCATCTCTTTCTGGTGGTCAGAAGCAAAAAGTTGCCATCGCGGCACTTCTGGCATTGCAACCACAGGTTATGGTGCTCGATGAGCCAACAGCAGCCTTGGATCCATCATCATCTGAGCTCATCTTTCAGACACTTTCTGAGCTTAATAAGACTAAAGGAATTACTGTGGTGGTCGTTGAGCAAAAAGTTGGTCTTCTCGCCAAGTATTGTTCAAAGATTGCCGTCATGAATAAAGGTACCATTTGTGCATTGGGTAGTGGTGAAGAAGTATTCACACAGGTAGATTTATTGCAAGAGGTTGGTGTTGACGTTCCTAGATGCGTACGTATTTCTAAAGGTGTACAAGAGCTTTTACATGAGTCTGAGTATGCTGGTTTGGTAGAGGAAACTTCCATATCATCATGTGGCAACAGAGTTGCGCTTTCAGTACAGTCTGCTGCCCAGCAAATTGCTAGTACGATTGGAACACTTCAACATCGACAGATTTCTCTTACTAATGGTTCTGAGATATTTAGAAATACAAATGGCGCTGAGTTATCTGTTGCAACACAACTACCTCATCTCGATGGTCCTGTTGTAGCTTCATCCAGTGGCCCTTTTGAAAGGATTGGCATTCTTCAAGATGTCAATCAGCCAAGCAATGCGGCTGTATTAGACGTTATTGATGCGACGTTTAAATATCATGAAAGTACTGATGGTGTTGAGCACATTACTTTAAGCTTATATCCAGGAGAACTTGTTGCTCTTGTTGGTCAGAACGGCGCTGGAAAAACAACGCTTACCAAGCTGGTAAACGGGCTTCTCCGTCCAAGATCTGGAGATATTCAGATTACGGGCGTTTCTTGTAAAGATTGGAAGACTTCACAGATTGCCCAGCACGTTTCAACACTGTTTCAAAATCCTGATTATCAAATTTGTAAAGCAAGTGTTTATGAAGAAATTGCCTTTGGACTTAGTCTTAAGGGTATGTCGGCAGAAGATGTTCACAAGAAGGTACTTGAAGTTATTGAGCATATGGGCTTGGATGCAAGTGCATCTCCATTTACGCTCTCTCGTGGTCAACGACAGATGGTTGCGCTGGCCTCTGTGATTGCGTGTGAACCCAATATTCTTGTGCTTGATGAGCCTACGACAGGTTTGGATTTTAAAGAGTGTATGCAGGTAATGGAAATAGTTCAATCGTTGTGCGAGAAGGGCTGTGCCGTTCTTATGGTCTGTCATGACATGGAGGTTGTCCTAGACTTTGCTACACGTGTTGTCGTAATGGCTCATGGTTGTGTATTAGATGATGGAGAAGTTACACAGATTTTTTTGAAAGATGAGGTTTTAAAGAAAGCATGCATTGAGGCTCCTCAAATGATTCAGCTTTCAAGGTTGTTAGGTGATCAAGTTGATGTGGCGTTTACTAGCTTAAGTAGGGTATCTGAAGTGCTTGAGGTAGTGAAATATCAGTTTGAGAAAGCCCGTATTGCAGCAACACTTAATGACAAGACTAGGGAGATTTCTCGTGGGTAGTGTTATTGATTACACTGAAGGAACAAGCTTCTTCCATAAGGCAAATCCTGTAGCTAAGCTTATTTTTGCTCTTGAGTTGTTTGTAGCAGCTTTTGTTGCCCAGGGAATCTTTGAAGTGCTTGTAGTGTTGATACTTACAATTTTTGTAGGAATTATTTCACAAAACGTTCAAAAAACTTTCACATTGGTAGTAGGTTTTACAGTGTTGGGATTTATATTATGCATGGTTCAAACGTTAGTGACTCCTTCTGGTCAGCAACTCTTTTTGTTTATAACTTCAGGTGGCTTAGAGCGTGGACTTACTGTTGCTCTTAAAACAGTTGCCTTGGCTTTGCCGCTGCTCTTAATGCTTTCATTCATGCGTGTAGAAGATCTTATGAATGCACTTGTAGAAGTTATACATGTTCCGTATCCGTACGCGTTTACCATTGCAACTGTTTTTCGCTTTGTGCCTGTATTTGCTTCCGAAATGAACCATATCATGGAAGCTCAGACAGCTCGCGGCGTTGAGTTTGATACCAAAAATCCCTTTAAAAAGCTTCAACTCACTATGCCTCTAATTGTTCCTTTGTTGGTAAGCTCCGTTAAAAAAGCGGATGCTTCTGCTCTTGCTGCCGAGCAGCGGGGTTTTTATTTAAGGAATGCTTCTTCTGCATTTAAACGCTATCCTTTGGCTCTAACTGACTTTGTATTGATTGCTATAGGTGTAGTAGTAATTGTTGTTATCCTCATGTTCTAGCAAGAACTTCTTGCGTTTTCACTGCGCTTCGCTGGTAAATGCCGTAACATTAAGGTATTAAAAGGAGGATACGTGGAAACTTTCACTGATTTATGTCACATAAATGTTAAGGGCGGAGATGGCGGCGCTGGCTGCATGTCATTTCGTCGAGAAGCATATGTTCCAAAAGGTGGACCAGATGGCGGAGATGGCGGCCATGGTGGTAATGTCATTGTTATTGCCGATGCGCAGCTTTCGTCACTCATTGATTACCGCTATAAACATCACTTTAAGGCTGAACGGGGCACACATGGCAAAGGTACTCGTCGTCACGGCTCTGATGGTCAGGATCTGCTACTTAAGGTTCCTTTGGGAACCATTGTAAGAGAGCTTGATCCAGAGACACAAAAGCCACTCTATGAGATTGCTGACCTTACCTCTCCAGGTGAGCAGGTAGTTGTTGCTCCTGGTGGTAATGGTGGTCGCGGGAATATTCATTTTGTTACGTCAGTCAGGCGTGCACCTGCATTTGCCGAGAAAGGCGAACCAGCTCAAGATCATTGGATTGAGTTAGAAATGAAGCTTATGGCAGACGTTGCCTTGGTTGGTATGCCTTCAGTTGGAAAGAGCTCTCTTATTGCACGTATTAGTGCTGCTCGGCCTAAAATTGCTGATTATCCTTTTACCACACTTGTTCCTAATCTTGGTGTCGTACGTGCTTCAAATGGACTTTCGTTTGTTTGTGCTGATGTACCTGGGTTAATTGAAGGTGCCTCAGAAGGTAAAGGACTAGGTCATCAGTTCTTGCGTCATATTGAGAGAACTGCGCTTATTGTTCACATGGTAGATGTCACTGGCGGTTATGAAGGTAGAGACGCTGTTGAAGATTATCGTGCCATTAATGAAGAGCTTAAAGCTTACGCAGCTGATTTAGCTAATCGTCCTCAGATTGTTGTAGCTAATAAATGTGACATGCCAGGCACAGAAGAGGCTGTTGAAGCGCTTAGAAAGGCTGCGGAGGCTGATGACAGAACTTTCTTTGCTATTTCTACCGTGACTGGCCAGAATTTAGATGATTTTGTTACTGCTTGTGCTGTAGAAGTGGCTGAACTTCGTAAAGAAATTGCTGTTACTACGCCGACTGTTAATCGCAGTGAGTCTTGGGAAAATCAGCGACTCCGTCGTGATAACAAGTTACATATTGAGCGAGAAGAACGTCATGTATGGCGTGTTTCTGGTGGTCAAATTGAGCGTATGGTTATTCAAACTGATTGGGATAACGATGAAGCTGTAGCATACCTTCAGCATCGTTTAGATCGAATGGGGCTTGAGATTCAACTTGCAAAGGCTGGCGCAGTTGATGGAGACGAGATTCGTATCCTTGGTTTAACTTTTACGTTTGAGGACTCCCATACAACAAAACAAGACGCATTTGAAATTCCAGTAGAGGATTTGCCAGATGAGGCGTTCATAGATGTTGAAGTTGGAAGTGAAAACAAAGACTTACCTTTTGTTTCTCAGAAGATTTCAGAAAATGAGTAGTTTATGGCTGTTAATGTTGTAAATACAATGCACCTTGGACTTCCGCAGCTTGGACAGGATGCGAGTAAAACATATCGTTTGGGCATTATGGGTGGAACGTTTGATCCTATCCACAATGGTCATTTAGTTACTGCTGAGCAAGCCTACGATGACCTTGATCTTGATGTTGTTGTTTTTATGCCAGCCGGACGTCCTGCATTCAAGCAAAATAAGGAGGTAAGTAGGGGAGAAGATCGTTATTCGATGACGCTTCTTGCAATTTCTGACAACCCCCACTTTATGGCTTCTCGTTTTGAAATCGAATATGAAGGCATAACATATACCGCAGAGACCCTTGATAGGCTCCGCAAAATTTATCCCAATAATGTTGAGTTTTTCTTTATTACAGGTGCAGACGCTATTGCAGATATTGTTTTATGGAGAGATGCTCAGAAAATTTCTGAGCTTGCGCATTTTGTTGCTGCCACACGTCCTGGATATGACCTTAATCGAGCAAAAAAAGTAGTTGATGAATCACCGTATACTTTTAACGTTACCTATTTAGAAGTCCCTGCTCTAGCTATTTCTTCGAGTTATTTAAGAAAACGTGTTCAAAATGCTCAAAGTCTTCGATATCTAACTCCAGATTCTGTAACAGGCTACATTCATAAACATGGATTGTATGGCGCCGATTATGTACCTTTTTCTCATTAGTTATTTGTTTTGGATGACATATACATGAAGCGAACTCTTATTGCACATGATATTTCTTATTCTCAAGATCAAAGCAAAGTAATTACGCAGCTTGAGTCTGATCTTAAAGACCATATGTTTGAAACTAAGCCAAACAGGTTTGCCCATTCAATATCTGTTGGTCACTGTGCAGAGACAATGGCACAAGTTTACGGTGTAGACATGTTTAGTGCTCGCTTGGCTGGTATTTTGCACGATTGGGATAAACTGTTAACGGATGAAGAAACGCTTAATTTAGCCGTTAAATATAATTTACAGATGTCGGCACCTTATGAAAAAATTCTAGGACTTCTTCATGGTCCTCTTGCTGCAAAAACGCTACTACATAGATATCCATGGCTTTCAAAGGACATTTTAAGTGCTATTGAAAAGCACACTACTGGCAGTATAGTGATGACCGATCTCGATAAAATAATTTATGTAGCCGATTTAATCGAACCATTAAGGCCAGGTTATGAGTCTGTTCGGAAAACAAGAGAATTGTATCTTAAAGGAGCCTCTCTTGATGATGTATATGAATCAGCATTTTGTGGAGTAATGATTTATGTGATTTCTTCTAGAAGGTATTTGTATCCTGAATCTGTTGACCTATACAATAAAATGGTTGAAGGAATTTCAAAGTAGCAGCGCTACAAAAGAAATCGGAGAATTGAATGACTGTAACTTCACTTGAACTTGCTAAAGTTGCTGCAATTGCCGCAGACCAGAAAAAAGCTGAAGACATTTTAGTTTTAGATTTAACAGAGTTGAGTGATGTTTGCGATTATTTCGTTATCTGTACAGGTTCAAATGCACGACTTGCTGATGCAATTGTTGATGAAGTTCGCGAGAAAGTTCGTACTAATTGTGAATTAAAGCCTCTTTCTACAGAGGGCAGAGATGGTCTTAATTGGATTCTTATTGATTATGGCTCAGTTGTTGTTCACGTATTTCAACCAGAAACAAGAGCATATTATCGTCTTGAACGTCTTTGGGCCGATGCACCTCGCATTGCAATGAACCTTGAAGGTGAGATGACATCTGAGATTCCATATGTAGACTTACCAGAAGATGCTCTTGCGCCTGCTTTTGAAGTTTCTGATGATGACCTTGTTGGCAATCTCCCAAATTCTGAAAATCCTATTGAATAAAAAACTTACGTTTGCTCATTTTTACCCATGGGCATAGTGTCAGAGACGTGATGTTTGAACTTCATGTCGCGTCCATACTGTATGGCATCAGAACCAAATTTATCTTTTAGTTGATCAGTAATCTCGGAGAGATGACGTAGGTCACAACGAGGCTTTTTGTGTTTTTTAGATTCGGTATTGTGTATGCTGTCTATAGTTTCTTCTTCGTAATTAAAGAGCGTACCCTGCATTAGTTTGTTAGTTTGATTGTAAGAAAACGAGCTTACGCCTACTCCAAGAAGTCTTACTGGATGGCCTTGTTTCCATATGGTGGGTAAGAGTTGTATTGCAATTTCCGAAAAATAATGCTCATTATCTGTAGGCTCTTGTAGAGTTGTTTGTGCAGTATGAGATAGCGTTGCTGTTTCTTTTACCTTGAGAGTTATGGTATAGCCTTGAAGGTGTTTCTTACGAAGGCGTCTTCCCACAATACCTGAAATGTGCCTAATGGCTTCTTCTATGTCTTCTTTACGTAGAAGATCAGTTTCAAAGGTTCTCTCGTTAGATACTGACTTGACTTCTCTAGAAGTTGCAGCTTCTTTGACAGTAGAAAGTTCTTTTCCCTGAGCACGTAAAATCATTGCAGAAGCAGAAGAGCCAATAAGCGAACGTAAAGTAGACACATCAACACGTGATAACTCACCAAGTGTTTTGATTCCTTGTTGATGTAGCGTTTTTGCTGTTGCTGGACCAATACCACTCATGACCTCAATTGATAAAGGGGCAAGAAATCTTTGTTCTGTACCAGGGAAAACCACGGTAAGGCCTCTTGGTTTTTCTTGTTCTGAGGCTATTTTTGCAATGGTTTTGCTGGTTCCGAGTCCAATAGAACACGTTACGCCAAGTGAAGAAACCTTCTTTTGAATTCTCTGACAAATTTGTAAAGGACTTTCTTTAGAGAATCTACCTGGTGTGATATCAAAGAATGCTTCATCAATTGAGACTTGCTCTACAAGGGGAGTTTCATCTTTTATAAATCCCATAATGCAGGAGCTCATTTCTGCATAACGCTCAAAATTACCAGACGTCCAGATTGCCTGAGGACAAAGCCTTGCGGCTGTTGCAGAGGGCATTGCGGAGTGCACGCCAAATTTCCTTGCTTCATAGGATGCGGTAGAAACAACACCACGTTTTTTGGGAGACCCACCAACAATTACAGGTTTTCCACGCCACTCAGGATGATCAAGTTGTTCTACTGACGCAAAGAACGCATCAAGATCTAAAAGACCAACGGCTTTTCCTTGCCATTCAATCACATGTTCTTGACGTGGTGTTTTATTAGGTATGTTAGAAGTCTGTTTCATGCTATTAGTATAACTTAAACAGAAGTTTTAGAACAAATGTTTCTAAAATAATTAAGGCAACTTTTTGAAGAGATTAAATTTATACTTTTCGAGGTTAAAGGGTTGTTGTACACTTGTAAACCGATTTGTGGCTTTGCGGTGCAGCCCGTCTTACATCCGAGGCACCGCTCGTATGGAGGAGTTTTCATTGGCAGTTAAGATTCGTCTGGCCCGTCATGGTGCCAAGAAGCGTCCGTATTATCGCGTAGTTGTCGCTGATGGTCGTATGCCTCGTGATGGTCGTTACATTGAAGAGATTGGTCGATATAACCCACTGACCAGTCCTAAGACGATTGATATCAATCTTGAAAAGGTTGATGAATGGATTGCAAAGGGTGCTCAGCCATCAAACGCTGTTTCTCACCTTGTTGAAATTGTACGCACTGGTGCTCCAGCAGCAGAGAAGAAGACTAAGCTCTCCAAAAAGGCACAGGCAAAGGCCGCTGCAGCTGCAGAAGCTGCTGCTGAGGCAAGCGCTGAAGATGCTGAGGAGACTGAGGCTACAGAGGCAGAGTAACCGTGACAGAATTTACAGAGCCCACTAAAGAAGACGCGGCTACTCAAGACGTACAAGAGATGCCTTCTGACAAGGTTGCTGACCTTGTTGAGTATATTGTCTGCGGTTTGGTAGACAATGAAGATGCTGTTGAGCTTGACGTCACTGATCGCGAGGATGGAGCCTTAATTGAGGTTTCTTGCTCTGAAGAAGATGCTGGGCGTGTGATTGGTCGTAAGGGTAGAACCATTAAGGCTATTCGTACGTTAGCTCGTGCTCTTGGGCAACGCGTCGGCACCTCTGTTGATGTTGAGGTTGTAGGATAATCTTGCGTAAACACTGGAGAGCAATTGCTCAAATAGTTAAAACGCATGGGAAAAAAGGGGAGGTTGTGACGGTTCCCGTTCACAGCCTTCCTTCTCTTATAGTTCAAGGAATGACGGTTGTTCCAGTCCCTCCACCACTGAGAGGACCTCGATCATTTACGGTAACTTCTGTTGAGAATGACAACAGAGAGGGAAGCTTAGTATCATTTTCTGGTGTTTCAACAATTTCAGATGCGGAAGAGTTCCTTGGAAAAACGCTTCTTGTTGAACAGGATTGTCTTCCAGAAAACGTTACTCTTGTTGATGCTACACATCTTATTGGCCGAGAAGTTCAAGACTTTGAGTATGGTTTTTTGGGTGAGATTGTTGAAGTTCTTATGGGATCCCATCAAAATCTTTGGGCACTCGATGGTCCTTATGGTCATGTTTTGATTCCAGTGGTTGATGAGTTCATTATGGAACTGCCATCTCAAGGCCAAATTCTGGTCACTATCCCTCAGGGTCTTCTGGAATTAGGAGACTAATATGCGTCTAGAAACACTTTCAGTATTTCCAGAGGTTTTCTCGCCATATTTAGATGCATCTATTATGGGACGTGCACAAAAGAAGGGTATTTTTGAGTTTTTTGCACATGATTTAAGAACCTGGACTCATGACCGTCATCATTCTGTTGATGATACGCCTTTTGGCGGTGGTCAAGGTATGCTCATGAAACCTGAGCCAATTTTTGAGGCGATTAAAGCAATTTCCAGTCAAGCTTCTTATGAGCCGCATGTAGTGTTTTTTTCGCCTATTGGAAGGCCATATTCTCAAACGATTGCTCAGGAGTTCTCGCACAAAGAACGAATCCTCTTTGTGTGTGGTCGTTATGAGGGTATGGATGAGCGTGTATATGAGCTGGCAGATGATGTCATATCTATGGGTGATTATATTCTTACTGGTGGAGAATTACCTGCATTAACCGTAATTGATTCCATTGTGCGTCTCTTACCGGGTGCACTTGGGGATGAACTGAGCTCACAGGATGAATCATTCTCTAATGATGGTCTTTTGGAGTATGCTCAATACACACGTCCGTCAAATTTTGAGGGGCGAGAAGTTCCTACTGTTTTGTTATCGGGTGATCACGGTGCAGTTGCTGTATGGAGGCGACATTCTGCGCTTTCACGGACACGTACCTATAGGCCAGATCTTTTAGAAACAGCGAAACTTACCGAAGACGATTGTGCCTTTTTAGCAGGACTAGATCAGCGAGCTGGTGATATAAGTGAGTAGGGTAGGCAAAAAAACCTCAGCGATGCTTGAATATGCTGTTATCGTTGTTATAGCGGTAGCGCTTGCTTTTTTTATTAGGACTTTTGTGGCCGAAGTGTATGAAGTTCCTACAGGCTCAATGCTTGATACCATCCAATTAGGGGATCGTCTAGTAGGCGAGAAAATCACATATCGTTTCTTTGGAACCCCACAGCGTGGAGATGTGGTTACGTTTACCAGTCCACAAGATTCTCAAACACTTCTTGTCAAACGTGTTATTGCTACCGCTGGTCAAACGGTAGACTTACGTGATGGCGCTGTGTATGTTGATGGACAAAAACTTGATGAACCCTATACGGAAGGGAAGCCTTCATATTCTCTTGCAGAGCGTCAAGGTGCTCAGATTCAGAGCTATCCCTACACTGTTCCTGCAGGTCATATTTTTGTTATGGGGGATAACAGAACAAACTCGCTG
>JABZIF010000033.1 GCA_015258485.1 Atopobiaceae bacterium | reverse complement strand
ACCACTTCAACTAATGTTGCTATGATTTGCCAGGTTCAGTAAACCGCATTTCAGTTTTAACGCTATATGCACCCAAGTACAAACTTGGGTGCATATTTTTTGCAACTCTTTTATACAAACTTATTGAACTAACTATGCAATTTTCCAGCCAACGGTTTTCTCGCGCATGTTAACAAAATCAGCGTAAATACCGCCCTCTGCCATGAGAGATTCGTGAGTACCTCTTTGCACAATACGACCTTTATCTAATACAAGTATCTGGTCTGCATTACGAACTGTCTTTAAACGATGAGCAATCATAATGACAGTCTTTGACTTTGTGAGCTCTGCAATTGCATGCTGCAACTCAAGTTCATTTTCTGGATCAACATTAGCTGTAGCCTCATCAAGTACAACAATCGGTGCATCTTTTAGGATGGCACGCGCAATAGAAAGACGCTGGCGCTCGCCACCAGAAAGCATTGAGCCACCTTCACCTAAACGCGTCTCATATCCATTAGGTAATGCCTGGATAAACTCTTCACAACAGGCGCGCCTAGCTGCATCGACTACTTGCTCATGAGTTGCACTTGGATTACCAAACTTGATGTTGTTCTCGATAGTATCATCAAAAAGAAATACTCCTTGAAAAACGGTAGAGAAATTTTGAAGAAGAGCATCAACCTTATAGTCGCGTACATCGCGTCCACCAAGTGCCACTTGTCCTGTATTCACATCCCAAAAACGCTCAATAAGACGGACAAGTGTTGTTTTGCCAGATCCACTTGGTCCTACAATGGCGCAAGAAGTGCCCGCAGGAATAGAAAGGCTTACATCTTCAAGAATTTGCCTATCGTCGTAGCCAAACGACACATGAGAAAGCTCTATGTCACAGGATGCTGCTTCCTCAAGACCTTCTCCCTCCTCCATTGCGGGAGTAGCGAGAATAGCATTTGTTTGCTCCATTGCAATTTCAAGGTTGCGTAAAATAGTTGAGAAACGACCAGCTGATTCTAGGCGACTAAACAACATAAATGACATAACTACTACCGTCAAACAAGAAGCTGTATCAAGTGATCCCGATAGCCATAATTCAACTGATACCAGGCACATGATAACGCTGGTAGCCTTAGAAACAACCATTTGCAAAACTGAAAAACGAAGTGCCTTAAATTCAAGTTTGAGTGCTTGAACACGACAATCATCAACAGCTTTGGCATATTTTCCCTCAGCATCGTCAATAAGAGAAAATGACCTTACCACATTAATGCCACGGACATACTCAAGTACGGAGCTGATTAAGGTAGTATTGGCAGCCACATAATCATCTGATGTATTACGTACGTAAGCCTGAAGCAGCTCCATTGTTATACAGAAGAAAACAAAAGTAGCTGCAGTTATAAGACCTAATTGCCAACAGAACACAAACAAGAATGCAACAATAATTGCTGTTAAAGCCAAGCCTCCAACAACCATCATATAAAGCAGACCGCCAAGATTTTGCATTACATCAAGCTGATTAGTCATAACAGCTGTTACTTCTCCAAGGCTATTCTCGTTAAAATAACCCATAGGAAGGCGACGTAATGTATCTCCAATTTCTGCACGCTTTGCACCAGCCATACTGAAATTAGCATCACAGAAATTCTCGCTCTTAAAGTGAGCGCAAACGAACGTCCCCATAATGCATAAAAGCATTACTCCCAGTGCAGAAAATATCGTCTGGGTTGAGAGCGTGTTAGTAGTAAGAGCGGTAAAAACAATCCAAAGCGCCGTTATTTGTACGCCTTCAAAAAGGCAACCAAGAATGGTGAAGAAAAGACCTTTGTAGAGTTTCTGGCGATAAGAACTTCCAAACTGAAAGTACATTTTTAAGACAGATAGCATTTCTACTCCCCTCCTTAAGCCTCATCAAGTGCGCCGATATGAGCGCGATACATAGTTGCATAGAGCTGGCATGTCTCCATAAGCTGTTCGTGCGTACCTTCAGCTTCAATGGAGCCATCATTAACGACAACAATTTTGTCGGCATTTTGTACGGTTGATAGACGGTGTGCGATAACTACCAGCGTTTTACCAGCTACCAACTTTGCAACTGCAGATTCAACCTCTGCTTCCGATTCTGGATCTGCATAGGCCGTTGCTTCATCAAGCATGATGATAGGCGCATCTTTGAGCATAGCCCGAGCAATTGCCACGCGCTGACGCTCTCCACCAGAAAGATGCCCACCTGAGCCTCCTACGACAGTTTGATAGCCATGAGGAAGCGATTGAATAAAGTTATGGCAACCAGAAGCTTTTGCACAAGCAATTACCTCATCATCGGTGGCGTCTTTTTTACCCATTCTGATGTTTTCCATAATGGTCTCATCAAAAAGGTAACTATCTTGATCAACGTAAGCTACAAGATCTGCAAGTTGAGATGGAGTACAGGAGCGAATATCTTGTCCACCAATAGAAACAGAACCTTCATTTGGATCCCAGAAACCAGCAATAAGACGTGCAACAGTTGATTTACCAGATCCACTTGGACCAACAAGCGCCGTAACTTGTCCTGGGCTAATATCTAAGGTAATCCCATGAATTACCTCATTGCTTCCATACGAGAAACGAACATCGCTCAGCTTAATTCCGGTTCCCGTAAGCGTACAAGGAACCTCAGCTCTAACCTGATCTGGATAATTCAAAACCTCAGAAATTTCCTTAACAACAGAGCTAACCTGTGCAAGAGAATCCATAAAGCTCATTGCTTCAAAGAGCGGCTGAAAAATGCCTAAAGAAAGCACTGCACACATGACAAAGGTAGAAGGAGAAAGAGTTCCCTGAAGTACAAATAAGCATCCTAAGGGCAATACCGTTACTAATGTTGCTGGCGCAATTGATAGCATGGCATCTTGCCAAATTTGACAGTGACTCATCCAATCAATAAAAGCATGAGCAGAGGCGTAAACCGCTTTAGAGAACTTCTCGTAAGAACTTGCTGACTGTCCAAAAGCTTTAATTACCTCAATCCCTAACACATACTCAACTGAGGCGTTATTCATCTCCCTACCAGTAACAATAGTATTCTGATACCAGTACTCATAATCTTTCATCATGCCTGATAAACACGCAAGTCCTACGACAATGGTGAGTAATGCAGCAAGAGCAAGACGCCAATCCAAAATAATCAAATAAACAAAAACTGCAAATGCAGCAGTAAGGTTTGAAGTAAGCTCGGGAACTGCATGAGCAAGCGTAGTTTCGATGCTATCGATTTTCTCGACTAAAAGGCGTTTTAGAGAACCAGAAGGGGTAGAAAGAACATATCCCATTGGGATGCTCGTCAGCTTCTTTGCTACTCGAGTGCGCATGTTTGCAATTGTCGCAAACGTTGCCTTATGAGAAACAATAGTTGAAAGATGATGGAAAATTATTTTAACTAAATAGCTGAAGCCCGCTATAAGTCCCCAATGAAGGTAAAACGGCCATTCTTGAATTCCATTAAAGATACCAACTACCATGTTGCCTGCAGCAACATAGGGAACCATACCACCAAAAACACCAATAATGGCAAGAATGACAGACAGCGCATACATACCTTTTCTATCTGACCACTCAAGCAGCACGGCAACAGGATTTATTTCGGATTGTTGAGAATCCTGTTTTGTATTTTGGTTGGACTCAGTAGCTTGAACATTTTGGTTTTGACGCTTTGTCATACCCATCTTATACCGCCCCCTGCCACAAACTTACAATGTACTATCTGCTGTTCAGGCTAACTTTGACAGCGAATGAAAAGCTTCAACCGTCATAAGTTAGACTCATATAACTATTCACTAGTTTCAATCTGATAAATTACTAAAACAAGCTAGTTTTATAAGTATTCGGTAAATGGTAAACACGTTATGTGTAATTGAATGCCTATAGACAATCTCACTAAAATCCTTATG
The DNA here is from genome assembly GCA_015258485.1 of Atopobiaceae bacterium. The sequence continues at coordinate 6,283 of JABZIF010000033.1, read as the reverse complement.
AAAGCTTAATGTAGCCTCAATAATTGGTTAATCTTTATAAGAGACCATGTATCACGAAGACGAGAGGCGTCTTTAACATCTCGAAAGGAAACTGATCATGGAAAAGCTTGAAAAGGTTGAGGTAATTCGCGAGAAGTGCGGCGTAAGCTACGAGGATGCAAAGGCAGCACTTGACGCTTGTGATGATAATGTTCTCGATGCAATTATTTGGCTCGAGAGACAAGGTAAGTCCACCAAAAAGTCCGCAAACTATACTACCGAATCTGCTGCACAGTCGGAAGTTTCTCCAGAGATGCAAGCAGCCCAGACCGCCTATCAGGAGTCAAGTAAGAAGTCTGATTTCTCAGAGAACATGTCTTCTTTTTGGGAAAAGTGCAAGGAGTTGTTCCATAAAGGCGTAGAGACGAAATTTATTGTTACTCGTCATAATGAAGAATTCATGGCTATGCCAGTAATTATCCCAATTGCCGGTCTATTCCTCTGGGGTGCTACGATTTGGCTGCTTATTATTGGTCTTTTCTTTGATATGCGTTATCGCATCCAAGGGGCCTATCCTGTTGTTGTTGATGTAAATAAAGCAATGGATGAAGCTGCAAATGCAGCAGATTCCATCAAAAAAGACGTCACCGATAAAAAATAGTTATACAATCAGCTTCATAACCTAAACTAAAAAACCTCGATATTTAGGCGTGAAAATGATTAAGGTTCTTATCGTTGAAGACGAAGAAAAAATTGCACGCTTTATAGAACTCGAACTTAAACACGAGGGCTATGAAGTAGACAAAGCTCTTGACGGAAGAACCGGAGCTGAGAAAGCGCTAACAAATGACTACGACCTTATCTTACTTGACATACTTCTTCCCCAACTTAATGGTCTAGAAGTTCTTAGAAGGATTCGTCGCGAGAAAAACACGCCAACTATCATGCTTACTGCTCGTGATTCAGTTATGGATAAAGTTGCTGGTTTAGACGCGGGCGCAGATGACTATCTCACCAAGCCTTTTGCGATTGAAGAACTTCTCGCCCGCATTCGAGTGGCACTCAAGCATCACGAGGTGGACAGTACAAGCTCACAGATGCCTTCCAACGTTCCAACAAAAAATGTTTTCACAATTAAGGATGTCTCGCTTGATGTAGACCGTAGAGAAGTCTGCGTCAATAACAATTCGATTGAGTTGACAACTAAAGAATTTGAAGTGCTTCGCATGCTTATGGAACACGCTGGTGTTGTCATGAGTCGAGAACGCATTGCATCAGAAGCTCTCGGGTATGAGTTTGCGGGAGAAACTAATAACGTAGATGTCCACATTGCTCATCTGCGTGCAAAAATTGACGATCGATACAACACCAAGCTGATTACTACCGTACGTGGAGTTGGATATGTCATCAGAGAAATCTAATAAAGCAACTCCACAAGAGTATAAAAAACCTTTCTTTACTCACTCTGATTCCTCAACTGCAGGTGTTATTACCTGGGGATTTTGGTGGCGTAAGCTGATAAATTATATTGGTTTCAATTTCTTTCTGTTGGTGAATATTACGCTCGTTTTTATTTATACGTATAACCAACGCCTGCCGCAGGGCACTTTTTACCTGGGATTTTTTCCCATCGATTCTAATTCTATTTCTCTTACTGGTTTCTCTTTCTTACACGGACTCTCGAGCCTCAAATACATTGTTCACGGAATAACCTTTGGTGCAAAAATATTTGATTTAGGTGCAGACTTAACTCGTTTCTGGGTAGTATATCTTGCTATTCTTATCTGGGAATTTATTGACATGCTACATTTTTTTAGCGATATGCGCCGTGTCAGAAGAGCTCTTCAACCCCTCAATACACTTGCTCTTAAAACAGAGCAATTGATTAATAGCGATGTACTAGCAACTAACACTACAGCCACTAATGACATCCTAGTTAAAAAGGATAAAATGAGGAGTCTTGAACAGGCTATTGAAGAAGCCAATATCAACTCTCCAAAAATTCAAACAGGTGACCAGGACCTTGCAAGTATTGAAATTGCCTTAAATAAGCTGCTTCGCCGTATGCAAGAAGCAAAGTTACAACAAATGCGCTTTGTCAACGATGCTAGTCACGAACTCCGCACGCCTATAGCAGTTATTCGAGGTTATACCGACATGCTAGATCGCTGGGGTAAAACAGATGAAGCGGTACTTGACGAATCCATTACTGCACTCAAATCTGAAAGTCAGCACATGCATGACCTTGTTGAACAGCTCCTCTTCTTAGCACGTGGAGACGCAGGAAGAAATACCCTCACAAAGACCCAGCTCAATCTTGCACAAATAGCTTCTGAGGTCTGGGAAGAATCGGAGATGATTGACCCTGACCACCGCTATGCCCTGAAGTTTGATCAAAGTGCGCTGTCAGATGACCACTATCAAGTACTTGCCGATACTGCCATGATTAAGCAATCTATCCGTATTATCGTGCAAAACGCTGCAAGATATTCTGCTGCCCAAACTACCATTTCTTTTAACGTCACATATGACGAGAAAACCGTTCAGGTTTCAATTGAAGACGAGGGTATGGGTATATCGGAGGCTGCTGCTGCTCATATTTTTGAGAGGTTCTGGAGAGCTGACAACGCCCGCATTGAGAGCAACGAAGGTTCTGGACTTGGCTTATCCATAGCAAAATGGATTGTCGACAACCATGATGGTTCTATTAAAGTGGTTTCACGCGAGGGTATAGGCACGCGCTTTACTATCGTTTTACCACGCGAAATTTCATAGCCAACTTAGTAAAGTATCCACATATAAAAATCCTTCTTACCTAACAAGAAGGATTTTTGTTATGACTTGATTATGAAAGAATGCTCTACATTAAGCACTACGTCTGTTCTGATGCAGTTCTACATACCTCTGTAGCTTTTGAATAACCTCTGGCGTAATCATATCCTTTTTAACCTGCCAAGACCAATTGCCTTCAGTCTTAACAGGAGTGTTCATACGAGCATTGTCAGAAAGGCACAAAACATCCTGAAGTGGCAGGATAACTACTGCATTAGAGGTATCAACTACCTGCTCCATAAGATGATTAAAAATCTGTTGCGATTCATCAGTTGCCTGGCCACCTGTAAAGCGATCCTCTACAAAACCCATGAGCGTTTGGGTGTCATGTGTACCGCTGTACACAATAGACTCCTGAGCTGGTGCAAAGGAATATCTGCAGTCTCCGTCAGCAAACTGGATGACGCTCATGCCAGGAAATCCCGTCTGAGAGAGCAGTGCTTTAACAGCAGGGGTAACTGCTCCCAAATCCTCAGCAATAAAAGGAAGTGGACCAAGCTGTTTATAAGCAACATCAAACAACTCATAGCCAGGACCAAACTTAAAAGAACCCCTAGTTGCAGTTTTTCCCTGCTCAATAGCATAGTAAGACGTAAAGCCAATAAAGTGATCTAGCCTTGTATAGTCGTATAGATAGAAAGACCTGCGGAATCGCTCAATCCACCAACGATATTCCTCGTCTTTATGAGCTTGCCAGTTATATGTTGGATTACCCCACAGCTGACCATCTTGCGAAAAAGCATCAGCGGGAGCACCAGCTTGAAGCTCTGTATGACCTGTAGCATCTAGGGCAAAAAGCTCTGGATGTGCCCAAACATCGGCGGAATCTTCCGAAACAAACATGGGCATGTCACCAATAATCTGAATACCCTTAGCATGCGCTTCCGCTAAAGTCTGACTCCAAACGACATCAAAAGCAAATTGATACTTCCGATGAAGATCAATCGCATGGACAAGCTCAGGACGTGTAAGCAACTCTTGTGACCAGCTACGATACTTTTCAGGCCACTCCTGCCACATCCCTTCACCAAGAAGATCTTTGATGGCGCGAAAAGCCGCATACGAATCAAGCCAATACGAGTTTCTCGCGAGAAATGCCTGGTACTCAGCAGCGCGCTCACCCTGAGAGTCGTCGCACTCAAGAATGACTTTCTCCATTGCAGCTGGATCGAGCAAATTAATGTTTCCTGCAAAAGCGGAAATTCCCGCATAAGGAGAGCCATATTCATCGGTTGGACTGACAGGCAAAATCTGCCAGTACTTCTGGCCAGATTTGGCGAGAAAATCAATGAACTCGAAAGTTTCACGACCAATAACACCAAGTCTCTGTCCCGGTTTAGTCACATCTCCATCATTGGCAGGCAAAGAAGTAATGTGAGCAAGCACGCCCATACCAGGCTCAAGAGACTTTTGTAACCTGTGAGTCAGCTGCACGTTTAAAACGGTACATCCAAGCTGCCATAAAAAGACCTCTGCTTTACCATCTTTGACAGGTACCGCTTGGCCACTAATAACGTCAATAACCTGCATATTTTGAGGTACAGAAACATATACTGTTTTAGCATCTGAGCGGCTCTTATTTACCAGAACACAAACGCCAGTCGTAAACTCACCCTGCTGCTGTAAACAATCATCTTTCTGAAGAGGCCTACGCCAGAAAGCCAAAACATCATTAGATCCATCTTCTGGAACAAACGGTTCAAACGAGCCGTTTACCAGTAGTGGCAGCGTTTTTCTAAGCGCAATAGCATTGCGATAAATGTGAAAGTAATCTAAATCTGCACGAGGACTGGTTCCAGGCCATGGCATTGTTGCGCGATTTGTTGGGTCAACAAATCCCTCAGCACCCATCTCATCGCCGTAATAAATAGAAGGAACACCAGGAAGTGTCATCTGCAGCACCGCCGTCTGCCACATACGAGCCTTAGAAAGGCCTCGCTGATCAGCAGAAAGCCTATACGTCACCTGCTCATGAGCAGAAAGAGAATCAGGCGTGGGAGCACCCGCAACTACGTTAATCAAACGTTCCTTGTCATGCGTTCCAAACACATTTAGACAAGAATAGAACGACTCATGAGGATAGTTTTCCCAAAGTTCCTCAAGAGCTGAAACAGTTGCCTCAGCACCAGCCTCATTCATCAAAAATGAGAGAATAGCCTTTCTCAGAGGATAATTCATAGGACCGTCAAGCTCGGAACCTTCAAGATAATGCCTAAGTTTTCCATAAGCGCGCTTATTACTTGCGTCCTCCCAGACTTCTCCGATAATAACCGCATCGCTGCGCTCTGCAAGTGCAGCTGCACGAATCTTCTGAATAAATGAATCAGAAATCTCATCTGCAACGTCTAAGCGCCAACCGCGGGCACCACGACGTAGCCATGTTCTAATAACACCATTCTCACCACAAATAAACTCCTGGTAAGTAGGGTTATCAGACACAATAGTTGGAAGCGCGTCAACACCCCACCAACTTTCATACGTTCCATTTTCATGAAACGTAAACCACTCATCATAGACCGAACCTGCCTGTTGAACTGCTCCTGGTTCGGGGTAATTAGAGAATTTATTAAAATATTTTGAGTCAGCACCACAGTGGTTAAATACGCCATCCAAGATAATAGAAATACCATGCTCAGCGGCTTTAACACAGAGGCGCTCAAAATCTTCCACGGTGCCCAAAACAGGGTCTACTTCCAAATAATCTGCAATATCGTAGCGATGATTACTAGAAGCAGCATAAATAGGATTCAAATAAAGCGCAGTTATTCCTAGGTCTTCCAAATAGGAAAGTTTTTCTTCAATGCCAGCCAAAGATCCGCCGTAGAAATCCCACTCAGTCACGCGACCATTAACGTCTCTTTGATACTCTGGAACCTTCTCCCAGTCTTCGACCAGCTGGCGAGAAACCCCATTTCTTGGAACGGCAAGTGCTTGCTTGGTACGTTCGCGCCAGTTTGCATCTCGTGCAAACCTGTCAGGGAAAATCTGGTAGACAACCCCCTCTTTGTACCAGCTTGGATCTTCAACACCAAAAACACTGGTACGAGGCTCATAGCAGGTAATCTGAAATGATGGTGGCTCACCATAGGCAAAGCTACCAACACCTGTGCACCTATTTACTTGAGCACCATATAACCAGACTGCTCCGTCAGAAGCTTGCAGCTCAAAACGATACCAAATAAGGCCTGTAGCAGCAGGGTTAATAATAGCCTCATAACACTGCGCATAGTCAGGCACACCAGCTGGAAACGCATCAGCAAAATCACTCTTTTGCATCACAATGCATTTCTCGCCAGATAGAGATGGGGCCTCTAAAGATGATTCAGGACCATATTCTTGCCATAGACGAAGCGTTACTGATTGAACATCATCGTCCCAAGCAAATATTCTGATTGTTACTGAAGTACCTAGTTCTGCTGCGCCTTTTGGATCTCTACAAACAATGTTTGAGGTGTTGTGAAAAGCCTGCATT
>JABZIF010000104.1 GCA_015258485.1 Atopobiaceae bacterium | reverse complement strand
ATGGGTGGTGTGATTGGTATTGCCTTGGGTTACGCCGGAGCATGGGGATTGGCTGGCTCATTTAGCAGCATGATAACGATTGATACGGGTATCACGCCCATTATTACCCCGACCATCGTGATGGTTACCTCGGGGATTTGTATTGGCATCGGATTGATTTTTGGCTACTGGCCTGCTCGTCGTGCTTCAAAGCTCAATCCAGTGGAGTCGCTCCGCTATCAATAGCAGTGAGTGTATATAGATTTGAGATGTTTAAGCCTTCTTGATGACCAACCTCTCGGCGCTTTTGCCAAAGAAGTGATAACCGCTACCACCCTCACTGATACAATCAAGCACTTCATCAGGTTTGGTGACCAAAACGCCACCCATCATAGTGACACCATGTGTAAAGAAGACGTCTGGCAACATACTTGCAGTTGGTCCGGTGACTACTACTTGTGCACCAGGTTTTACAAGTTGTAATAAATCGGACAGTGTATCATTGAGCACCGTAACACCAGTAATAACTACAAGATCAGCTTCGGGGATGTAGAGATGCGCATCCTCAGGCGGAGCGTAGTGGTCAAGCTCAGCACCTTTAAGTGTACGTTTATCCATTTCAAGTACGGTAAAGTCAGCGCTTGCTTTGATGAGACGTTTAAGAATAGGAACAAGTGCTCCCACAACAACAGTCTTTCCTTCTACAGGAATTTCTACTTCATCAAACGTGTTCTTATCGAGTTCAAGGGCATAGCCACCTCGCTTGGCCTCACCAGCATTCCAGCAGCTTGCAGAGAGCGCGTTTAAGGTGGCAATAGCAAGAGTTTTTCGTAAGATATTGTTGCTATTAAGGTCAGCAAGAGTTTCTTCAATGGAGCGCTTGGTTAGCCTGCCTGAAAGCGGCATAGCACGAGCACTTGAGGGACAGCAAACTGCTTGCGGCATTTCTTTAACGGGAGTAAAGCACAGTCCACCCTGGCCATCGCTAAGTTTAACACCGGAGAAAAAGAGACCAAAAACTGCGCGTTCAATGGAAAGATCGTTGATTTTATCGCCAAGAATATTCTTTACCTTGGTTGCAGTTTCTTCGAGCAGGAAGTTTCCCATTCTTTCTCCATTCCAATGCATTATTACATGCTGTTATAAAAATACTAACTCTTTTTAGGTCTCCAACACTTTTTGTTTGTTTAGGATAAAATAACAATAAGGCTAAGTGTTATGGCCAAGAGGATAGGTACGGCAAATAGGAGCTAGCTCATGACTGCCACAGATGATGTGCAGCAGAAGCGTGGCTATGAAGTTTATCATACTCGAAATGTTATTTTGAGCATTGTATGCATAGCAAATAACAATTTACCTCGTGACCAGAAACTGAATATTTGTGTTTTTTAGAATTGAAGCAGGTAACTCGTTTTTCTCTAGCGCATCTTTGATTGCTTGAAGTAGCGCGTTGTGTTTGGCAGTACATTCTTTACGGGTCTTAGAAGCTCCTTGAATAGTGATATCAACACTAATGGTGTCAGGTACAACTTGAGTGCTCGTGTTTGTAGATACATCAATTGTTCGTTCTATGATGGGTTCCTTTCAGAGATTCTTACAGAGAAAATCAACAGTGTGTGTGGGGAATTTATTTCTCGTTGTTGAATAATGATAGATTCAATGTGAATTCTGAGTGTCCAATGTAGTGGACATTCGGATAGTTGTCGGTAAATGAGATTAACGGGGTAAAATGGCTTATTATTAGAGTTAAGGAAGCGCGGTTAGACAATCACCGCGTGGAAGAGGGACATATGATTTTGTATTTTTCCGCAACCGGCAACAGCAAATTTAAGTTCCATTCTTATTTGAGCTCCAGCTTTATCTGAGCCTTAACTTTATTTAAGCTCTAGCCTCATAGTTGAGCTGGGGCTTGTTCGGTTTTCTCGCTATATAAATTCTTTTACGAAGTGGCTATGATATACAT
>JABZIF010000032.1 GCA_015258485.1 Atopobiaceae bacterium | reverse complement strand
TTTCACACAAACTTGACATCATTACACTTACCATAGTTCAGCTTGGTGTAAGCACCCTTCCTTGTCTAGGTTGGGCTCTCTGTTGTGAAACTATGCCAAACTTTTCTCAAATTCCTTCTACTGCATGGATGGCGCTTGCATATATCATTTTTATTGCAACCGCTCTTACTGGCGTACTACAAAATCGATCACAGAAATCTGTCTCTCCTGTTCAAGCATCACTTATCATCTCTTTGGATACCATCTTTGCAGCAATCTTTGGAGTTATCTTCCTTTCTGAAGTTATTACACCTTCCATTCTTATTGGCTTCATTGTTATTTTTGCAGCAATCTTCATAAGTGAGCTGGGTGAGAAACCTATTGCGACAGAAAGCGACTCTAAAAAAGGGCTTCTCGACTAACGAGAAGCCCGTCAAAAAAGCGCGCCTATCTTTTTGCTCGTGAGTCCTTACAAGCCCTTACATACCACGTGTACTAAAAATTGGTGCATCTTCCCACAGTGTTACAGAACCAGACTCTAACGTCTTTGGAACGTCAATAAGACGCTGGTTAGAAGAGCCACGAAAACGCAATGTAATGTCATGAAGTTCTTGGATCCATGGACCGTCTACCAACACATCAATACAAGCAAGAATACGATCTGTATAAGGTGTATGCCACTTACCTTCAGTCAACTGTTCCCAGGTATGACCTGAATACATCCAAATTGTCTTATGCGAATATGTGGCTCTAACTTTCTCGATAAACTCAACCAAGCCTTCTTGATTTTCTGGCTCAAAAGGCTCTCCACCAAGAATAGAAAGACCGTCAACGTAAACAGGTGCAAGTGAATCAATAATCTCTTGCTCTACCTCTGGAGTAAACTCTCCACCAGATTTGAAGTCCCAGGCCTCATAGTTGAAACAGCCCTTACAATGCAAACGACAGCCAGAAACAAACAAAGTAGTCCTGATGCCGACTCCATTAGCAATGTCAGAAAATTTGATGTTCGAGTAGTTCATGTAACGACCTTTACTTTGACACATTGTAGTGCCTAAAATCATGCGAGAAAAAACGAGCAGAAGAACACTGGCTCTTCTGCTCGTTAATATATACCAGCTAAAACTTAGAGGTGAAGGACACGATCCTTAATCTCCTGTGTGCGACCCTGATTCCAGAACTGAGTTCCGATATAGCCGCAAGTACGACGAGCAACGTTCATCTTGGTCTGATCACGGTTACCGCAGTGTGGGCACTCCCAAACAAGCTTACCCTCATCCTCAACAATCTGGATTTCTCCATCGTAGCCGCACTCCTGGCAGAAGTCAGACTTGGTGTTAAGCTCCGCATACATAATGTGGTCATAAATAAACTGCATAACACGAAGAACAGCCTCAATGTTGTCCTGCATGTTTGGAACCTCAACGTAAGAGATTGCTCCACCAGGAGAAAGACGCTGGAACTCAGATTCAAACTGAAGCTTCTGGAATGCGTCAATCTCTTCTGCAACATGAACGTGATAACTGTTGGTAATATAACCCTTATCAGTAATACCAGGAATAACACCAAAACGACGCTGAAGTGCCTTAGCAAACTTGTAGGTAGTGGACTCAAGAGGAGTGCCGTAGAGGGAGTAATCGATGTCCTCTGCTTCCTTCCACTCGTTGCACTTATCGTTCATGTGCTGCATAACTTGAAGAGCAAAAGGAGTTGCTTCTCTATCCGTGTGGCTGTGACCCGTCATAGCTTTAACGCACTCATAAAGACCAGCATAACCTAAAGAGATAGTAGAATATCCGCCGTAAAGCAAAGGATCAATGACCTCACCTTTATCAAGACGAGCCAGTGCGCCGTACTGCCAAAGAATTGGAGCAGCATCAGACAGAGTGCCTTTAAGGCGTTCGTGACGAGCACGAAGTGCACGGTGGCAAAGTTCAAGACGCTCATCAAAGATCTTCCAGAACTTATCCATATCACGACCAGCAGAAAGAGCAACATCAGGAAGATTGATAGTTACAACACCCTGATTGAAACGGCCATAGTATTTAGGCTTACCTGGCTCATAGTTCTTTGCGCGAGCAACATTATTAAAACCGTTACCAGAACGATCAGGAGTTAAGAATGAACGGCAGCCCATGCAAGTAAAGGTATCGCCCTCTCCTTCTTTCTCGCCCTTAGAAAGCTTGTACTCCTTCATCTTCTTCTCAGAGATGTAGTCAGGGACAAGACGACGAGCAGTACACTTAGCAGCCATCTGAGTAAGATAGAAGTACTCAGAATCTTCACGGACATTGTCCTCTTCAAGAACATAAATAAGCTTAGGGAATGCAGGGGTAATCCAAACGCCCTCTTCATTCTTGACACCCTGGTAGCGCTGGCGAAGCATCTCTTCAATAATGAGCGCAAGGTCTTTTTTCTCCTGTGCGTTCTTTGCCTCATTGAGATACATAAAGACAGTAATAAAAGGTGCTTGACCATTGGTGGTCATAAGGGTAACAACCTGATACTGAATAGTCTGGACACCACGAGAAACCTCATCACGCAGGCGCTTCTCGACCATATCATTAAGCTGCTCGGCGGAAAGCTCTACACCAACAGAATTCATCTCTTCAATGACAGCCTTGCGAATCTTCTTACGAGAAACATCGACAAATGGAGCAAGATGTGCCAAGGAAATGGACTGACCACCGTACTGACAGGAAGCTACCTGAGCAATAATCTGTGTTGCGATGTTACATGCAGTAGAGAAGCTATGTGGACGCTCAATAAGCGTACCGGAAATAACAGTACCATTCTGGAGCATGTCATCAAGGTTGATGAGATCACAGTTATGCATGTGCTGTGCGAAGTAGTCAGAATCATGGAAGTGAATGAGGCCCTCGTTGTGGGCAGCCACGATATCTTCTGGAAGAAGCTCACGCTGAACCAAGTCTTTAGAGACCTCACCAGCCATATAGTCACGCTGAACAGAGACAACGGTAGGATTCTTATTAGAGTTCTCTTGCTTGACCTCCTCATTGTTGCACTCAATGAGGGAAAGAATCTTATCGTCAGTAGTGTTCTTACGACGCTTCTGGTTCTGAATATAGCGGTAGATGATGTACTTACGAGCAACTTCAAAACGGTCAAGAGCCATCAACTGATCCTCAACAAGATCTTGAATCTCTTCAACCGTAACAGTGTGACCAGCCTTCTCGCACTCATCAGTAACGTTAAGAGAAGCAAATTGAATCTCTCGATCAGTCAGGCGCTGATCTTCTGGTACCTCTGCGTTTGCCTTAGCAATTGCGTTAACAATCTTCTCAACTTCAAAGGTAGCCTCTGAGCCATTGCGCTTGATAATTTTCATGTGCAAACTCCTTGAACGAACAGAGCGAAAGCGTTGCTTTCATACGTATTGAATTGGATTATCACTGCGGTTCCTAAGCTTTTGCCTAAGCGAGGTGGTTGGAAATCCGCTTATGTGATAGCAACTACTATGCCACAACTTATAGTGTTTTGGAATGAGAAGTATAACAATATATTGTGAAATTTGTTATGAAATACAAAATTTTAACTTGACACATTTTATTGTTATGTATCAGTGCAGGTAAAAAAATAGCTCAAAATTTTACTAATTACCTGTTTTGTAAAAACAATAAAAAATTGCTTCAAAACTAAACCAAGGACAATAAAATTTTTTTCACAATTGCCCCACAATTCAAAAATTTTACTTCAGGTTTTATTTCAGGATAACTTATGTAAACGTATACAACACACTAACTCAAATGTCTATGACAGTGGTGGTTGCGGTCTCCACGTTACATCTTTATAAATAAGCCGCGCGTCCTTCCATCCCTTTACTAAGCGAGAAAGACCTGAAAAGAAATGCTTTCTATCTACCACAATCAAACGAATAATCTCTTTTGCAAAGGTCAATGCTGTTCCAATACCAAAAAGAATACGGTGGTAATCTCCGTGAACCTGAAAATAACGAGCCATATAACCACGATTTCTCGTGATGTAATAACGCGTCATATCGGATGTAGAATTGAGCTGACGAACAGAACCAATGCCTTGCCCAGGAACTTCTCGACATCTTTTAAGAACAAAATCTGGAATCAAAATTGGCTGTGTAACCTTACTGGCAAGATATCCGTATAATGCATCATCCCAGTAAATAAAGAAGCGGGCATCTGGTAGACCAATCTGCTTAACAACAGAACGCTTAAAACATGCCCCTTCAAAACACATAACATTACACAAACGATAATCTACACCATCAAAACCAGCTTTAGCGAGAGGATTATAAATACCCATCGACGTGCTAAAACGATATTGCCAGAAAAATGGACCACCATCAAAATCGTAGCGTTGACCCTGAATAACCTCTGCCTGATTAGACCAGGCGCCAAGTTTCTCTAAACCATCAGGAAGTACCGCAACATCGTCATCCATAACCCAAAACCACTCAGCACCAAGACCATATGCAATGCGAACTCCCTCAGAAAAACCACCTGAACCACCTGTGTTTTGCTCCATAGGAACGTACACAACACGATTCGTACTACCTTTTGTATCAGGGTCTTCTAATGTCTTTCCCCATTGAACAGTAATTTTTTGCGAAAATGAATCTACGAGGGCTTCTGTTTGGGAGGAATTCTCGTTATCAACAACCACCACACGCCAAGGGGCTACAGTAAGCTTGGTAATTGAATCAAGCAAATTAGCAAGCAGCTCTTGGCGCTTGAAGGTAACTATAACAAGAGCGATGCGATTCATATTTCCCCAAAACTCCGTAAATGAATTCAGTAGCGTATATTAGTATAAAGCAGCAATCAGAAGGAGATGAGATGAGTCACGCTCAAATTACCCAACCTTTGGTATCTCTTATTGTTCCTATCTATAACGTAGCTGACTACCTAGAACAATGCCTCGCAAGTATCCAAGCACAAACGTACAAAAACATTGAAATTATTTGTGTAAACGACGGATCTACCGACTCTTCTCTCTCTCTTATAAAAACATGTGCCGCTCTAGATTCACGTATCGTAATCATTGACAAACCTAATGAGGGTTACGGAGCATCTTGCAACTGCGGGATTGCTGCTGCTCATGGTGTCTGGATTGCTATTGTTGAACCCGATGATTATCTTGAGCCAGACATGATTGCTACGCTCATTAATCTCATTGACACTTATGGTGGCGAGAAAAACGTTGATATCGCTCGCTCTGCATACTGGCGTATATTTGATAAGCAGAAAAATAATCTGGCTTACAAAAAACGTTTTAATACACGCCATTCAAATACCATAGAGACACGAATCCCCTGCGCCTATAAGGGGCGTGTCAAACCAAAAAAGCAACCATGTACCATAGATTCTGCAGAACAGCTCCTCCTCCATCACCCTGCAATCTGGACTGCGCTGTATCGGAAGGATTTTTTGGCAACTCATAACATTTGCTTCAAAGAAATACCAGGGGCTGGTTGGGCAGATAACCCCTTCCTTATTGAGTCACATTGCTGTGGTGCGCGCATTGTATACACTGACGTATGTCTTTATAACTACCGAGAAAACGGCTATGCAGAAGCTACGCTATTTGCTCAAACACATCCAACTATTCCACTCGAACGTTGGAATGACATGATGGATATTGTTGATGCTCACACTATCACGAGCCCACAAGTACGTGATTCTCTTATCGTACGCGGTATAAATTATGCAATCTTGACGAACAATGCCCTTATCTGGCGAGAAAAACAAGGTATCAATGATACAAATGATCAACAAGCACGCACTCTTCTTACCAGAAGTTTTAATCGCATGGATGCACAGCGTGTTTTTGCAAACCCTGCTATAGCTCCTTTTGGAAAAGCACTTTTTGCACAAGCACGTGGACTTTCTCTGCCTAAAGAAAATCGTTTTACACGCTCTATCTACCTTATAAAAGAAGGAATCTTTCGCCTTAAAAATGACGGAATTGCACAAACATTTAAGTCTCTGAAAGAGAGACACTAGCTTGAGATAGTAATGCACAATTTAAGTAGTTATCCGACAAGCTTAGGCGGAACCGATAATTTTTCTTCTACGATAGATTTATTGGAGCATTCCAATTGCTTTTCCAAGAGCTACAGAATCAACTGTGGGGCCATTTGAACCCTCAGTAACCGGAGCATCAATGTGGCCCAAATTAGAAATACCAATTGGTTGAATAGTCTCGGCAAGGTCTAAAAGCTGTGAGGGCTTCATATCAGAGATGATAGACGCAAGTAAACTTGAGGCATTACTGACAAGAGACCTTGCGCCAGAACCCGAAAGTGCAGAAATTTTTTCCCAAACATCTTCAGTTAAGATAATAACGTGTTCAAGTTTGATATTTGTCACTTTTGAAAGAGCATCAATACAGGCGCTTTGCCCTTGTCCCTTATAAATATCAGCAAGAGTCTGAGTACCGGCATCCGTTTCAACAACTACATCACCCGGAACAGAAATTAAATATCCTGTGTTTTGTGTCCTATTGATAACTAAGATATGTGCAGATTGAAGCTCGGAACCACCATCTTTAAGCGAGTCTGCACTAATTACTGCATATGAAGTAAACGTATCTTCAGAAGGACTAGTTCCATCAGGAGTATCTGAAGTACTTTGATTTTGTAGTGCCTTAGAAAGAGTGCCTACCCCCAGGTGAGATTCCAGTTGAACTCTATTCCAAATTGTTGTTACAACAAGTCCAACTAACACAGCTATCACGATAATAACTGCAAGACCAATTACGTTTTTGTATGGGTTTGCACGCGGAACATCTATACGTTCAAAACGTTCTCTTTTTCTCAACATGTCCGCCTCCCACCCTTCATCCCACATACGGTAAGAACCTGTATGCATTATCTCTATAAGTGCTGGTTCTCTGCGCAAAGACAACGAACCACTCTTATAAGAACGTATCACTACTATGATGATATTTTGTAACTTGGGAAACTACTGCATATCACATAAGTGGTAGAAAAGACTTCGTAAACGGTTATTTACCACGGTTTTAAAACATCCTTAGGATAGCGCACACCCACAAAAGTAAGACCCTTTGCAGGGGCGCAGGTTCCTGCAGCTGTTCTATCACGAGCGGCAAGCACCTCATCAATCCACTCAATAGGTCTGTGCCCACGACCTATTTCCACCAAAGTGCCCACAATGGTACGTACCATGTTATGCAAAAATGCATTACCCGTAATATCAACTACTATGAGTTGCTCGCCCGCCTCTTCTATCTCTTCAACCGAAATATTTTCCACATATCGATACGTTGGTTTACCTTCTGCAGAAAGCGCTTTGCAAAAACTCTTAAAATCATGCTCTCCCACGAGGGCTTGGGCGGCTTTGTCCATAGCATCCACATCAAGTGAAGCGTTATACCACCACGAATGATCCCATCCCAAAACAGGACGAGATGGACTAGCACATATTCTGTAACGATATGAACGAGCTAGTGCATCAAAACGTGCCGAGAAATTCTGCGGAGCGCAAAAAAGTTGTCTCACAGAAATATCATCACCGGTGAGTGCACAAAGCGAGCGCATGAGTTTCTCGGCAGATAACTCTAACTCTGCTCCATATACGGGCAAACTCACATACTGCGACTGCGCATGAACGCCAGCATCTGTTCTACCTGCACACGTAAGCTCAATCTCTCTTTTTAAAATAATTTCTAGCGCATGACGAACCTCTCCTGCAACGGTTCGTTGATGCGGTTGCTCGGCGTACCCAGAGAATTCAGCACCCCGATATCCAAGCTGTATAACAAGCGTCTTTTCTTGAGTTGCTTCACTCATTACGTGAAACTCCTTATATAGAGCAATACCTAAGCGTCATCTTATAATGTCAAGCTCATACGATTGTAAGCAATGAAGCTCACTTCTTATAAAAGAATCATTCCGACACAAAATATAATCCATATGAACAATACAGCCCACTCATAGAATTTCATTTTTTTAGAGAGACGAGTTCGTTTTGCTGCGCCTAAGCATCGATCTGTCATGGCTTGTGCTAGCTCATCAGCACGTCTAAATAACAAAACTGTCAACGGCACTAAAAGTGTTGACCATTTTTTAATTCTTTGTACCAATGTACCCGTCTCAAAATTACATCCACGAGATCGCTGAGCTGCTCTGATTTTATCAAGTTCCTCAAGTATGAGCGGAATTGCTCTTAACGTAATGGACAGAACAATACTCAATCCGTCAACATCAATATGAAAAACACGCAAAGGCAAGAACAACGCAGAAAATCCATCTGAAAGTTCTGTAGGCGTAGTAGTTTTTGCAACAATTAAAACAAGTGCTAGAGCTAAAAGAACACGAATTATTGCAGTTGTAGTCCTATAAAATCCAACGACAGAAATACCTACTGATCCAGAAAAAATTATATCGGGGTGTCCAATGAACACAAACGTATTTACTATGAACGAGAGAGCTAGAATAACAGCCGCAGGTTTAACGATTCGTAAAAAATCAGAAAAACTCATGTGTGCCACAGCACATAAAAACACAATTACGAGGGAAAACAAACCAAAAGAAAATATATTCTGTGTACAAAATATTCCGATAATACCAACGATACCTGCAACAATTTTTGTCTGAGCCGTAAGTGAAGCAAGTGCCATTTGTCCTTTTATCAAACTTTGCTGATATCTAACCATGGCAAGCCTCCAGCACCGCACTTACAACCTTAACGTAAAGTGGACAGTCAAGATGAGCCTGCTCGTATACCTGTGGATTAACCTGTGCTTCAAGTGCAGAAACCTGAGAAGAAATTGAACCGTTATCTAAAAATACTACATGATCAGCATACGGCAGCCATTCACTCACGTCATGAGTTATGGCTAAAACCACTTTTCCGTCATTTACAAGATCTCGCGCAAGTTGTAATACCTGCATTCGAGCTGCTCCGTCAAGACCAGATGTTGCTTCGTCAAAAATATAGGCATTTGTTGCGCATGCAAGTGTTCCTGCCAAAGCCACACGACGGGCCTGACCACCAGATAGCATCAAGGGAGATTTTTTCCACCACGCTCGATCTAAGCCTACTTTTTGAGCTGCTGTTTCAACAATATCGTGCGTTTCTTCTGGTGAGAAACCCTTATTGGCTGGAGCAAATGCGATATCTTCAAATACCGACCGAGCAAAAAGTTGATCTTGTGGTCTTTGAAAACAAATGCCAACAGCACCTGCTTCAATAGAGCGACCATCAAGAAATGTCTGACCTGAGTCACAGGCAATAAGTCCCGCTGCAATTCTTGCACATGTAGATTTTCCTGAACCCGATGGGCCAACAAGTACCACCAGCTCAGATGTAGTTGTAAAAGAAATATTTTTCAAAAGCGGTACATCAAATGATTTGCAGACGTCTTTGAGTACAAGCTCATGAACTTCTCCACAAAAGGCATAACCATCATAATTATTTGCTCTCACAACCTGTAGAGCCTGGTGATATACAAGCGTATCAAGCGCTTCAAATAACAAATTGTGCTCAACAAGAAAAGATACAAACAAAGAAAGATTAAAAGGAGCATCAAAATTGTATCCAAAACATGCTGCCATATGAGCTGTTAAAGAAAGTGCATCAGTAAAACCAGCAATGTCTAGTACAGACGAATTTTTGAGAAAATCTGTAGGACTTCCCTGCCATACAAGTTTTCCCTTATCAAGCACAAGTACCTGCTGCGCTCCAGGTATAGATTCAAATGAGTGAGAAATCTCTAATACACCAACACTTTGCTGAGTAACAAGAGTATCAATCAGGCGAGACAAATGATTTCTGTACCGTGTATCTAATTGCGCAAACGCTTCATCAAGAACCAAATAGTGAGGTTGAAGAGAAAGCGCTGCCGCAACGGCCACAAGCTGCTGCTGGCCACCGGAAAGTGCAGTAGTTTGAGACAAGAGAAGCTCAGAAATGCCACAGAGCTCAAGCGTATGAGTTACCCTGTCGATAATTTCATTTTTTGGAAGTCCTACATTAGCGGGACCAAAAGCAACCTCTTCGAATACAGTGGTACTCACAATCTGCGAAGCGGGATCTTGTCGGACCATACCTACAAGAGAAGAAATTTGAGTAGAAGGAACGTTTGATGTTGCGTTTCCATCTACTAAAACCTCTCCAGATTGTGGTAAAAGCGAAGCGTTACACATATTAGCCAGTGTGGATTTACCCGAACCATTTGAACCAACTACAACAACTCTAGAGCCAGGTTCAAGAGTAAATGATACAGAATCTAATACATGCTCTTGAGAAGCTGAACTGCTCTTTTGAGCATTTGTAGAATGATTATTAGATGAAGAGTCATACTGGGGAGTCTCATAGGTAAATGATACCTTCTTGCACTCGATCATATGAATCCCTTCATTTGAAAAAGAGGTCCCAGCAAAACGCCAGGACCTCTTTACCATTACCATGTATGAAGTTACTCGGCAGCCTCTTCAGTCTGCTTAGCTTCTTCTGCAGGAGCCTCAGTTTGCTCTTCCTTAACAGGAGCTGGAGCAACCTTAGTAGCTTTAGCCTTAGCTTTCTTAGCAGAAGCTTTGGACTTAACTGGCTCGGTAACAAGCTCAAGGATAACCACCTCAGAAGCATCGCCCTTACGCGGACCAAGCTTCATAATACGGGTGTAACCACCGTTGCGGTCAGCCCACATACCCTGAGCAGCCTTGTCAAATACCTCACGGACA
>JABZIF010000031.1 GCA_015258485.1 Atopobiaceae bacterium | reverse complement strand
GGTATTATTGGTCGATTCTTTGGTTTTATGTAATATTTTTAATATATCTTGTGAATAGTTTGCAAGAATTGATGCTTAGAAAGGTCGCATTCTATCGTGGGTGCGACCTATCTTTTAAGGGGATTTATGGCGCAGTCGCAAAATAGTACGATTGACTTGACAATAAAAGCTACGTCATTTCATGGTCTTTCAACGTACGGTGATATTTTGATTGGAAATAATGCGTTTGAGTTTTATAACGAGAAAAATCCTGAGGACTTTATTCAGATTCCTTGGGATGAAATAGATTATGTTTCCGCATCAGTTATGCAAAGAGGAAAGATCATTTCTCGTTTTGCTGTGTTTACAAAAAAGAATGGAACGTATTCATTTTCAACACGCGATAACAAAGAAACGCTGCGCTGCATTCGTACCTATATAGGTGACGAGAAACTCGTTCGTTCTCCCAGTTTTTGGTATGTATTTAAACATGGCATTGCCCAGATTCCTAAAGTACCGAGTTACCTTGTGAATCTCTTTAAAAGAAAATGAGCTAATTTTACATTTTTATGAGAGCTGCAAGCAGAGAATGCTTGAAACTGATAAAATCCAACGTGTATATACGTGTCACGAGTCATGGTAAGTGAGTAGTTTTAAATTTACAGATCTCTCGTGGCTTTATCGAGTGGAAAGAGTAAGACGTGGCAACTATTAGTACCGCAGATTTCAAAAACGGCCTTGGGCTTAAGATTAACGATAAGTACTACACTATCGTTGAGTTCCAACATGTTAAGCCTGGTAAAGGTGGCGCTTTTGTTCGCTATAAGATTCGTGATCTTCGTTCTGGTCGCGTCATTGATCAAACTTGCAATGCGGGAACAAAATTTGAGAACGTTCTTCTTATCACCAAAGAGATGCAGTATCTTTATAATGATGGTGAGTCCTATTATTTTATGGACAATGATACGTATGAGCAGGTCGCTGTTCCTGCCGATTTTATTGGCGAGAAAAGTGTCTGGTTTAAAGAGAACGATAATGCCCAGCTGTTATATGCAGATACAGAACTTCTAGGTGTTGAGCCTCCTATGTTTATTGAGGCTGAGATTACTGAGACCGATCCTGGTTTTAAGGGTGATACGGTGCAGGGCGGCACAAAGCCTGCGACTATCGAGACCGGAGCAACTTTACAGGTTCCAATGTATCTAAACCAGGGTGAGCGTATTAAGGTCGATACACGTGACGGTAAGTTTGTTTCTCGTGTATAAATCTTTGTGGCATTGTTCTAATTGATGTGTGATGAGCTTTAAAGGCAGTTGTCTTTTTCTAGGAGGTAATCATGGCTGAAACAGAGCTTCGTATAGCTGGTATTGGCATCTCTAAAGATGTAGTTTCAACAGTTGTTTCTGGAGCTGCAGGAAACGTTGAAGGCGTGGCCTCCGTAGGCGGAAATGATACGCTAGCATCAAATTTAATTAATGTTTTCACTAGTAGAAGCCTTTCTCCAGAGCAGGCTGTCGAGTCTTCTGTAGAAAATGAACAGCTACACCTTGGTGTACACCTTACTGTTTTTTATGGGTATCCTTTTACCAGTCTTGCATCCGATGTGCGCTTAGCAGTTGCTACTGCTGTGAGTGAACAAATTGGTGTCAGCGTTTCTTCTGTTGACGTATATATTGACAGCCTTGTATTTCCTAAGGAGTAGGCTTGAGCACTAAGTTTTTTGGACGTACCCGTGCTCGGAGTCAAGCTTTACAACTTCTCTTTCAGGCAGAGGCAACAAACCGTACTGTCACAGAAGTCTTGGGTGGAGACTATACACTTTCTGATGGTCCTTTGGATGAGTATGCCCAAGAGCTTGCGGTGGGTACAGACGCAATAAGAGATAATCTTGATAGTATTATTGCGTCGTATGCAAAAGATTGGGCACTTGATCGTATGCCTTCAGTTGATAGGAATTTGCTTCGCATATCTCTCTATGAGATTTTAGAAGTTCCAGAGGTTGATCCGGCTGTTGCAATTAATGAGGTTGTTGATCTTGCTCGTGCGTATTGTGGAGCTGATTCGCCTCGCTTTATTAACGGGGTTCTTGGTTGTATTGTTGATAGCCTTGAAGCAGGTAAAGATTTCTCTGTTTTATGCACTAGCAAGGAAACTGAAGAAGTAAGAAACGCTGATATGTTGGTAGAGTCTTCTAAGGAAGATATTGAGTAGTTATGACTAAAGTAAATACGTCTGAATATCAAAGTTTTGATCAAATTACTGCTCGACTTGATTCAATTGTTGATCAAGTTCGTGATAAAGATATATCTTTGGAGCATTCACTTGATTTGTTTGATGAAGCTATTGCGCTTGGTTCCAAAGCAGTCACTATGGTAGACACTACAGAATTTACTACTGAGGAAGAAGAACGTTTAGTTCAGATACAAAAAGACTCTAATACGGTTGAAGATACTGTCTCTGACCAGGTAGAGAATTTAGCTGAAGGGTCTTTAGATACCAAGCAAGACGTTTCTGTCCAACAGGAGTCACAGATATCTGTTTCAGAAAGTAATGAAGACTAGTGTCTCATCGTATTTCTCGTCATAGAGTCGATGAAGAGCTGGTAAGGCAAGGGTTTTTTAAAGATGCTGATACAGCGATGCGTGCTGTATTATCAGGTGATGTTTCCACAACAAATAGAAAAATACTTTCTGCTGGTGAACTTGTTCCAGAGGGGATATATCTACAGGTAAAAGGGGCGCCTGTTTATGTAAGTCGAGGTGGTCTTAAGCTTGAGCGAGCATTTGAAGCTTTTCAGCTTGATGTTGTACAGAAGAGATGCTTAGATATTGGTTGTTCTACCGGTGGATTTACAGATTGTTTGCTTCAATATGGTGCGGCTCTGGTTACTTCGGTAGACGTTGGATATGCTCAATTTGACTGGTCGCTGAGAAATGATGACAGGGTCGAATTACTTGAGCGCACTAATGTAGTTAATCTTCCGCAGTTGGGATATAACGACGTTTTTGATGTTGCAGTAAGTGATGTTTCCTTTACTTCAGTTATAACTATTTTACCTGCAGTTTTAGAGGTTCTTAAACAGGACGGTATTTTTGTGACTTTGGTAAAGCCACAGTTTGAGGCAAAAAAAGAAGATGTGGGAGCGGGAGGTATTGTCACTGATCCCACTGTTAGATTACAGGTTTTACAAAATGTTACTTCTGCTTTTACAGATGCAAAATTGGGACCTCTGGGTGCCTGTGAGAGTCCAATACATGGCGCAAAGGGCAATGTGGAATATTTATTATTTGGACAATGTAATGCAGAGCCACGTCAGCTGAATTTACAGTCTGTAGTGTATGAGCACAGTGTACAAATAATATAGAACCTATGTTCTAATTCTAATCATTTTTTCTTGATTTTTAGGTATACTAAAAAGGGTTATTCATATTTTTGCGAGTAGCTGACTTTGGAGAGTGGTTTACGTGAAAGTACTTCTTGTACCAAATTATTCAAGAGAAGTTGCTGTTTCTGGCGCACGTAAACTGGAAGAATGGCTTTTTGAACAGGGATATGATGTTCAGTGGGCTCACGATAAAAAACTTTTCCCAGACAAAATTGTTGACTGTTCTGATTGCGAGCTTGTTGTTTCTCTTGGTGGAGATGGAACACTTTTACGGGCGGCAAAGATTGTTGGATATTCAGAAATTCCAATCCTTGGAGTTTCATATGGTCATTTAGGGTTTTTGACTAGCACAACACCATCCCATATGTTTGAGACGCTCTCTGATGCTCTTGCGGGAGAACTTCATATATCTAGACGTGCAACTCTTTCAATTGAAACTGAATATGAGCTTCCCTCTGGAGAGGTTCATAGCGAGAAGACCTTCTCGCTTAATGATTTTGCTGTATCCAGAGGTGGAGCGGGGGATATGGTTGAGTTTACTGTTGCTGTATCAGGTAACCATATTGATAAGCTTCGTGGAGATGGCTTTGTGGTAAGTACGGCAACAGGGTCAACAGGATACGCGCTTGCAGCTGGTGGTCCAATTGTTACTCCAGAATTTACCGGTATGGTATGCGTTCCTATTGCACCACATACTATTTTGGCACGCGCTTTTCTCACGTCTCCTTCTGATGTTGTTGAAATCACTATGTCAAAGGATCGCCCTGCACTGTGTCATTTCTTTTCTGATGGACAAAACATTAGTCATCCAGAAGACGGTGTAGCAACAAAGGCTCGTATTAGTCGTGGACCCGGGGACATTATTTTACTTGACAGTAGTGCACATAGTTTTTATCACTCGGTGTCTCGTGTTTTTTATGGCAAAGCAGACAGCAGGTAGATTTTTATGCTTGATGAACTTCATGTACAAAATGTTGCACTCATTCAAGATGCGTCACTGTTGCCTTCTGCTGGTCTGACTGTTTTAACGGGAGAGACTGGTGCCGGAAAAACCGCTCTACTTTCTTCTATTAAACTTTTAGTTGGAGAAAGAGCAGACGCTTCAGCTGTGAGAGAAGGTACTGACGCCTTACAAGTAGAAGCTCGTTTCTTTACTTCTAATGATGACAAAGACGGAGTAATTGTTTCTAGACGTGTGAGTGCTGATGGCCGGGGAAGAGTAGAAATTGACGGACATATGGCGTCTGTTAAAGAACTTGCTTTAGGTATTGGTACGTCAATAGATTTGTGTGGTCAACACGAACATCAAAGACTTTTGGATGTTAAAAATCACGTAGGCATGCTTGATGCTTGGATTGGTAATCCTTTACAAGTTCCATTGGGGGAGTATCAAGAATCATTACAGGCATATCATGCGGCAGTTGCAGAATTGCAACGTGTAAGAGAAGTAAGCCAATCGAGTAGTTCAAAAATTGATGATGCTGCATTTCTCATCCAAAAGATTGATGAAGTTTCTCCAAAAGAGGGAGAATTAGAAGAGCTGGAAGAGCAATTACCTCGCTTTGAGCATTCAGAATCTTTACTTCAAGCTACTGAAGGTGCTCATCAGGTTCTTTCTGATGATGGAGGAGTTCTTGATTCACTTTCTGAGGTAGTACAAATGCTTCAGAACGCTTTGTCATACGATGCAACGCTTAATGGATATGTGGATTCTCTTTCGAGTGCTTTGATAGAGATTGAGGATGTTTCTTCAGAGCTGAGAAGTTACGTGAGTGCTCTTGATTTTGATGAAGAATCGCTTGCTTCGATGCAAGAACGCATGGCTCGTTTACAAGGTCTTATGAGAACGTATGGCCCTGGAATAAAAGATGTATTTAAGAAGTATCAAGCTGCTCAAGAACTCGTAGAAGCAACAAGAGATACAGAAAAACTCCTTCACGATGCTCAGCTTGTTGTTAACGAGGCAAAAGAAAAGCTCATTTCAAAAGCTCAGATTCTACAAGCGATGAGGCACGAAGCAGCACCAAAGCTCTGTAAAGCAGTTAATGCACAAATGAGTCGCTTACAGATGGGGTCAGCTCAAATAGAATTGTTGTTTGATGATTTACCCTTTGAACAGTGGAATAAGACAGGATCAGAAAAAGTAGAGCTTATGTATAAGCCTTCTGCTCAAATGACTGCTCGTCCGCTTAAGAAGATTGCATCAGGCGGTGAGATTTCTCGTGTTATGCTTGCGTGTAAAGTTGTGCTAGGTAAGTCTGATGAGTGCGATACGTTGGTATTTGATGAGGTTGATGCTGGCGTAGGTGGTGCAACGGCGTTATCCCTTGCTGAGGTACTTGAACAATTGGCGCAAACACATCAGGTAATTGTTGTAACGCACTTACCTCAAGTTGCAGTTATGGGCGATAAGCACTACGTAGTTTCAAAATCTGAAGAACATAACGCTATTCCAGTTACTTCTATTACTGAGGTTACCGGTGTTCAAAGAGAAGAAGAAATTGCACGTATGCTTTCTGGAACAATAACTGAAGCTTCTTTGGCTCATGCACAGGAATTACTTGAAGAGAAGAGGTGATTTATAACTATTTCAAAGCATACTAAGATTTTTTGAAGAGCTTGAATTTCTCGTCTCTATGGGGCCTAAATCGGGATAGTATAAAGACCCGTAGAAACGTATTTTTTTGTTTTAATTACGGGAGATTTTCATGACCAAGCATATTTTTGTAACAGGCGGCGTTGTTTCTTCGTTAGGTAAGGGAATTACCGCTGCTTCATTGGGGCGCCTTCTTAAAGCTCGTGGTTATAAGGTCATGATGCAAAAAGCCGATCCATACCTTAATGTTGACCCAGGAACTATGAGTCCGTTTCAGCATGGTGAGGTTTTTGTTACTGAAGACGGCAAAGAAACAGACCTTGACCTCGGTCACTATGAGCGTTTTATTGATGAGAATCTTACTCGTGAATCTAACTTTACTACTGGTTTAATCTATCAGTCACTTATTCAGCGTGAGCGTGCTGGAGATTTTCTTGGTGGAACTGTTCAGGTTATTCCCCATGTCACTGATGCAATTAAAGCACGTTTTGCCAGAATTGAAGAAGTAACTGACGCCGATATTGTCATTACAGAACTTGGCGGCACCATTGGAGATATTGAGTCTCAGCCGTTTGTTGAGGCAATCCGCCAATTCAGAAAAGAACGCGGTGCTCACAACGTCGCTATTATTCATGTGAGTCTTGTTCCCTATATTGCTGCAGCGCATGAAGTTAAAACAAAACCTACTCAGCACTCAGTAAAAGAGCTCCGTTCTCTTGGCGTTCAACCAGACTTTATCGTATGTCGTTCCAGTCATTCAGTTGATGCATCTATTCGCGAGAAAATCGCTAATTTCTGCGACGTTGATGCAGATTGTGTTTTTGAGAACAACGACTTACCATCAATTTATGATGTCCCTGCACATCTTGCTAGCCAAGGTTTTGATAAAAAGGTCCTTGAACGTCTTGGACTTGAGATTCATCCAAGCGATCTTGGAAGCTGGGAGTCTTTCACTACTGCAATGCATAAGGCAAATGCGCTTGAAGATACTACAAGAATTTATGTAGTCGGAAAATACACGCAATTGCCTGATGCATACCTTTCTGTTATTGAGGCGCTGCATCATTCTGGAATTTTTTACGACCGCCACGTTGATATTCGTCTTGTTAATGGCGAAGAGCTTACTGAAGATGACGTAGCAAAAGAACTTGCTCGCGCAGACGGTATTTTAGTTCCAGGAGGGTTTGGTCTGAGAGGCGTTGAAGGCAAAATGGTTGCTATTCGTCGTGCTCGCGAGTTTAAGATTCCTTATCTTGGCGTGTGTCTTGGAATGCAAATGGCTGTTACTGAGTTTGCTCGCGATGTTTGTGGTATGGAGGGTGCTAATTCTGCAGAATTTGGTCCCGATACTCCTTATCCCGTTATCGATCTTATGCCAGATCAAGAAGATGTGACCGATAAGGGCGGTACAATGCGTCTTGGATCATATCCATGTAAGGTAGTTGCCAATACGCTTGCTCATGAAGCATATGGTGATGATTTAATTTATGAGCGTCATCGTCATCGCTATGAAGTAAGTAATGTATACCGTAAACAGCTCGTTGAACATGGACTAGTCATTTCTGGTGTTTCTCCAGATGATCGTTTGGTAGAGATGATAGAGCTTCCAGAGGATGTCCATCCATGGTTTGTAGCAAGTCAAGCCCATCCAGAGTTTAAGAGTCGTCCAACTCATCCGGCACCACTATTCCGTGAGTTTGTGCGCGCTGCAATTGCACATCATGAGTCAATTGATCGTCATAAGGTAAAGTCAGTTTTATAAGAGTCGTTTAGGACATGTATGATTATGGACCTCGCTCAGGCATGTACAGAATTTTTAGCGTATGTTGCTGTTGAGCGAGGTCTTTCTGTTAATACCTTTGATGCCTATAAGCGGGATATACAAGGTTATATCAGCTGGCTGGATAATCGTCATATAACCAAACCCGCTCAAGTTACTCGGGCAGATATTGAAGAATATATTGGCACGTTAAGAGATTTAGGAATGGCTCCAACTTCAGTAGAGCGCCATACTGCAGCGTTAAGAAATTTCCATAAGTTTTTGGTTATAGAACAGATTTGTGAGAGCTCTCCAGCAGACAATCTTCCTCCAGCAGCAAGAGTACAAAGACTCCCTGATGTTATTTCGCAAGAAATGGCAGCAAGACTTTTAGATCAACCATTTAAAAAAACTTCTATTGGGATGCGAGATAAGGCTATTCTTGAGGTTCTTTATGGTTGCGGTTTGCGAGTTTCAGAACTTTGCGATTTAGAAATGCGTGGGGTGTTGTTTGATGAGGAGCTTTTGCGTGTATTTGGTAAAGGTTCCAAAGAACGAGTGGTACCAATTCTTGGATCGGCTGTTCGTGCGTTACAGGCATATATCTACGAAGGTCGCTCTAATCTTTTAAAACATGGACAAGTCTCCGAGGTCTTCGTAAATGCACGAGGCGGAAGAATTTCTCGTCAATCAATTCATAAACTTGTAGCAACATACGGCAGAAATGTGGGAATCGATGATTTGCATCCTCATACGTTGAGGCATAGCTTTGCTACACATCTTCTTGAGGGTGGGGCAGATTTGCGCTCTGTCCAGGAATTGTTGGGTCACGTAGATATTTCTACTACACAGTTATATACGCATGTTGATAGAGCTCACATTAGAGGTGTTTTCTTAGAGGCGCATCCACGTTCTCATGTGCATCCTAAAGAATAGCGTGTGTGGGAAAGTGTGATTTTCGTCACGAGTTCAACACAAATCGTAAAAAATTTTTTGTGTCTATAAAAAATTCATTTTTAGAAATAAAACTCTAATAATCCCTTCTTTTGTAGTTAGGGAATAGATAAACACTACATATTGTGGTTTAAATTCTCTTTATCGTTATTTGATTAAAGACCAGATAGACATATGAAAAAATACTTGGTGTTTGAAAGTGTTTTCTAGTGTGCCTAAGTGTTGGAATGAGTTATATTTATTTCACGTTCAAACGTCGAAGCATGCCCAAATGTTGCCGTGCACATACAACACAAACACAGCACGCACGGCAATGGGCGCCAACGTGAAAGGAGGAGACATGTTAACTGGTCAGTATCAGCGTTCGCTGGACTCAAAGATTCGTGTAACTCTTCCTGCACCTCAGCGTAAGCAAATGGGTGACGTTGTTGTTTTGCTTCGTCGTCAGGACGCTCTTTACGGTTACTCACCAGAGGCGTATGAGGCTTGGATTCAAAGCCTCAACCTCAACCCAAGGAATCGTGATGACGTCACAGCACTTCGTATGCTGAATGCAGCTGCAACTACTGTCGACATTGACTCGGTTGGACGTATTGCACTGGGAAAGATTGACGAGTCCGATCCTGAGGCCAGAAAGAAGCTCCAGCTTGATCGCGACGTCACCATTGTTGGAAATGGCGACCACTTTGAGATTTGGAATTCCGATAAGTGGAACAGCCTCTTCTCGGCAGATGATCGCGTTGCAACGCTTGAGGATCTTATCTTTGGCGCCTAATGAGGCGAGAAGATCGTGAAGGCAGAAGAAAGTAGCTTGAAAGTCGAATATCGGCACCAACCAGTAATGCTTGCAGAAGTGTTACGTGAGCTGAACCCAAAGCCAGGTGAGGTTGTTTGCGACTGCACCTTGGGAGGAGCGGGTCACACCGTAGCGATGGCCAAATGTATTGCTCCAGATGGTCTTTCCATTGGGATTGATCAGGATGCAATGGCTCATCAAGCAGCAGCTGCACGTATTAAGAAAGAAGTACCAAACGCAGAGTTTTTACCACTCAAAGGAAACTTTGGCAATCTTGATGAACTTCTCGTCTCTGCAGAAGTTCCTGGAGTCGATTGTTTTCTTTTTGACATTGGTGTTTCTTCTCCTCAGCTTGATATCCCAGAGCGAGGTTTTTCGTATCACGAAGACGCCCCGTTGGATATGCGAATGGATTCGGGTAAACAAACTCCAACTGCACAAGAGGTTATAAACACTTATAACGAAGCTGACCTCACCCGAATTCTTCGAGTTTATGGTGATGAGAAATTCGCATCACGAATTGCACGACGCATTGTTGAGGTTCGAGAAAAGAGACCAATTCACACTACGTTAGAGCTCGTAGAGATTATAAAAGCTGCAATTCCAGCGGCGGCACGTCGTCATGGTGGACATCCCGCTAGAAAGACGTTCCAAGCGCTTCGTATCGAAGTTAATCATGAGCTTGAAGTGCTGGAACGCGGACTTCGTTCTGCAATTGCCTGGGCTAATCCAGGTGGAAGAATCTGCGTTATCTCGTACCATTCACTGGAAGATCGCATTGTAAAGCATGTTTTCCATGAGTTGAGTCAAGGTTGTATTTGTCCACCAGACCTCCCAGTTTGTATGTGTGGTCAAGTGCCGATAGTTGACATAGTGACGCGTAAACCTCTTATGGCCACTCCAGAAGAGATCAAACGCAATCCAAGGGCGAGAAGCGCCCTCATGCGGGTGGCGGTAAAACGCAACCCAGAAGAGTAAACGTTCGACCAAGCGCAGTGCTTGTTTTACCAGTTTGAGAGGATGAGCCAGATGGCACGTTATGGATCAGAGGCTATCGCACGTACAACTCAGAATGAGTTTGAGTATGCTCGTCAAGAGAGCACTCGCGCTTCTTTTGAGGTTATTCCTGGTGGCGGCCTTGATGCTGATGCGCGTCGTGGTGTGAGTAGCCAGTTTATACAGCGTATTAAAATTGTTGCTGTTGCTGCTGCATTGTTCTTGACGCTTGGTGTGGTCCGCATTGGCATTTCAACTGCTACTGTTTCTACGCTTCAATCTAATAATGTGATTAGAAATGAAATGCGTGAAACATCTGCAGCAAATGATTCCTTACGCATTTCTCGTTCTCTACTTGCA
>JABZIF010000030.1 GCA_015258485.1 Atopobiaceae bacterium | reverse complement strand
GACTTAAGCAGACGATGCGTAGAAAACGCCCTCAGTTTGCTGAAGCGACTTATGGATATCATTCGTTTACAGCACTTTTACGTGATGCATCAAGTCAAGGATTTATTAAAATTCATGAGGACAAAAAAAGTGGTGCCGTTGTGGTAGATGGTTTTAAAGAGTAGTGGTGTTAGAGAGGATTCGATTTCATGGCGGAAAAGAAAAAAACTGTCCAGGTAAAAGCAAATACTTCATCTAAGCCAACCAAAAAGGCAACGTCTAAGACGACTTCTAAGAAGACTTCTAAAAAGGAAGTTAAAGTAGACGAGAAGACCGTAAAAAAGGTTGAGAAAAAAGCTGCAAAAAAGCCGACTAAAGCTCAACTTAAAAAAGTGAATGACCTTATCGGCACACTCTCTGATGCGAGTAGGCGCGCTCGCCAGGATGCTTCTCATGAACTTGCAGAGCTAGCCCATATTGCTCCTTTAGCTTTTGAAGAACATGTGGATGCTCTTATCGATGCATTGTATCGTCCAGAGGCGCAGACACGTTGGGAAATTCTTGATGTACTCGCTAGCTTAAGCGTTCACTTTGGGGATGCTGTTTTTAAAGCTTTTGATGCTGCAGAAGCATCACTTTTTGATACCGATTCTGCTACGGTTCGACTCGCATCTTTTTTGTTCTTGTGCCAGTATGGCGCTACTTCAGCAAAGCATTCAGATGAGGCATGGCCACTTCTTGACGAGGCAGTTCAGTGTTATCACGGTGATGCTGAGTATCATGATATGCTGCAAGGACTTCTTACCTTAGCTCATGGAGATATTTCTAAAGACGTTAAAAAGGCGTTGTCAAATCGTATGAAATTTGATGCTGAAAATGCAACTGGTTATATCAAGCAGTATTCAGAGGAGATTATTTCCGCACTTAAGTAAGTGTATGCAAGTACGTTTTGACTATTACATTGCTACCGTCTAAGGTTTGTGCTGGCATACGAAATTGAACGTCTTAACACTTTCTTAACTTCAGGTGGAGTAAACTATTCAATTGTTTGCAGATGTAAACGAGTACAAATGATGAAAGGCAAGGTTATGCCCTCTATTGACGTAAAAAAGAATGCAAAGATTTTTATCGGAGTAGGCGCAGTTGTTCTGTTTGCACTTGGCTTGGTTATTGGTCGTTTTCTGATTGGTGGTGGAGCAGCTAGCGGTTCTCTTAAAGGCCGTACCACAGTTTCTGAAGGTGAGCTTAATAGTGCAGTTGCTTCCTATACGTATAATGGTCAGACAAAAGAAGTCACTGCTCGCGAGGTACTTGAGAATACTACTGGCCTTGACGCTGCAAAGCAGTCTGATGGCACCTATGCGCTTCCTGCAGCAGATAAAATTATTGGCTATGTCCGCAATAATATTATTGTTTCTGAAGCTCAAAAACAGGGCATTAGTGCATCCGATGATGATATCAATTCCTATATGCAGCAATCATTCAAGACAACTGATATAAGTCAGGTTGCGTCTAAATATAAAATTACAGAAGATGTTGCAAAGAAGCTTATTACTAATGCTGTCATTATGAGAAAGTATCGCGATAGAATTCTTACTACCAAGCTTCCTGATGCACCACAAGCACCAACTGCCCCTGCAGATGGAAATGCTGACACTGCAAGTAAAGACTATGCACAGTACATCATTGGCCTTGTCGGTGATGAGTGGGATGCCAATAACAATACATGGGCATCTCAGGATGGCGATTATTACAAACAGCTTTCTTCGTATACAATCTCAAATGATTCTGCCACTTATGCGGCTGCTCAGGCTGCGTATCAGGTTGCCGCAGGTAAGTATCAAGCAGTTGCTTCTCAAGTATCTCAGGAGTGGACTCAGAAGATCAATGGTATGCTCGGCAATGTCTCAATGAATGTTTATTCGCTTGCACTTTAAGGTTAGTGCTATATGAATGTTGCTATAAGCGCATGTTTGCTTGGCCTCCCCGTCAGATATGATGGAGGGGCCAAGCCTGCTTTTGCGGTACAAGCGCTGGCACAAAAGGTTCAGGTAACTCAAATCTGTCCCGAGATATCTGCGGGTCTTCCTAGTCCTCGTCCACCAGCTGAACAGCGAGAAGGTCGTGTATGGCTTAAGGATGGTACGGATGTAACGGAAGACTTTGAGCGTGGGGCTCACATAACGCTTTCAGACATTACATCCGCTCACATAACGCTTGCCGTTTTAAAGGCAAAAAGCCCGTCGTGTGGTGTCCATGAGATCTATGATGGTACATATTCGGGAAAGTTAATTTCAGGCGAGGGAGTGTTGGCTCGTCGCCTCATTGAGGAGGGGATTTGTGTGGTTACCGAGAAGACCGTTGAAGCAGCCAGCCCATCAGTTGAGCATCCTGTTGCATTAATTTTAGGAACTGGCTTAGGTCACCTTGCGGGATTGGTAAAACCTGTCCGTCGTATTAATTATCAAGATATTCCAGGATTTCCTGTTAATGCTTCTCCTGTTTCTGGTCATAACTTTGAGGCGACTATTGGCACGATTGATGATGTTCCTGTTGTGGTGTATCCCGGTCGCGTTCATCTTTACCAGGGATATTCAGCTTCTGAGGTAACGGCACTTGTACAACATGCTCATCATCTTGGCTGCAAAGATATTATTTTTGCTGGTGCAACTGGTGCTATTCCAGGAAATGCACAAACGGGACTTGGTATTATTACAGATCAAATTAACCTTACTGGTACCAATCCGCTTGCTGAATGGGCGGGATTAAGGGATGTTGAGACACCATTTGTGGATATGAATGATGCCTTCTCGCCATATCTCAGAACACTTGCACGTGGGGTTGCTGATGATTTAGGGATTACAGTAGGAGAAGGTGTATTTGCAGGTCTTCTCGGTCCCAATTTTGAAACTCCAGCAGAGGTTGCTATGCTTCGAAGCTTTGGTGTTTCGTATGTTGGCGTTTCAACAGCACTTGAAGTTATTATGGCTCGTGCTCTTGATATGCACGTTTTGGGTCTTACGCTTGCCGCTAATCCTGCGGGGGCACATGGTACAACACACCAGAGTGTTCTTGAGGCATCAGAGAAATATGCGGATGATTTTGAGCGCCTGATTCGTGGTGTTCTAAGGCTTCTTTAGTATTCTTGCTTGAAATCAGCAGGTGTTCCCCGTATAGTTGTTAGCGCGCTTTTTTGCGTGCCAGCATAGCTCAGTTGGTAGAGCACCGCTCTCGTAAAGCGGAGGCCATCGGTTCAAACCCGATTGCTGGCTCCATTGATAGTATAGACCAGAGTCCGTGTGGGCTCTGGTCTATTTTTGTATTGCAATTTGTTTATTTGTTTTTATATGGTTATTTCGTTTGTGCCGTTAATGAATATTGTTTGTCGAAGTTCTTCAATTATTGCAATACCAGCGCTTGTTCCAATTCTTGTAGCACCAGCACGGAGCATGTCAATTAAGCTGCTTGCTGTTCTAATTCCGCCAGCTGCTTTTACTTTAACGTAATCATTTGCGTGTTGACGCATTAGTTTTACATCATCGATTGTTGCTCCGCTAGTACCAAATCCTGTTGAAGTCTTTATAAACGTGGGTTGTACTTCATTAGCAATGCTGCAAAGATGTATTTTCTCTTCAGTGGTGAGATAACAATTTTCAAAAATGACTTTGGATATTAATTTATGGTCATTACAAAGCGAAACAATTTGATTCATCTCATTTTTAATGTAGTTCCAGTTATGTTCTTTAGCTTCAGAGATGTTTATGACGTAATCAATTTCTGTTGCGCCATTTTTAATTGCATCGTTTGTCTCGTTAACTTTACTTTCAATTGAGGTTTGTCCTAAAGGAAATGATATAGCAGCGCCTACGTGTACATTTGAATCTTTTAGTTCTTCATGGCACAGTTTCGTTTGTACCTGATTGATCGCAACCATAGCAAAATCGTTGTCACGAGCTTCTTTACAAAGAGTTCGAATATCACGGTAAGTTGCATCAGGATGAAGATTGGTGTGGTCTATGAGTCGCGCAACATCATGTAGGGAATAGGTAGCCATTTTGTTGTGTCCTTTCGTTACTATGTCATACATCTAAGTATAAGTATTCAAAGATTTAGAGTTTTGAAGAAGACGGGTATGTGCTGGGAATAGTTTTCTGTCAAATACGGCGTTAATAGGTAAACAGCGAAGTAAAGCTGGAATAATACTCGCTGTTCATAATAACAGGATTTTTTACGTCAATAGAGAGCATAATGCAACTGTTGCCTATTCTAATTCATGGCTGTTGCCTATATATGAAAATAAAAGTGTGCTTGTGGGTATAGAAAAAGAGAGTCATACGTGGTCGTATAAAAAGACTGCATGTGGACGTAAAAAGATCGTGTTATCCAATCAAAGGAGTTTAAGGAGTCGTTTTATGGCAAATCAGAATCTTGAGCTATTTTATAAGCCAACATGTCCATATTGTCACAAGGTATTGTCGTTTATGGAAGCAAACAATATTGAGCTTCCACTGCATGACATTATGGCCGATGATGCTGCTCGTGAGCGTCTTATCGAGGTTGGCGGAAAACGTCAAGTACCATGTTTGTTTATTGACGGTAAGGCAATGTATGAGTCTGATGACATCATCAAGTTCTTAACCAAGACTTATAGCGTTTCTGCTGCTTCTGCAGAGCAATCCACTAACACTCAGCATTCAGATACTTCTGCGGGTGGTTCCTGCACAATTGGCGGTTCTTGTTCGTTTTAAGTTTGAGCGGAAATTTTAGTTAAGGCATTTAATTTAACGCCTGCTCCCCGTATTCGTTATCGATACGGGGATTTTTATTTACGAGTCTTCGTTTCTTATTAGTTCAATACTTTATATAATATTTGCAATTGTTTAAAAATCAGGCGAGAAGAACTTTGCAGGTAAAAGATACAATATCAATTATGTAATAATCAAGTGCCTTAAGTTATTTTCTTTTATCGCAAAATTTTCGAACCAAATTTCAAATTTTTGTAATTGAAGTCGATAAAATCGACTCTAATGACAAATTTCTTTAATTTGAGGTCGAAATAACGCGTATTTCTCGCCTCAAAGTGCAAAAATTTGCGATTACGTTCGAAAAAAGTTCGGCAATCGCTTAAAAACGCCTAGCCACGTTCAAAAAACGCCTAGCTACGTTCGAAAAAGTTCAGCAATCGCTCGAAAACCGCTCGGAACCATCCAGTTGCGTCTCAAAGTCACCTAAAAACGTATTTGTAGCTGCACCTCTTAGTGCTTTAACAGCATAATCGTATATTCGCTAACTAACAGCAAAAATAGAATCAACATGGAAGAAAAACTGCCAATGACCGCGCCGTTGAGGCCAGTAAAATCAACCATCATCCAAATTACGGGGATAGAGATGATAAATGATAGTAAATATGCACGTGTGACTAGCTTTTGTGCCCGCAAGATAGTAATAAGTTGGTAGAGAAAGTCGATTGCAGCGCACAGACCGCCAGTTGCAACCATGATACGAGCAAGTCCACGATACTGTTCAAAATCTACGCCATACATAAAGCTGTTCAGCGGGATTCCGATAAACTCTACAAAAACAGCCATTCCAACTGTGATTGCAATGATTGCTCCAAAGAGTGTAAGAACTAGCAGAGTAAAACGACGTTTGTTGCCAGGTGAATGTATTGAAGCCTCAAGTAAATGAGCAAGCTTATAAAGTTGTGGTCTGTAGATAAGAGTAGAAATCATAAGCGATGTATGAGCGGGGAAGTAGAGCGCATTGAAGTAAAGCTGATTGCTGTATGAAAGTGCTCCCTCCATGGCAAATTTTGGTAGTGAATCGATGAGGTTGTAGAGGAAAAGCGCCAAAAATAGCGGCCAACATTGTACAAAAATCTCTTTGATATTTTGAAGACGTGCTTTTGCACTTTTATCAGTTTCTAAGAGAGCAAGGGGAGCGGAAACAAATATAAGTGTGGTAAGCGCGCAAATGCCCATGCCCCAACTTGCCCATACAAGATTTTTTGTGATAAGTAAGATGAGCGAGAAAACAATAAAGCTGAGACCGCATCGTAAGGCTTGGCTGAGACCTGCCAGGTAAAGCTTGTCTTTTTGCTGCAGTCGACCCTCATAAACGTCGGCCATACCGTCTGTTGCTCTAAAGAGTAAGCACCCCGTGCAGATTGAAAACATAGGCTCGGTATAACCTTTGAACAAACACCATATAACACCAGTAATAACCATCACAATGACTGTGGCTGCACGCTGAATTTGATAGTCAGAAAAGCTCCGCCGTTCCTCAAGATCAGAGACCTGGTATGTACGAACGCCATATTGAGCAATAAACATAAGTAGCGTTGCAATAACAAACGCCATTGAGAAAAGACCCGCCTGTTCAATGCCAATAAGCTGCGAGCAAACAATGGTCAGAAGTGGAAAAAGTGCGCCCCAGCTACCCTGCCCGATGGCATTAAAAATGTAATCACGTGAAGTTTGGTGAGCTAAGTATTGTTCGTCTTGGTTAGCTATATCACCCGATACAACTGCTGATAAAAGGCGAGTCCACCATGAGACAACAATGTTTGGTTCTGTGTTAGTAGGAGCATCTTCAAGATTGTATCGTGGAGTTTGGGCAAACTCATTGAATTGAACATCTCTTGGTTGATTTTGTAGTGTGCGGTTTCTTTTGCGCGAACTAAACATACAATCCTAAAATCTTTGCGGTTAATAATTTGCTTTATATTTTAATAAGTTGTTACGATTGTAGTGCAGGATACATCGTACGTAACAATTTGATAAAAAACACGTATGGAATAGTACAACAGATAGCACAAACAGATAGTGTTTATTTGCTTTATAAAACATAGCGCGTAGTATTCTGAGTCTTTTTTAACGTACTAAAGGCGTTTAGTTTATGTAATCTGGCGAAGGGACGGACATGGCAGATACCTTAACAGGTCAAGAGCTTAATTCTCACGACGCCTTTCATGGTAAGAAATCCGCCAAGAATCATGATGAGAATCTCGCTGAGGCTCGTGATCAGAATTTTGTTGAGTCTCGTGGCGAGAAATCCATCAAGACGGAAGGAAATATCCTTAATGTGCAGTCGTTGATTGAACGGCGAAAAAATGAGATTGCTGCAGCTCGTGCACTTATACAAGCGCTTAAAGCACCCGCTCCTCTTCGTGATAATCTTGCACTTTTTTTGCGTTTAGTAAGAAAAGTTCTTTCAGAGTATAATGCGCAACTTCTTGAAAGTTTTGATGCGTTGCTTGTAGATGCAATTAACGCAGGACCAGATGATATTCCAACTTCAAAGACACCGTTTCTACTAGAAGCTGTTAATGCTGTTCTCAAAGTAGATCCAGAAAAAGAATCACTCAACGCATTTCTTAAGTTTGTCTCTAATATTGATAGTTTGAGCATGGATGACTCAGTACTGCTCATGCGCGCATTTGTTACGTTCTTTCATTTGGCAAATCTCTGCGAAGAAAACTATCGCGTCTCTAGTTTACGTGAGCGAGAAGCGTCTGTGCAGTCTACTTCAACAGATAATCCTATCAATGAGATTACTGTGGCCTATAGAAAGCTTATCGAGGAGTGTGGACCAGAGGAAGCGCGCGCTCGACTTGAGCGCCTAGAGTTCCATCCTGTTTTTACTGCTCATCCAACAGAAGCTCGCCGTAAAAATGTTGAGCGTCGTATTCGCACCATATCGGTGCTGCTTGATGAGCGCTCACAACTTGGTGGTCCTGCTCGTATGGAAAATGAGCGCCGCATGCTGGAAGAGATTGACGGCTTGTTCCGCACGTCTCCTATTGGTCACAAGAAACCGACACCACTTGAAGAAGCGGATACCGTTCTTAACATCTTTGACGCTACACTCTTTGAGATGGTACCTACCGTATATCGTCGTTTTGATGATTGGGAACTAGGAGAAGACGCTGGTCGTGTTCCGCCAGTATGTCCGCCATTTTTCCATCCTGGTAGTTGGATTGGTTCAGATCGTGACGGTAATCCTAACGTTACCGCACGAGTTTCTCGCCAAGTTGCCGAGAAATACCGTGTACACGTGATTCAAACGTTAGCTCAGGCCACAAAAGAAGTAAGCCGTAGTTTGACGTTGGATGGCATCTCTACGCCCGCGTCTCCAGATTTGGTAAATCTTTGGGCACAGCAGGTTGAGATGAGTCAAGCTCTTACGTCTCAAGCTGTTGACAAAGCAGGTTCTGAGCTTCATAGAGCTACGATGCGTGTTATTTCAGGACGTTTGTATGCAACGGTTGAGCGAAATGCCGACTTAATGTATGCAAATGCAGAGGAGTTTGTTGCAGATTTGCGCGTGGTTCAAGATTCTCTTGCTCAAGCGGGCGCTTGTAGAATTGCGTATGGACCTGTTCAAAAACTCATATGGCAGGCGCAGACATTTGGATTCCATTTGGTAGAGATGGAGTTTCGTCAGCATTCGGTAGTACATACACGTGCGCTTGCTGATTTAAAAGCTCATCCTTTATCTGGCGAGAAACCCGTCAAACTTGATGCTATGACACAAGAGGTTTTGGATACCTTTAGAGCTATCGGTTCTATACAAAAGAAAAATGGGATAAATGCTGCTCGTCGTTATATTATCTCGTTTACTCAGTCGGCTCAGGATGTAGCGAATGTTTATTCGTTAGCACGATTTGCATTTGCAGATAAAAAAGACGTTCCCGTTCTTGATGTGATTCCGCTTTTTGAGCAAATTGAAGACTTAGAAAATGCTGTCTCTATACTTGATGAAGTAATTAAGCTTCCTGAAGTGCGGACTCGTCTTATGCAGACACATCGTAAGTTTGAGGTTATGTTGGGATACTCTGATTCTTCAAAGGATGAGGGGCCAACAACAGCAACGTTAGTCTTACATAAAACCCAGGCTGCTCTTGCTCGATGGGCCAAGAAAAACAACATTGACCTTATTTTGATGCATGGTCGTGGTGGCGCAGTTGGTCGTGGCGGTGGACCTGCAAATAGAGCGGTTCTCTCGCAGCCAAAAGGATCGGTAAACGGTTGCTTTAAGCTTACCGAACAGGGAGAAGTTATTTTTGCTCGCTACGGAGATCCAACACTTGCATTGCGTCATGTGGAGTCCGTTGCAGGAGCAACACTTCTTCAGATGACTCCTTCAGTTGAGAAAAAGAATACGGAGGCAACTCAAAAGTTCGAGTCGCTTGCTTCTCAGCTAGATACAGCATCAAAAGATCGTTTCTTGGAACTTATTCATTCCGAAGGATTTGCAGAGTGGTTCTCGGTAGTTACACCATTAACTGAGATTGGTCTTTTACCTATTGGTTCTCGTCCTGCAAAGCGTGGCTTAGGCGCTAAATCACTCGATGATTTGCGTGCTATTCCATGGATTTTTTCATGGTCACAGGCTCGCATTAATCTTGCTGCATGGTATGGATTGGGCAGTGCTTGTGAGGCTGTAAATGATGTAGAACGCTTGCGTTCTGCTTATAAGGAATGGCCTCTTTTTACTACGTTTATCGATAACATTGAGATGTCGCTTGCAAAAGTCGATGCGCGTATTGCACGTCTTTACTTAGCGTTAGGGGATCGTCCTGACTTGTCAGAGATGGTTTTGTCTGAGATGGCGCTTACCAGAAAATGGGTTCTTGCTATTACGGGTAATGAGTGGCCTCTTGAAAATAGAAAGGTTCTTGGTCCAGTTATTCGTTTGCGCTTGCCATTTGTTAATGTTCTTTCGGTAACGCAGGTACATGCATTGTCGGTACTTCGTACTAAACAAGATAGTCTTTTGCCTGAAGAAAAAGCCCACATAACGTATCTTATTTTGTGTACTGTTTCTGGCGTTGCAGCGGGATTACAGAATACAGGCTGATACTGCCATATTGTTTTGTGATCAATAAGATCTTTCATAAAAATGTTACATATTTCTTTTAACTAATTACCTGAAGTAATGAGATAAAACAAGAAAAGTGGCGAGAAGTTCTAGTTATGTAGAGCTTCTCGTTACTTTTTATCTATTTACAGAATAAAAGTTGAATTAGTTTAACTTTTGGATAATACTTATTCGGTAAGAGTTCGATTTAGTGAACTTAGTTTGTTAAATGTTACTTTGGGGGATTGATGGATACAGAGCAGGTCTTAAAAGACACTGTAGCTTCTGGTCCAATACTTCCCCTCGCTATGCTTGGTGAGGGAGAAGTTGCGCACATCGCAAAAGTGAAAGGGTTATCTGATTTACGTCAGCACCTTTCTGAGTTGGGATTTGTAGAAGGTGCAGAAGTAAAGGTAATTTCTCGTGTTAATGGAGACGTTATTGTGAGCGTGAAGGGTGCCCGACTTGGCCTTAATCGTCAAATGTCTTCTCACATTATGGTTTCTCCTAACTAGACTTATTGTATTGTGTCGCAGTTAACCTGTGGCTTTTGATTGGTTTAAAAGAAGGGAAGGTTATGGCAACTCTGAAAGATGTACAGGTGGGGGAGAGTTGCACGGTTGCTGCGCTGAAGGGTGTTGGTGCCGTGAAACGTCGCATCATGGACATGGGCCTTACTAAAGGCACTGAGGTTTATGTAAAGAAAGTTGCGCCTCTCGGTGATCCAATTGAGTTGACTGTTCGTGGGTATGAACTTTCAATTCGTAAGGACGAGGCAGCAACTATTGAAGTAATAGACGTTCACGAGGTAGAGGAAGCCTAATGGCAGAAAAAATTATTATCGGTCTTGCAGGTAATCCAAACTGCGGTAAGACCACCCTCTTTAATGAGCTAACAGGCTCAAACGGCTATGTTGGTAACTGGCCAGGTGTTACTGTAGAGAAAAAGCAGGCAGATTGGCGTGCCAATAAGGACGTCACGTTTGTTGACCTTCCTGGAATTTATTCTCTTTCACCATACTCTCCAGAAGAGCAGGTTTCTAGAGATTACTTAATTAATGAGCGTCCAGATGCAATTATTGACTTGCTTGATGTTACAAACCTTGAGCGTAATTTGTATCTAACTACTCAGGTTCTTGAGGCTGGTCGCCCTGTTGTCGTTGGTCTTAACATGGTTGATCTTCTCAAGGAATCCGGTGACGTAATTGATACCAAAGAGTTGTCTAGGTGTCTTGGTGTTGAAGTTATTGAGGTTTCTGCTCTTCGTAATAAAAACGTTGACACACTTGTTAAGACTGCTGTTAGAGTTGGTAAAGAGGGTCAACCGGCACAGGGTGTTAAGTGTTTCTCGACAGAGGTAGAAGAGGCGCTCACTAAGATTGCAGCTTCTATTGAGGGTCTGGCTCCAGCAACTCTTTCTCGTTGGTACTCCATTAAGGTTTTTGAGCGTGATGCATCTGCTATTGCTCCGCTTAATCTTCCTGCCGAGAAAATCGCAGAGCTTGAGAAGATTATTGCTGCAGTTGAGCAGTCTCGCGATGACGATGCTGAGTCCATTATTACCTCTGATCGTTATGAGTGGATTGCCGGTGTTATGGAGGCTTGCGTTAAGAAGGCCCCTAAAAAGCTCACCACTTCAGAGAAGATTGACCGTATTGTTACCAACCGTATTCTTGGTCTTCCAATCTTTATTCTTGTTATGACGCTTGTTTATTTTGTTTCTATTTCTACTGTTGGTA
>JABZIF010000103.1 GCA_015258485.1 Atopobiaceae bacterium | reverse complement strand
TCAATATGCAGATTGCAACCAGCAAACGAACCGTTACCGTTGAGCGTGTTACCCGAGAAGATCAAGACTGTCTCGATCTTGACGGTGCAGATTACCTGGCCGTGGTAACCGGGCAAACATTCAATTTCCAAGGCGAGATGTTTGAGTTTACGCAGTCAAAGCACCGTCCAGATTATTTCTCGTTTTTTACGGTTGCTCGTCGCGAGATATAGCAATGGTGAATCACGTGCCTACACCTTCGCGCGAGAGCACGTCGATAAAGCCGTCATGACTGTCAACGATCCACTTTGCAATAGAGAGGCCAAGGCTGGACCCGTCGTTATTTTCCGCACGGGCTCTGCCGGCGCGCCAAAACCGCTCAAAAATATGTGAAACCGCTGCGTCGGATATATCAATACCTTCATCTTGTATAGATACACGGACGTACTTCTCGTCATATGAAACGTCAAATGTAATGGATGTATTCGAAGGAGAATAGCGGGCGGCGTTGTGGACAATGGTTCTCAGGCATTGTTTGAGCAGCGCGATATCGCCAACAACTTGATAGTGCGGTTCATTCATAAACGTTGCGTCAAAGCCCAGGATATAGCAATGGTCAGGGTCAATCATCTCGGACTCTTCCCATACGTCATAGGCAAGCCGTGCAAAATTTACGTGAGCCGTGGTAAGGGTATTTCTGCCGGCATCGCCTCGTGCAAGAAAGAGCAGCTGTTCAACGAGCTCATGCATGTGCTCGCTTTCGGATTTCAATGCGGCGATAGATTCATCAAGAACCGCCTCGTCAGTTTTTCCCCAGCGATCAAGCATATCGGCATACCCGCGAATAACCGCAATGGGGGTGCGCAATTCGTGGCTTGCGTCATTCACAAAACATGTGAAAAATGCTCAACAACCACGTTTTTTCGGTGAGCGCGAAGTGCATCCCAGGAAAAGCGATTTACAACTTGTGCTGCAGAAAGAGTTTCATCCTTTTCCGCAAGACCTATGCAATAAGCCAAAAAGCCAAGAATTTCTTCTGGTGTTTTTCCTTGAGCTCTAAGGGCACCAAGATCTAAGTCACGGTCACGTTTGGAAAGCCTTCTACCATCCGGTGCAACAAGTAAGGGGAGGTGAGCGTATGTGGGATGAGAAAAACCAAGTGTGTCTTGTAAATAAAGCTGTCTAGGTGTCGAGGAGAGAAGATCCGATCCTCTGACTACTTCAGTTATGCCCATATCAGCATCGTCCACTACCACAGCAAGCTGATAAGCAAAGATTCCGTCTGCACGTTGGACAATAAAGTCTCCGCATGATTCAGCAAGGTTTTGAGATATCGGACCATAGACTTTGTCTTCAAATGTGTAGCTCTTATTAGAAACTCGCATACGTGTTGCTGGAATTTTATGTTTTGAGAGTTCTTCACGCTCAGACTGGCTTAGGTTGCTGCAAGTTCCTGCATAGATGTACGTACCATCGCTGGCATGAGGGGCCTGTGCGACGTGTAAGTCTGCTCGGGAGCAAAAGCAAGGATATAGGAGCCCCTGCTGTTTTAATCTTAAAAGAGCCTCTTGGTAGAACTCTGTACGCTTACTTTGGTAGAACGGACCTCTGTCCCAAGTTAGTCCCAGCCACTGTAAATCATCAAGAAGAAGGGAGGTGTATTGAGGATTATGAGCACGAATATCTAAGTCTTCGATGCGAAGAATAAAGTTGCCATTTTGGGAACGAGTACTAGCCCAAGCCATAAGCGCTGAGAAGACGTTACCTAGGTGCATTCTTCCAGAAGGGGTTGGCGCAAATCTTCCAACGCAAGAACTCATTCTTAGAGATCTCCCGCATAGATATAGGCAAATCCAAAGTTTTGTCCATTCGCTTTGACTGGAGCCTCATCTTTACAGGTAAGGCCACTGTGTTGGTAGAAACTAATGTCGCAGTCATCATCTGTTGCAAGGAAGTAATGCTTAGCTCCTTGCTCTTTCAAAAAATTGAGCATATAGGAGAAGAGCATACCGCCGACACCTTTTCCTTGAGCAGCAGGACTTACGCAGAACAGTGTAATTTCCCATTTAGGAGTTTTGACTCCTTCATTCCAGTATTTGTGAATCAGGTTTGATTCGACGGTACCAACGGCTTCATAGCCTTCAAAGTCTTTCGGGCTTAAGAGCTTTTTAGCTGTAATGGTTGAAGCATTTTCAAGCTCAATCCATTTCTGCTTATCTTCTGGATCTTCTCCGTTGGAGCA
>JABZIF010000029.1 GCA_015258485.1 Atopobiaceae bacterium | reverse complement strand
AGACGAGAAAATCGACTAGTCGCAGCCTTGCTGACCGCAACCCTACTCGTCATAGCCTGACTGACCGTAGCCTGAGCAGCCAAAATCCGACCATCTGCAACAAAAAAAGGGCAACCGTTATCGGCTACCCTTAATTGAATGCAATGCGCTAATCTACTAGCTAATCTACCGGGCCATCTACATCTACTACCTAGTAAACACTAAATCCACGAGACAGTCAGCTATAACGAACTACTCTGCAGCTTCCTCAGTTGCTGGTGCCTCTGCCTCTGACTCAGCCTCTGGCTTTGCCTCAGCTTGTGCCTCTGCAGCAGGTGCTTCTGGCTCTGCGACTGGTGCGTTCTTTGCAAACTCAGCAGCACGCTTTGCCTTCTCGGCAGCCTTTGCCTCGGCAGCAGCCTTACGAGCAGCCTCCTGCTCAGCAGCCTTAGCAGCCTTTGCCTCTTTTGCTGCCTTCGCAGCCTCAAGAGCAGCATTTGCTGCGCCACCGAACTTATCAGAGAAGCGCTGAACACGTCCACCGGTATCTACAAGCTTCTGCTGGCCTGTATAGAATGGGTGGCACTTATCGCAGAGATCGACACGCATCTCTGGCACAGTTGCGCGCGTGATCCAGGTGTTTCCACAGGTGCATCGAACAGTGCACTCTACGTAATCTGGATGAATTCCTTGTTTCATGCAGGACTCCTTACATCGGCTCTGGTTTCCGACCAGAGCAAGGGTGTCTTACTTAGATTGTCCTAAGCAAGACGCTAAGCCGAAAAAGTATAGCAGAACAACGTTCTTATCGCCAGACTGAGCACAGTGCAAATTCACAAATTTGTTTACAATACTTTGTCGAGAAAAACTTTGCTGACACAAATTCAACGGAGGAATAATGTTTTTATCCATTGATGTAGGAAACACGCAGACTGCCTTAGGCTTATTTGACCATGATGGCACTA
The DNA here is from genome assembly GCA_015258485.1 of Atopobiaceae bacterium. Next base: position 11,505 of record JABZIF010000029.1, on the reverse strand, counting down.
TGGTGCAAGGCTGGCGCATGACTACCGATGCAACTCAAACCTCCGATATGCTACATAGTCAGCTGTTCACGTTCTTTCAAAAAGATGGCATTAATCTTACCCAGGTTGAAGCCGGAGGCATCTCTTGTGTTGTTCCTGTTATTACACGTGCGTGGACGCGTTGCTTTGAAAATCTTTTACACAAACCTCTAACCTCAATAAATGCGCTTTCGACTCATAACATTCGCTTCACCATTTCTCACCCCGAATTTATAGGAGCTGATCGTATTGCAAACTCTGTTGCTGCAGTTGAGCGCTACGGTTGCCCTGTAATTGTCGTTGACTTTGGAACTGCAACCAACTTAGATGTAGTTGATAAAGCCGGTGTTTTCCGCGGAGGAGCCATCTCTCCTGGCATTATGATTTCTGCAAATGCACTATTTGCACGCGCTGCAAAACTCTCAAGTATTCCCATTAAAGCTCCTGAAAATGTACTTGGAAATAATACAGAAAGTGCAGTTCAAGCAGGTATTGTAATTGGAGCGGCAGCTCAAGCAGAGGGGTTAGTTTCTCGTACGCTTAAAGAACCTGGTATTGAAGGTGCAACCGTAATTGCTACAGGCGGTCTTGCAAATACCGTTAGCGAGGCAACCGACATCTTTGACGTAGTTGATCCTCAACTCACACTTCGTGGCATTTACTTAATTTGGAAACAATCACAATAAATTGCGGCACATTGTGGCAACAGTAATAGCAACAGCCATAACGACACTTTAATAAAATTTAACTCGCAAAAGTACTGAATCTTAACTTGCGGGAACCAGCGACGCTTCATCTTCGCTTACGGAAATTTCCTTACCATTTTGGTCAACCAAAATAGCACGGCCCCACACGTCAACTCCGCCAAATCGAGCTGTTTGTGCCACGGTCCCGTTAGGATACACTTTGTTGACCTGCTGGCCAAGTAGCGGAACTACGTCAAAGTAATCACTCAGCACAAGTGCAATTGGGCCAGCAAATGTTTTTGCACGTAAAACCAGTTGCTCCCACTTCGAAAGACTCTCAATCACAACATTAGACAGCTGATTGACGAGAAACTCAATGTTCTTTGAATCTATAACTTTACAAGCAAGGTTTATACCTTCGGAATCAAATACAACGTCAACAACTACAAACATGCCATCATCATAACCTGCGGTTACTTTAATTGTACCTACAATCTGATCCTGATAGCACAAATCATATGGCCAGCGTATTCCAAAGGCCTGATCTTGTTTGCGCAGATGATTACAGAGTCCCAGCGCTACAACGTAAGGGATACCAGGCACATACGGCATGGGAACTTTCAGTCGAACGATCGTTGCTATCTCAAGTGATTGAGCTGAGAAACCGTTGACCACCTCGTCACCGATGGCTACCGTATCGCTAACCGCCTTACCGCCGGCAGTCGCTACATCACGACGGGTAGTGATCACACCACCAGCATCTAACGCATTATCAGAAACTGTTGCATCACCGCTGTTCTCGGCCTCATCTAACGTGACAACTTCATAGATTTTCTCGCCTGATGGTGCACCACTACGAGCTAAATCAACAGCCCTTTGAACTATTCCCACGTAATTTCTCCAAGATCAGCCGTTACATGACCAACGCGTTTCTCGGTAGGCTCAATTTTTACGCCACCATGCGAGAAGAAGCGCACTGGGTCATGCATTAAGTCTTCCATAGGCACCAGCACATAATCACGCTCGCCCATACGAGGATGTGGAAGTGTCAGGTGCTTTCCTACGTGTTGTTCACCCTCAATCCACAAAAGATCACAATCAATAGTGCGGGGACCGTGTCCTTCTTCACCTGGCTTCCGTATACGGTTCAGAGCTTTCTCTACTTCAAGCAACTTATCCATCAAAACCGTTGGATGTAGCTCGGTTCTAATCTCTGCCACCGCATTCACTACAGGTGTTGCAATTCCATAAGCCGGCTCAGTTTCATACGCATGACTTACCGAGACTACACAAGTCAGTGGAATCTCATCAATAAGCTGCGTTGCACGAGCAAGGTAACCTATGCGATCACCCACGTTAGAGCCAAGCGCCACAAATCCCTGGCGAGAATCACGTTCAGTCATAGCCCAAAATGCATTTATAGCCTGAGCAGTTCCTGCAACGTCATGAACACGTAAAATACGGGCTCCATTTGTAATGGCCGCAATACAAATAGCATGCGTCGCAGCATCTCTTTGAACAGCATCCGTCACGCCAGAAACTGCTCCTACAAAACGCTTTCTTGATACCGCACAGAGCAGCGGATATCCCATAGACACCATCGAACGAGTTGCACGTTGAATAACAATGTCTTCATCTGCAAGTTTGTCAAAACCAGGACCTGGATCAATGCAAATACGATCTTTAGAAACACCAGCCCGAAGCAACGTGCGAGCTTGATCGCCCAAAAAACCCATAATTTGTCGCATTATGGGAGCTTCTTCTGGCAATGTAAAACGACGCTGAGAAGTCAGTGAGCGCGTCTCTGTAGAGCCCGTAATACCGCTATGAGCTGCAGTGGAATCAATTTGACGAGAAGGACGTGCATCGTCGAGTTGCACTTGCTTACGCTCAACACGACCATCAAGACCTTCTTGGTTCCAATGCATAACCACGCATCCACATTCTGATTCTGCAGCTATCTGAACCATTTCTGGATTCGTAAATCCAGAAACATCATTAATAATGGCAGCGCCTAAACGAACACACATCCTTGCAACCTCAGCATGACGCGTGTCAATAGAGACAATAGCTCCAGCAGCTACCAACGCACGAACTACAGGCACCACACGCTCTGCTTCTTCAGTGGGTAAAACCGGTGTATGACCTGGTCGAGTTGATTCTCCACCGACATCAATAATATCGGCGCCCTCATCAAGCATTTGGAGCCCGCGGACGATAGCTGCCTCTGCATCAAAATGCTCTCCGCCATCAGAGAACGAATCTGGCGTAACATTCAAAATGCCCATAATACGTGGTCGAGCAAGTGAAATAGTGTGGGTGCCGCATTGCCAAGTACTGTAGCTCTGACGAAGCATGTATCCTCCTTGTACAGCTATGAATATTTCTATTGTAACGGTCTTCTGAGCTTGAACTCGTATACCATGGATTTAATACGATTATTATCGCAAGCGGATGATGTACAGACGCCAGCGTTACACGTATACCTTACAAGTCCTGCGTCGATTACAACAAAATGAAAAAGGAGCTAGCCATGAGCGAAACTCAAGAATATAAATTGGTTTCCTGGAACGTCAACGGATTGCGCGCCGTTCTCAAAAAAGAGCCTTCGTTTACAGAAATTTTTGAAACTATAAATGCCGATGTATTTGCGCTTCAAGAAACAAAGCTACAAGAAGGGCAAGTGGAGCTTGATTTGCCGGGATACATTCAAACGTGGAACTACGCAGAACGAAAAGGCTATTCTGGTACAGCGGTTTTCTCGCGAGAAACTCCTCTACAAGTTATTAGACAAATTGGATGTCCTGTTGCTGATGATGAAGGCCGCGTCTGCGCTCTGGAATTTGAGAAATTCTGGTTTGTATGTGTATACACGCCAAATTCAAAAGACCAGCTTGCACGTTTAGACGAGCGACTCGAGTGGGACAAGCACTATCGTGAGTTCCTAAGCAAACTCTCACAGCAAAAACCTGTCATTACCTGTGGCGATTTTAATGTTGCACATAATGAAATTGATCTTAAAAATCCCTCATCCAACAGACAAAATGCAGGCTTCTCTGATGAAGAGCGTGAAAGCTTTACCAAACTGTTAGATGCGGGATTTACCGACACGTTTAGGCACCGTCATCCTGACGTAACTGGTGCCTACAGCTGGTGGAGTTACCGTTTCAACGCACGCAAGAACAACGCAGGTTGGCGCATTGATTATTTCCTCGTTTCTCATGACATTACCGAGAATATCAAAAGTGCCTCAATATTGAATGAGATTTACGGAAGCGACCACTGCCCTGTTGAACTACAAATTGAACTATAACTTTCATTAAAGTTTTAAGGAGTTTAACATGCGCATTTCTTGCGATGTTCATACCCATAGCTTATATTCTCGCCACGCATATTCAACCATTGAAGAAAACATTCGCGTTGCAGCAGAACGTGGCTTTGAACTGCTTGGAGTTACAGACCATTTCTCATCCATGCTTTTTGACCAGCAAACTCTTAAAAACTTTCAGTTCTTCATGAATACCGCCATTTGGCCAAACACATGGCATGGCGTAAAACTACTCCATGGTGCCGAAATTGATATTGTTGACTTAAATGGCAATCTTTTTGCTCACAATATAACTGTTAACCAAGGAATTAACGGCGATAAACTCAATCATCTGCGTATCTTAGGAGACCTTATTCTATCAACCTGCGATTATGCAATTGCTAGTATTCACAGCAAACAATGGGCCTCAGAAGCTACGCCTGCGCAAATCACGCAAATGTACGTCAATGCGCTCGATAATCCTCACATCTTAATTCTTGGACACCTAGGACGCAGCGGCTTGAACTTTGACATACCCGCTCTTGTTCGTGAATGCAAAGACCGCAATAAACTCATCGAGATGAACGAAGCAACGTATGACGAGGGCAATCGTGAAACTGCCATTCAACGTTGTCGTAAAATTGCAGAAACCTGTGCTGAACTAGGGTGCAAAATTTCTTTTGGATCAGATGCACATATCGCTACTCGCATCGCAGATGCCCATTCTGTAATCAATATGCTGGAAGAAATACAATTCCCTGAAGAACTCATGGCATGCCGAGATGCGCAAACGTTTATGGATACGCTCCACAACGCATATATTCCACCATCTAAACAGGGGTATTAAATCCCAATTTTAAAGTTTTGACTTGCTACTGTATTACTGCAAGAGCCTTCTCCCAGGCAGAGAGCGAATTTACGCACGTCTGATAACTTACGCAATAGCTAACACGCAGCCAGCCAGGACATCCAAATGAATCTGACGGAACGGGCAGTAGTTCAAACTGCCTCGCTATGTCACAAAAAGCTTGAGCATCTCCACCAGGAGCACGAACCCAGAGGTAAAAGGCACCATCAGGCTGAATGTACTCATAGCCCAGTTTAGTAAGGCCACTCGTCAATACCTCGCGGTTTTTAGCATATGCCTCAACATCAGTAGGTTCATCCACACAATCAATCAACACGCGCTGGAATAGCGAAGGCGCGCAAACAAAACCAAGTAAACGTGCAGCGCCTGCACAAGCTGCATACACTTCATCATGTTCTGGATTTGCAGCTGATATCAGCACCCAACCAATACGCTCGCCAGGAAGTGAAAGTGACTTAGAGTAGGAATAGCATACTATCGTGCGTTCATATATATCGGGTATCCAGGGTACTTCGCTATCTCCGTACACAATCTCACGATACGGCTCATCAGAAATTACATAAATATCAGTTCCGAACTTTGTAGAACACTCACGAAGTACCTGTGCAAATGCCTCCAGATTGTCCCTTGTATAAACAGCTCCAACGGGATTATTTGGAGAATTTACAATTACTGCGCGAGTCTTAGAGGTAATTGCTGCGCGTATACGCTCAACATCAATCTGGAATGTATTGGGATCAGCTAAAACCTCCACACATGTCGCCTGTGCATGCTCAATCCAAACACGGTACTCTGGAAAATATGGTGCGATAACAATAACCTCATCACCAGGAGAAACAAGAGAATTAAGTGTAATAGATATAGACGCCGCTGCACCACAAGTTAATATCAAATCATTAGCCCGTGCAGCATGACTTCCAAAACGACGTCGCAAAGATGCGGCTACCGCTTCACGAGCTTCAAAAATTCCAATAGCTGGCGTATAACTATGCACCTGCTGAGGAGGAAGTTTCATAGCAGCTTCAATAGAGGTACGGACCACTTCAGGTGCAGGTACTGAGGGATTTCCAATTGAAAAATCAAAGACGTTTTCTGCGCCAATTTCCTCGCGACGTTTTGCTGCATAACCAGCAATCTCACGAATAGAAGATTTACTTTGGCCAAACGCCAAACTCTTTTGATTGACCATAATTTCTCATCTCCCAAAGCATACAAACCGCATGAGCTAAAAACGACGGTGACTACGATACATACGTCTCTATACTATTTTGGACGAGAAGAAAAAACTTCTCGCCCAAAAAACAAAACTTGTAACTAACTTGTAGCGATTGAACATAAAGTAATCCGTACTTCTGTACAAACTACACAAAATCTTATTACAGCGCACTGCTACTAATTGAAAACCTATTCATATACGGAAGGTTTGAGGACGCCAACATAAGGCAAATTACGATAACGCTCAGCATAATCAAGGCCATACCCAACAACAAACTTATTAGGTACATGAGTTCCTACATATCTTGGATTAACTGCAGGACGCTTGCCATCAATGTCTTTAACCAAAAAGGCAGCAATCTCAATTGAAGCAGGGTTTCTCGACTGAAGCATACGCATCAAATAAGAAAGCGTTAAACCAGAATCCAAAACATCCTCAACAATAAGAACATGGCGACCTTCAATTTTGGTATCCAAGTCCTTGACAATACGAACCACGCCAGAGCTCTTCACGCCATCACCGTAACTAGAAACCGCCATAAAATCAATGGAAAGCGGACACTCAACAGCGCGCATAATATCGGCCATGAAGACCACGGCGCCACGAAGCACAGCAATAACGAGCGGGTTTTTGTCTGCATAGTCACGTGTGATTTCTGCTCCTACACGCTTGACCAAGTCTTTAATATCCTCTTTGGTTAGCAGAATCTCCTGAATGTCAGGGTGCAGCTCCGCCATTACTGGCTCCTCTCGACCATCTGATTTCTAGAATAGATACTTAATTCTAACAGGTGTTTTGTATCTTGCGTACATTTTACTCTCTCGTCGGGTCTAATTCCTGCAATCCACGCAACGTGACCACGAATATTTGTACGCACAACAGGCATCATGGCACGAGATTCCACGGGAACTCCGGCCTCCCCAAGCAAATCAGAAATCTTTTTAGACTGCCCGTGCATACCCAATGGCTGTAGCGTGTCACCAGGCTCAGGACTTGACACCCATAGACTGCCGCCCAGCGTTGGATCAACTCCACAGGCTTCTGCGTCGAGAAGGACTGACTCTCCCAACCACTCACGTCCGTGAGCAGTTGCGTAAGATACGACATCAAAGCCATGCTCCACAGGAAAAATTCGAGCAGAAAGTACTCGGCCATCTGAAAGCTCAAGCATTCCCGGCACTGAAAGATGCTCACCCAATACCGACGTTGTTGTAGCGCTGGGCATCACACGAGCTGTTATATCCGCTGACATACCGCCAGGCGTTGCGCTGTTTGCAGCTCCTGTAAACGAGAACGTCACAGTTCCCAACCTCACGCGTGCCTCAAGATTTTGTGGCAAATTAGCAACACCAACTCCTGCAGACACTGCCTCAAGTACTGCGTCTACATGCTTAGACTCAAACCATGCATCCGGAATCAACTGTCTAGCCACAATCCGTACCATTCGGCGAGCAATCACTACATCAGTGGAACTTAACTTTAACGAATCAAGCACCAACGATGACTCATCTTTTCTAAGCGTAATCTGCCTCAGCTTGCGGGCGGCTTTTGCCTCAAGATAGTTATCTTCATCAGTTATCAAATCTGCCATTTTGCACACCGTCTGCACAAACAACGGGTTTCTCGCCTTAAGAAGAGGGAGTACGTTATGCCGCATATAGGCGCGCAAATAATACGTATCAGCGTTAGTCGCATCTTCTCGCCATGTAAGCCCACGTGTCAGCAGCCATGCCTTTAGCTGATCGTGTGTATAGTCAAGTAGCGGGCGATAGATTAGTCCGCGATGCCTTGGAATTGAAGTGAGGCCACTCATTCCTGAGCCACGCATCACATTCATCATAAATGTCTCGGCACGATCATCGGCCGTATGTGCAGTTAAAATTATTGCCTTCTGTCGAGAAATTCCACGTTTTTTGCAAAGTTTAGAAGCAAGTTCTTGCGCAGCGTCATACCGAACCCGACGACCTGCCTCCTCCATGTTTGTACCACTCTTTTGAGAAAGTTTTGCTACGTCTACACAACAAACGGTACAAGGTACTCCCAATGAATCACAGGTAGATTCCACAAACCGAGCATCACTATCAGCATCTTTACCGCGCAGCATATGATTAACATGCAGAACATGAATGCGCTCTTTTGCAATTTGTACGGGAATATGGCCGTCACCAAGATTCATCGCCTCGGTCACCACCATATGAAGCAATGCCGTTGAATCGGCTCCCCCTGAAACCATAACTATTACGGGCGCATCGACTTGCTCACCAGCAGATTTATAGCGTTGAGCATTGTTTTTCCTATTGAAGTATGTGTGTACAGACGGCATGGTACCAATTTCTGTCCGGTGTGTTTGATACAGTTATACACGAAAATTGAACAGGAGAAATTCATGAATCCCGTACTTCATTTACATATCTTAGCGAGCGGATCAAAAGGGAATTGTAGTCTCTTAGAAACGCCAAGTGGCCTGATTATGATTGACTGTGGAATTTCAAGGAAAGAGATTCTTCGGCGAGCAGACGAGCTTTCCGTTAATCTTTCAGCTCTCAAAGCAATATGTATCACACATGAACACACAGATCATGTCGCAGGGCTTCCCGTAACAAGCAAAACATTTGATGTTCCTGTGTATACAACAACGGGTACCGCGGCAGCTCTCTCAAGAAGAAAAAATTTTTCTGACACCACGTTTTCACTCATTGATCAAAATGACTCATTATTTCTTAATACACTCAAAAACATTAAACTAACTACATTTGCTACTTCGCACGATGTAGCACAACCCATAGGTTTACGTTTTGATCTGCTCACCCATCACGATGAACAACGTATTGACTCAGTAGGCTATTGCACCGACACGGGCGTTTTGACTCCCGAGGCACTCAAATCTCTTGTTGACGTTCGCATTCTTGCCATTGAGGCAAACCATAATGAACACATGCTACTTACGGGATCGTATCCTAGCGTGCTCAAACAACGCGTCCATGGCGCACAAGGTCATCTCTCAAATGAATACACTGCGCAAGCATTATCACAAATCATAGGCCCAAATACTCAAAGGATTGTGGGCATGCATCTTTCTCACGAGAATAACCGCCCAAGTATTGCAGTTAAAACACTCGCAGAAGCAATTGGAGCCCAACCGCTCAATGAAACATATACGGAGGCACAAACCAAAGACGGCCTGATATCCATCTGTGTTGCAAGCCAAGATTGGCCCATCTCGCTTTAGGTCATAGCAAGCAACGAATGTGCCTACTCTTAAAAAATACGCCTGGCGGCTTATTCCACCAGGCGTATTTTATTACCCTAGCTGCGTTGAGCTTAGGCATTGTTGTAATTAATCAATAGCAATCTTTGTAACGCTTGCTTTTTGATCTTGCTTTGGAACTGTTACGGTAAGCACTCCTCCATCAAGCTTTGCAGAGAGACCTTCAGTGGCTGCATCTTTAAGATAGATTCCACGAGTTGCTTTCCACTCAGAAGACTCTTTGTGCAAATAATTCTTTGACTTCTCCTCGTCAGACTCCTTGTGCTCAGCAGTAATGGAAAGTCTACCCTCATTGAGCTCAACATCAATGTTTTCCCTTGAGACGCCTGGTAGCTCTGCTGTTACTACATATGACTGACCTGCATCTTCAACGTTCATAACAAAGGCATCAGAAGCAACTGATGACAATGTGGAATAGGGAGAATCAAAGAAAGAGTCCAATGATCCAAATGGCCACGTGCTTAGATTTCTTGCAATACGATCATAGGGAACTACATTTTTCATAGTAACCACTCCTTTGCTGTTTATATACCTTTTAGGTACTTCGTTATCCGCTATTTGTTGTACCCCAAATTTAAAAAGCTATACAAAATTTTTTAAATTTTCTAAGTCTTTATGACTAAGATTTACCAGGAGATTCTTACAGGAGGTTCTTCTCCATGTAGATACTCTATATATACTCTGTACACAAAGATAGTGGCTGCGGTATCATTATTTAAACGAGCCTACGACCAGAAGGATAATCGTGGATACCTCGAAAGACTTTACTAAAGGCAGTTCTCCTGATAATCAGGAACACATCTCTGATAACATTCAGCAGCCTGATTCCTCATCCCAGACGCATGAAAGCCTGGATCAGGACATTAATCAAGTCACTGACTCTATTACTAGCGCAGCTCATTTCTCCACAGATGAATCTACTTATACTGACAGTACAGACGAACCAAGTGCACGTACACCATCTGATTTTGAAAGTACAAAACAACCTTATGTTCGTCAGCATCGTGCTCATAAAACTGTTGAGCCTATCAATGACTTTGTCCGCACAGAAGAAGATGAAGCTTCTACCATGCACGACTCAAGCTTTACTCTGGGAAAAGGTGTCCGTGGAAGTAAAAGCTGGCGCAAATCTAACAACGAAATTGCTCAACTTCGCAAAGACCTCCATTACGGACAATATCTACAGGTCCCTAAAGGACAGCGTGATATCTTTGTAAAAAAGGAACGTCGCTCTAACGCAGGTTCATTAATAGCTGCAGTTGTCGTACTCATTATTATTGCTATAGTGATTTACTTTTTGTGGACCTGGATGTCTACTAACTGGGGCACCGCAATTAGATAAAGTACGTAACGTGCGTTGTAAACACTCGTCATAAGTTTGTCTGCATACAAAAACCACTGATGCAAATGCACCAGTGGTTTCCCATTTAGTAAGACATATATATGCTACAAACACACCACGCGACACTATTATGTATCAAAAAACCTGTATTTAACTCAACAGATTAACTCCACGGATCTTTCTCAAAAAGCGGCTCACTCACAGGTCGGCGATCAGAATATGGATCATATCCATCATCATCCTCGTTTTCTGCGCGCGCAAACTCCAAGTCTACCTCCTGCTTTTTCTTCAAGTCGGCGCTCTTAGACTTTAGCGCTTTCTTTAGACCCACATCGTTTTTTGGTGCCGTATCTTTCGATACAGCACCAGTAGATGTTACCGTTGCAGCAGATTTCTTATCCACGCCTATCCTCACTTACTTCTTGTGAGCTACCAGATCGCCATCCTTGTCAGTATCAATCAGAACAGTATCGCCCTCAGACAGCTCACCTGCAATAATCAAGTTTGCTACCTGGTCAACAACGCGACGCTGAATCAGTCGCTTCAGAGGACGAGCTCCATAGACAGGATCTAAGCCATCAAGAGCAAGCGACTGCTTCGCAGCCTCAGAAAGCTCTAATGTCATACGCTCATTAGCGAGTCTACTACGAACATCCTTGAGCTGAATATCCACGATCTTCTCGATATCTTCAAGGCCAAGTGGCTGGAAGATTACCACGTCATCAATACGATTCAAGAACTCAGGACGGAAGGAGCTACGCAGCGCCTCCATGACCTGCTTTCTGGACTCCTCGTTGAAG
>JABZIF010000028.1 GCA_015258485.1 Atopobiaceae bacterium | reverse complement strand
CAGGATATGTCATAATTCCTGTATTACATAACAACTAGTACTAGTTATCAATTGTATTTAGAGAGGGTTGCTATGGCTAAGGTCGCAGTAATTGGTTGCACACATGCTGGCGTTTTTGCTACTACGTCTATTTTGAATGCACATCCTGATTGGGAAGTTCATGTATTTGAGCGCAACGACACCGTATCGTTTTTATCATGCGGTATTGCACTTTGGGTAGGAGACCACGTCAGCGATCCCAACAAGATGTTCTACAGCTCCCCAGAGGCTCTGACAGAGGCCGGCGCGCACGTTCATATGAACACAAACGTAACATCTGCTAACGTCATGACAAAGCATGTTGTATGGGAAGACATCAAGACTGGTCAAATCTCTGAGAATGACTTTGATTATTTAGTTGTCACCACAGGATCTAAACCAATTGTTCCACCACTTTCTGGTATCGATGGACCCCGCATTCTACAATGCAAAAATTGGGCAGACGGTCGTCGCATTCACGACACCATGGCAGCTTCCAAATCCGCCATTGTCATTGGTGCGGGATACATTGGTGCTGAGCTTGCAGAACAGCTCTCTGAGCGCAATAAAAAGGTCACACTCATAGATATGCTTCCTCGTGTTTTGGGCAAAAACTTTGATAAGGATATTACCAATCAAGTAGAGGATGCTTACAAACAACACGGCGTAACACTTGCACTTGGCGAGAAAGTCGTGAGTTTTGAAGATAATGGCACTTCTGTTACCGTTGCCACTGATAAAGGTTCCTATACGGCAGACTACGCCATTCTCGGCATTGGCTTTTTGCCCAGAACTGATCTCTTTATTGATCAACTCGATATGTTGCCAAATGGCGCTATTAAGGTTGACGCATATATGCGCACTAGTGAGCCAGGTGTTTTTGCAGCAGGGGATTCTGCTTCCATTTTATTTAACGTAACCGATAAAGAAGATTACATTCCCTTAGCTACTAATGCTGTTCGTCAGGGACTTCATGTAGGACCAAACATGGTTGAGCCAACTTTTGCATACGCAGGTACACAAGCTACCAGTGCTGTTCAGCTTTACAACTATTCAATGGCTGCAACAGGTCTTACCGTTGAAGGTGGTAGAGTTCGTGGATATGAGTATGAATCAGTTTCTATCGCAGAAAATTATCGACCAGAATTTATGCTCACCACTAAACCTGTTACTGCAACGCTTGTGTGGGATCCCGCTACAAGAAAGATAAAAGGCGCACAGTTCTTCTCGACACATGACGACGTTGCTCAGGCAGCAAACGTTGTATCTGTTGCTATAGCCGCTGGTATGACAATCGATAATCTTGCAGCTGTTGACCTACTCTTCCAGCCAAACTTCACCAACCCAGTGAACTATATTGGCTCGGTTGCTATGGCTGCAGTTGCAAAGCAGGCAAGCCTAAAATAGCAAGCTACATACAAGGCAAAAACTATTTAAGTACAGACTGTACCTCTGGAGACTCAAAGTCTCCATGTGCAGCTGTTAACGCCTCAAGAAGCTGTGCAACACCCTCTTCTTTAACGCTTGGGAGTAAATATTTTGCAGCAGCTTTTGCTTCATCAGTACCGTTTTCCATACAGCACGAATGAGGGGCAAGCTTGAGAAGATCTAAGTCATTTCCTGAGTCGCCGCAGAACACAACCTCATCGGGTTTGAGTCCCATGGCTTTAAGTAATGTTTCAAACCCCTGAGCCTTATTCCAGTTGCGGAAATTAACGTCGTACCATCCCGTATAAGGAGATACTAAATTAATTTCTGGAACCGCTTTTAGTACCGTCTCTTTGATTTCCTCAGCTCGTGCTTTATTCAAAGGTACTAACAAACCTGCAGCAAAATATCGCATATCCTTTTGTAGCGTTTTTGGCCCAAGTCCGGGTACAAACGTATCAAATGATTTATCCAGATAATCAACTATTTCTTGTGTTGTGTTAACAATCTTCCATGAAGATTTATATGAAGTATCCAGAGGTGACTGGAGAGGACCATCATCAAAGTAGGTGAGTAAACAATCTTCCATTGGATCAATAACGTCAAAGATGTTCTTCATAATTGCGTATGAAAATTCTTTATCTAAAATCAGTTTCCCATTTTCAAATACAACTTTTCCACTTGCAAAAATGCCCGTCTCAACAAGTGTTGCATCTGAGTTTAAATAGGGAAGTGCGTCGTACACGGGACGACCGGTAGCTGGACCAAACGCAATACCTGCGGCTTTTAGAGATTTAATTGCCTGATTTGTTCTATCTGAAATTGTTTTATTTTCTGCTGGTTTAAGGGTTTCGTCCATATCTGAAAGAACAAGCTTAATCATGTAATATCTCCAAAAATCTCTAAAAACGTATCTTTTGTTAATTCTAACAGCAATCATAAATTAATACGTAAAATATATCGAACTAGTACGTCTATAAAAACACCTATGTATACAGAGGTCTCATGAATATTTACGACCATTTTGCGCACGAAGACGAGTATCCAGATCTTAACAGCGACAAACTTGCTTCTCGGCTAGCTCGTGTGCTCACCTTTAAAACAATTTATGTTGATGAGGCGACGACCGATTGGTCTCAATTTGACGCTTTACAGCAATACATTAAGCAAAGCTTTCCACATATTATGAAAAAAGCATCAAATGTTGAAGTAATAGGACATTCTCTACTCATAGAAATACCTGGTAGTAATCCTTCTTTACCCGCACTTATGCTTATTGCTCACCAAGATGTTGTACCCGTAGTACCTGGAACAGAAAATCTATGGACACACGATCCTTTTGCGGGAACTATTGACGAGAAGTACGTATGGGGTAGAGGTGCGCTTGATATCAAGGATATGCTGATGGGAGAGCTAGAAGCTCTTGAATATCTACTTGAAAGGGGTTTCTCGCCGCAGCGTTCTATTTACTTTGCATTTGGTGAAGACGAAGAGGTACAAAGCCATGGTGCAGCGCGCTTAAGCCAGGTAATGTCAGAGCGTAACATGCGTGCCGTATGTCTTTTGGATGAGGGAACTACAACATTTTTTGATGGTAGTGCTTACGGTGCCCCTTATACCACCGTTGCAGATATTTGTATTTCACAGAAAGGCTTTCTTAATGTAAAGCTTACTGCTCCAGGTTATGGCGGACATTCTTCAAATCCTTTTGGTGGAACCTCGCTTGAGCACTTAAGTCTCGTTCTAGCCGCCTTATCAAACACTAAACCTCAATCTGAACTCAATCCTATTATTGAGGAGACCTTTAGAGTTTTAGCACCACAAATTACTGAAGAACCTTTTGTATCACTCGTCAAAGATATTGATACAAATAAAGATCAAATTGCACGCGCTGCAGCGCAGATTAAGGAATTATATCCATTCGTAACTACTACGTATGCTTTTAATATGCTTGATGGAGCAAGTAGTGCTGCAAATGTTATGCCTGGTAATGTAAGCGCCACTATTAACATCAGGCTTTTACCGGGTGTAAGTATTGAAAAAACAGTTAAGCACATTAGAGAGATTGTCAACAACATTAATCCTCAGATTGAGATTGAAGTACTCCATTCAACACCTGCCGGTCGTATCGATTCTTCTGAGGGTGCTGGCTATCAGGAACTTAAAACAATTCTTGAATACTATTATCCAAAAGTAACGTTTATTCCTTCATTTGTATGTGGGGGAACTGACTCAGTTCGTTATGAAAATATCTGTAAGTCTATCTTAAGGATTTGTCCATTTAGACCTACTCCAGAAGACGAGGCTTGTGGTGTTCATGGTATTGACGAACGTATAGAAAAACGTGTTTATGTACAAGGCGTTCGCGTCCTTATCTCTTTTATAAAACAGCTCTGTCAATAAGTTTTTCTCGCTAAAATTTACGCTAAACTATAAAGATGTTATGTTTTGAAATAGGAAGAGGCTACGTTGCAAAAAAGACAGCAGCTTGCTACCCAACTAGCTACACAAATTAAAGAAGCAGCGGACGCTGATGCTGCAAAAGCGCAGGCAAGTGGCGCTAATACAGATCCTGTTGGTACTTCAAGCAATCCTTCAAATGATATTTTTACTGTCGCAAATGTTATTACGTTCTGCAGGCTTATTCTCACGCTCATTTTCTTAATGCTCTTTTCAACGGACGGAAACAGATGGGTTGCATTGGGATGTTATGTTGTTGCAGCGGTTACCGACTTTCTTGACGGGCAGATTGCTCGACGCACACAAACAGTAAGCTGGCTTGGCAAGATTATGGATCCTATCATGGATCGTGTTTTGCTCTTCACAGGTGTACTTGGTCTTTTAATTATTGGTGAGCTTCCTTTGTGGATTCCACTTTTTGTTATTGGTAGAGACGTATATCTTACGTTAGGTGCGCTTGTGGTCAGAAAATATCGCAAACGACCAATTGACGTAGTTTTTGTCGGCAAGACGGCAACAGCGTTTCTTATGACAGGATTTAGCCTTTTGCTCTTAGGTCTACCTGTTGTTACAGGACTGAATATCATTCAGGTAAGTTGGCTTCCAGGACTCAACGATCAAAGTTCAGCTATAGGTATATTCTTTGTATACATTGGCATTATTTTCTCTGCAATTACTGCAATTGTTTATACTTCAGAAGCAGCTAAAATAGTCACTGAAAGCAAATCACATCAAGAGTAAGCTAGGTCTTATGACACCCACACAATGTCGTCAGGAAACTCTATGTCAGCGTTCATATAAAACGCTGACTTTTCTATTCATTTTTTCACTTACTGTTGTGCTTTTCGGCTTCTTTTCTTGCTTTGCGTATGCCGAGAATACCAATGAATCTTCTCAGTCTTCTATTTCTGATGATCCTCAAATTACCGAGGCCACTGCGGCAATTGTTACCGATGGACAGGGTAATGTTTTATGGAGCAAAAATCCTGACCAAGAACTTCCCATGGCATCAATTACTAAAGTAATGACTGCGATGGTTGCTCTAGATTCTACAAAAAACCTTGATGATCCTTGTACTATCACTGTTCCTGATCTTGAAGAGGGCTCTCAACTTGCAGGGCTTACAGCAGAGGACAAGCCTACCTTGAGACAGCTCATTATGATGATGCTTGTCTACTCAGCAAACGATGCTGCTTATAATATTGCCATTAATGTTGCAGGCTCTGAACAGGCTTTTGCTGACCTTATGAATAAGAAGGCGCAAGAGATTGGAATGAATCACTCTCATTTTCAAAATCCCCATGGACTCGATTCTGATGGGCACTATTCATCTGCAAGAGATTTAGCTCTTATGGGCCGCTATGCTCGTGAACATTATCCTTTAATTTCAAGCGCTGTGCACACCAGGTCGTATACTGCAACTGTTGGGGGAGAAGAGAAGACTTTTCACTCAACCGATGAATTGATGGACACCTACCGAGGTCTTCTCGGAATCAAAACAGGCTCTGAGGATTCTGGAACTGCATTTTTAGGTGCGTCAATGCGAGGTAACGTAACGCTCTATACCTGTGTGCTTGGCTGCAAGACATCTCAAGGACGCTTTGATGATACTGCCATTATTATGGACTGGGCTTATCGTCACTTTAATCAAATTGCTATTCAAAGATCATCTACTGTAACTGAAATTCGAGTTAGCCAAGATAATTTTCTGTGGTCTGGAATAGTTCGACCATCTGAGTCTACTACCTATATGACCTGGCCTGACTCTCATACTATTTCATACCAGACCACGATGCTCACCACAGGACTTCCAGTAGGTGACAATCAAGTTGTTACCTCTACTACCTGGTCTCAAGATTCTAAAAACATTGGCATGACTTCTACAACGGCTCAAGTACTACTCAGAACAGTACCTGCTTATAACATTTTTGATTTGTATTCTGTTGCTCCGTATCTGTACGGGAGAGCATAATGGCTGAACAAACACGTTCCATTCTTCACACTGAATTGGAATATCTTGGCGCTCAATTCTCAACCTCAACTGAAGGTTTTGAGTTTGCCACATCCTTCTTTGGCGAGAAGCCTCTTGAAACTGCTCTAAAAGATTGTGCATTGATAGATCTTAGTGGATCTTCATATGCGCTGATAAGCGGCAACCCATCACAAAATTTTGTTGAAACTGTATTTGCAGGCAAAAAGCTTAAAGTAGGAGAATCTTCCTTTGAAGTTGCTCTCATAGGCGACGGGTCTTTGGCTTCTATAGCTCTTCTAGCTCGCTCTGGACAGAATGAATATGTTTTCTTAGATACATCTGATCGGGGAGAAACCCTCATAGAGTGGTGTTCTGTGATTTCACAGGTAGAACAAAACGGTGTTACTCCTTATCAAGGTATTTCTTTAGAGAATGCCACGCCACTTCTAACTCCACTCCTTTTAGTTGGGAAAAAAGCAAAAAAGATATTAGAAGATTATCTTGGAAATCAAACTCTTCCAGAGGAATTTACTCTCACAAATCTTATGCTGGATCAAACCATTCCAGCTCTTATCGCTAACGTTACTACCAAGAAAATTCCTGCATATTTGGTTATGATTCCTCCTATGCACACAACTATCTTGTTTAGAAGTCTCCTTTCATTTGAAGAGATTCACCCAATTGGCCACAATCAATTTATTAAGGGGCTAAAAAACCATCTTCCATGGTTTTCTCAACTTGAGTATTCAACTAAAGTAGTAATAGCTAAAGATAAACTTGAGGGTTGGAATTTATTAAGATCATCGAATGATTTTATTGGTGCGCGAGGTGACCTTTTATGAAATATGCGATTAACGCGGTAGGTGTACCAGCTCCAATTGGCCCCTATTCGCAAGGAACAACCGCAGGTAGACTTGTATTTGTAACAGGTCAAATTGCTATTTCTGCAGAAAATCCTAATAAACTCATTGATGGTGACATTGAAGAACAACTTATTCGAGTCATTCATCTTACACAGGCAATTCTCGCTGAAGCAGATTGTACGCTTTCTGACGTTGCTCAGGTCACCATATATCTTTCTAATATAAATGATTTACCTAAGATAAATGAAATATATAAACAATATTTTGTTCTTCCAGCACCTAGCCGTGCTGTAGTAGAAGTTTCAGCGCTACCTCTTGGTGCGCTCATCGAAATGGACTGCATTGCGTGTCGTTAAGCGTTATTATTATGTAGTTACCAAATTTAAGGAGTGCGTATGTCAACTGAAGATATCAAGCATCAGTCAGCCGACTCAACGGAAATTTTTCGTATGCCTTCAGCCGATGCTACCGTTCCAGATCTTATGGCACAGCGTCAACCACTCCAGCCTGTTCTTACTATCGTTAAAGGGCCACAAACTGGTCAAACTTTTGAACTTAATCTTCAAGAGATTACGATTGGCAGAGATCCAAAAAATAGCGTGTTTTTAAACGATATGACCGTCTCACGTCATCATGCAAAGATTGATTTATCAAATCTTTCTCTTGGCTATGCCACAATTGAAGATCTTGATTCTTTAAATGGTACTTGGGTTGACGGTGCAATTATCAATAAGGCAACACTCCGTGATGGTTCAACCATTCAAATTGGTACTTTTAGAATGGTATTTCATACCAGCAATGTCTCAGCCTAAGGTTGAAGGATAACTTTATGGCTGACAGTGGGCTTTTGACTATAGGAAAAGTAGTTAAAAAATTACAGTCACTTTATCCTGATCTGAGTGTTTCAAAAGTTAGATACTTACAGGATGAAGGTCTTATTACACCCACCAGAACTCCTGGTGGATATCGTCTGTATTCTCAAAAAGATATAGAACGACTTGAATCGATCTTATATCTTCAAAAAAATCGTTTTATGCCTCTTTCAGTAATCAAAGAAGAACTTAACCGTCAAGATAAGGGTCAAAGTTTAGATATTGAATCTCAAGAAGCACTTGAAAGTATTCAAGATCAACCTATGGTAAAGGGTGAGAGTCGTAGTAAATCTTCTCAAATTCAATATAATGAAAAACAAATTTCTCAAGCTATTTCAGGTCTTGCACATGCGGATGCTATCGTAGTTCCTATAGATGATCCTGAAATTACTGAAAAATATCACTCAATTGATCGCATACCAGAAATTTTAGGAGCACCAGTTAGTTTTGTTCGCCAACTTTCTGAAGCTGGGATTGTTAACCTCAAGCGTTCTCCTCATGGTAGAGATTTAGTTGATGGAAAAGACTTCACACTTATTCGCCTGTGTAATGAGCTCCGCCATTTTGGTTTTGAGGCTAAAAATCTTCGTCAATACGTTATAGCAGCTAATCGAGAATCAAGCATGTTTGCAAAATCACTTGTTGTTTATGCAAAAAAAGGTGGGGGAGTTAAAGCTGACCATACATATGAAACGCGGCAAAAATTTATCTCTGCACTTACACGTATGCTTGGCTTAACCAATGCCATCAGAAATGAACTTATTACAAAATTAGTTAGTGAATCTTTTAAGGATATGAACCTAGACGAGTAAGCTAGGTACGTATGTGTCGAGCGATTCAGAATGTGAGGACACTGTGTCTACATATGATTACGAGAGCCATGTTATTAGCATCCCAGATTATCCAGAGCCAGGCGTCATCTTTAAGGATGTAACTCCATTATTCAAAGACCCAAAGTGCTTTCATGCACTTGTCGATGATATTGCTGAACACTTTGCCAATGCTGGCATAACTAAGGTTATTGGCGCGGAGGCAAGAGGTTTTCTGATTGGCGCTCCTGTAGCATACAAACTTGGTGCTGGTTTTGTTCCTGCTCGAAAACCTGGCAAGCTTCCACGTGAAGTCTTCAGTCAATCATATGACTTAGAGTACGGTACTGATGAGTTGCAAATCCATCAAGATGCCCTCTCTTCTGATGATGTAGTACTCATTGCAGATGACCTTGTTGCTACTGGTGGTACATGTGTTGCGTCTGCATTGCTTGCTCAAAAAGCAGGTGCAAAAGTTGCTGGATTTGCCTTTGCGCTTGAGCTTTGCTATCTCCATCCAAGAGATGTCATCAAAAAAGTCTTTGACCAGGAAGTCTACACGCTTATTAAAGTTAAAAAATAAATAAAACTTGATCGTTGTTTATAGGCTTCATAAGTAGCGTTATCATTTAGTGGCAATGCAATTACACCTATGAGTTTTGAACTATATATCTTTTAAGCTGTCATATATACATATGGCAGCTTTTAATAGCTTTACCTGCAAAAAGTTTATAAAAAGTTCTATTGGGTAAAATAACACTCAACAAAAAGGAGAGCTTTATAGGGGGTTTTGTATTTTCAACGGTATTCTCGCCATTTTTGGTGAGTAAGCTTTAATTTTCGAATAAATAAAGCTATCCTTAAAGGTAATGCAGAGCAAATGTTGCCTAATTGTTATTATGCTTTGCGGAAGGAGTTTTGTATGTCCAAGCGCCAATCTTTTACAAGAAGAGACGCTCTCATATTTGCAGGTCTTGGTGTTGCAGGCGTTTTCTTATCACCAACTAAAATTTTTGCAGACCCTCAAAGCGATCTTGAGGCAGCATCCGCACAGCTTGATTCACTTGGTGCAGCACTTTCACAAGCAATGGATGACCTTAACGAGAAAACCTATGCACTTGATGCAACTAACAACAAGATTGGTGAAGTTCAAGAGCAAATCCAAGAAACTACTAATCAGCTTAACCAACAGCGTTTAGCACTTTCTTCTGCTATGAGAAGTGCTTATAAAGCTGGCCCACAAGAAACGCTTGATTTTCTCTTAGGTGCATCTAGCCCTGAAGATTTTGTCAGTCGTGTGTACTACATGGATCGTACAAGTAAGCAAGAGTCTGATTCAATCAATCAGGTTAAGTCGCTGGGAGATCAACTCCAAGCTCAGCAGCTTGAGCTTCAATCAGAGCAGGATAATCTTCAGTCACAAATCTCTGAAATGAAAGCTACTGCCGATAGCCTTCAAAATCAAGTTGCAGAGGCTAAAAATTACTATGATTCACTTGATGCACAAGTAAAAGAACAGCTTGCTGCTCAAGAAGCTGCCTCAAAGAATGAAAATGTTTCTTATGCACTTGAAACTGTTACTCGAGATACCCCTTCAGCAGCAGAATCAAATGATGATTCTTCTTCACATTCTTCAGAAGACTCAGCGTCAAGTTCTGACACATCCAATTCTACAAGTTCTAGTAGCAACTCAAACAGCTCAAGTTCCAGCTCTAGTAGCACCTCTAGTAACAGCGGGGGAGGCAAAAGCTATCCGGCAGCAGGCGGTGCCGTAGCCACCGCATATGCATGCATTGGATATCCTTATGTTTGGGGTGGAGCTTCTCCGTCAAGAGGTTTTGACTGTGGTGGACTGGTTTACTACTGCTTCCTTGGCTATCGTGCAGGAACTGCAGGTACCATTGGCCGTAATATCCGTGCTGCTGGTAATTGGAAAGACTCTATGAGTGAGCTTAACTATGGAGACATTGTCTTTACCAGGCCTGGTTATGAACATGTTGGCATCTATATTGGTAATGGCTATATGATTCATGCTGCAAATGAGTCACTTGGCGTATGTAAAGGTCCTGTATATGCCTTCTATGGCGGAGGTCCATTCTCCGGCTAAAATAACCTTTTACATAAATTTTAATCATAAACACGTAAAGTCGTACAATAGTTACGTACACTTTACGTGTTTTTACGTATAACAAAGATTACCTTTACAGTTTTGAGTGATAAAGAGGAAATGGTGGCGTTTCATATCAAACAAAAATCAAATGTGGTAGAGCGTCATTTTTCCAGAAGATTCCAAGTTGCGTTAATTGGCGAAGGACTTCTCGTTGGCCTTATTGGCGGCGGCGTTGTTACACTTTATCGGTTGTGTCTCTCATTTGCAGAAGCCCAGATGCGCTCTATTACAGAAATCATAAAGGGTAATTGGCCTTTTATGCTGCTGTGGTTTGTCTTGTTGATTATTCTTATGATTGCCGTCTGCCTTCTTATGAAATTTGAACCCTACACCTCTGGATCTGGAATTCCACAAACAAACGCCGAGGTAATGGGTTGTGCTGATATGCCCTGGTATAGAGTATTACCTACTAAATTTATCCAAGGTGTCTTAGTAGCCTTTGCTGGTCTTTCTATGGGTCGAGAAGGTCCATCAGTACAGCTCGGAGCAGTCTCTGGTAAGGTGGTCTCAAAATTTTTGAAGTGTAAAAGGGGAGAAGAACGTCTCCTTGTTACCTGTGGCGCTGCTGCGGGAATGTCCGCTGCTTTTCATGCACCACTTACCGGAACGCTTTTTGCAATTGAAGAAATTCAAAAAGAGTTCCATGCTCCACTTATCATTTCTGCGATGACCGCATCAGTAGGAGCGGACTTCTTAGTTTCTAACGTGCTTGGCATGAAACCTGTTTTGCAGCTTCCATACGTAGCACCACTCCCACATGTAGATTATGCCTTTGTCCTATTTATAGGCATTGGATGTGGTCTTTTAGGAGCACTTCACAACAAAGGAATGTTTTTTGCTTCAGACCTTTATAAAAAAATTGACAAGTTTGTTCCTTTCTCAAGACTCATTATTCCGTTTATACTTGCAGGAATTGTTGCATTTACCTGGCCTGATTTACTTTGTGGCGGGGATGTTATTATCGAGAAAATCAAAGAGCCTCAAACACTCACAGAGCTTCTCGTTATAGCACTTTTACTGGGAAAATACACCTTTACTACCGCTTGTTTTGCAGCTGGAACACCAGGTGGAACACTGTTTCCGCTGGTAGTTATGGGTACCCTTGTGGGAACTTTATTTGCCCTGCTAGCAACCCATATTTTTGGTATTCCTATGGCTTATGCACCAAATTTTATTGCTATGGGTGTAGCAGGTATTTTTGCAGGCGTAGTAAGAGCTCCTGTAACTGGCGTCGTGCTCATATTTGAGCTTACTGGATCCCTTGAAGCACTCATGGCCATGTCTGCAGTCGCAATAGTTTCGTTTGTTGTTGCAAACATCCTGCGTGTTGATCCATTTTATGATCATTTGCTTTCAGAATTTTTAGCTTCAAAGCAAGGGGAGACAACATCAGGCTTTGACTCATCAAATTCCTCTGGCGAGAAAGTTCTTCATGAGTTTACTATTGGACAAGGCAGTGCGATTGAAGGAAAGCTCCTTAAAGACGTTTCATGGCCAGACAAAGTCCGAATAATCACCATAGACAGAGCAGGTCAAGAAATTATTCCAACAGGTTCTACGGAACTTATGGCACTTGATAAAATTCTTGTGATTTATGATGAACTGTACGAAGGTGACATCGCACTCAAATTAAACGTAATGACAAAGTCTTCGGTATAAATATCTTTATAACGTATAGGAGAGGGCTTCTGTGTAATAGGCTGTTTCTCTCTAATTTTATAAGCTACATTAGTTTACATAATATCGATTATCAGACTTTTATATACTATTATACAAATAGTATAAACTGCAATAGTATACAGAGTCTCAATCACATTATTATTACCCAGAAAATGAGCCTCTGAGAGCCTTTCTAAGCCA
>JABZIF010000027.1 GCA_015258485.1 Atopobiaceae bacterium | reverse complement strand
TTTTTATACAGACTATTTATTCAAGATTGGTGTCTTATGGCAGTTTTGTATCACAGCACAAGAGAAAACAGCCATTCTCTCTCAGCAAAACAAGCTATCCTACAAGGTATTGCACCTGATGGCGGGCTTTATGTCCTCGATTCACTTAATAAAAAAACTTTAAATCTATCTCACATATGCAAGCAAAATTTTAAAGAAACTGTCTTTGATGTGCTTTCTTCCCTTCTCGATGACTATACATCAGAAGAGCTCAAAAACTGCATTGACGGTGCATACGGCTCACAATGGGATACACCTGTCATTACACCCGTATCAACAATCGGTGACGATTGGCTTCTTGAGCTCTTCCACGGTCCAACCTCCGCATTTAAAGATGTTGCACTTCAAATGCTTCCTCGACTCATGAGTGTTGCTCGTACATCAGCTGAAATTAAAGAGACATCAGCTAGCGAGAAAAACATCATGATTGTGACAGCTACTTCTGGCGATACTGGCAAAGCAGCACTTGAGGGATTTAAAGATATTCCTGGAATGGGAATTGTCGTTTTTTATCCTGAAGGCAAAGTCTCTGATATCCAGCGCATGCAAATGGTTACACAAAAAGGAAGTAACGTTATTGTTTGCGCAGTTAAAGGAAATTTTGATGATGCGCAAAACGCTGCAAAAGCAATTTTTACAAATACAGAACTCCGCCAAAAACTTGCCCTCAAACACACCGTACTTTCAAGCGCAAATTCAATCAATATTGGCCGCCTTGTTCCACAAATCACGTACTATTTTGATACGTACGCACAACTTGTCCAAAAAGGTTCAATTACACCAGGAAAAAAGATTACGTTTTGTGTTCCAACAGGTAATTTTGGTGACATTTTGGCAGGTTATCTTGCAAAGCAGATGGGTCTTCCTGTCGAGAAACTCATCATAGCTTCCAACAGCAATAACGTTCTCACAGATTTTCTTAAAACAGGTACCTATAATCGTAATCGTGTCTTTAAAAAGACTATTTCGCCCTCAATGGATATTCTCGTTTCATCAAATCTTGAACGACTTCTCTATTTAGCTTCCTCAGGCGACGTTGAACTTATTTCACACCTGATGGAACAGCTCAAGACCAAAGGAACATACACCGTTCCCAAACAGACTATGGATGTCATCAAAGAAAATTTTGATGCAGGTTACGCTACCGACAAGCAAACTCAAGAGACCATCAAATTCACCTGGGAAAACTATGGTGTTCTTATCGATCCCCACACCGCAGTTGCTCAGTATGTACTTAACGAAACTTCTCACCACGTTGATGATGTACGCGTCTGTCTGTCTACCGCAAGCCCCTAT
Organism: Atopobiaceae bacterium; assembly: GCA_015258485.1. The sequence goes on along the minus strand of JABZIF010000027.1, from coordinate 11,204 downwards.
AAATTCTCATCTGACGTGCTTTATGCACTAGGACATTCAACGCACGAACTCGATGATTTTGCGTGTATGCAAACGCTCGCCGATATTACTGATACCGTTCCCCCAATTCAGCTCAAATCTCTGAATGATAACGCTATCATTCATACTGATACACGCGAAAAGGATCAACTTACTTCATACGTGTTTGAAGCTTGTAATCGCATTTTTGCATAAATTAGTTATGAAAGTGGGATTTGGGTATGCTCGACAACACAATTTTAACTGTTTCTGTGCCAGCAACCTCAGCAAACATTGGTGTTGGATATGACACCTTAGGTCTTGCTTTTAATCTTCGTGCAAAAATTTCATTTCAAGAGTCATCCACACTCATAATTGATGGTTGCCCAGAAAAATTTAGAACTCCGGATAACCTTGCATGGGTTTCTTATCTTCAAGCATGCGAGAAACTCGGTGAAGAACCCACGCCTAAACACATAACTATAGATTCTCCTATTCCACTCTCAGGTGGCCTTGGCTCAAGCTCCACCTGTGTTGTTGCGGGCGTTGCGGCTGCACTCCATGAATCGCATAGCGGATGGGATCCTGAACGAGCACTTGACCTAACCTGCCGTATTGAAGGCCATCCTGATAACGTTGCACCTGCAATCTATGGAGGTCTAACCTCATCGTTTGTAGAAGGTGGACATGTAGTTTGTACAAGGCGTCTAGTTGCACGCGGTCTTTCTTTTGTTGCAATTTCACCCCCATACTCAATAAATACCGAAGATGCCCGAAAAGTTGTTCCGCAAACTATTCCTCTAGAAACAACTGTTTACCAAATGGGTCGAGCAGTTGCAGTTACTCATGCATTAGAAAATGGAAACGGTAAATTATTAGCGGCAGCCTGTAAAGATAAACTTCATGAACCCTATAGAAAAGAACTCATTCCAGATTATGAAGCTCTTAAAGAAGTGGCTCTTCTCTCTCGCGCTTGCACATTTGTTATTTCTGGCTCAGGTGCAACCATGATTGCTATCTGTGACTCCCCTGTTACCGCTAGAGCTGTTGCTGAAAACTCCAAACAGATACGTGGCGATTTATGTATCCAAATTCTTGAGCCAGCGTTACTTGGAACAGTTCTTACCGTTGACGACGGTACAGAGCACCATAAAACATTTGATGAACTATAGATTTAGTGTAACCAATCATCTAAATAAAATAGAGCGAGAAAACCAGAGTTTCTCGCTCTATTTTTATACTTTTATGACAAAGCTAACTGCTATGCACCAAGATAAGCCTTTCGAACATCATCGTCATGCAAAAGCTCCTGGCCCGTTCCCTGTTTAACAACTTTACCAAGTTCAAGAACGTATGCACGATCGGCAATCTTAAGTGCCATATTTGCGTTCTGTTCAACTAGCAAAATGGTAGTACCTGTATCACCAAGCTGACGAATAATCTGGAAAATTTCTTCAATCAAAATTGGAGCCAAGCCCATAGAAGGTTCATCCAACATCAAAAGTTTAGGCTTACTCATAAGTGCACGCCCCATAGCAAGCATTTGCTGCTCACCACCAGATAAAGTTCCTGCCAGTTGACCTTTACGCTCACGAAGACGAGGGAAATGTTCATAAATCATTTTGAGTGTTTTGACGTTATCTGAGTCAGACTGAGTATATCCACCCATCTCAAGATTCTCTGAAACACTCATACGAGAAAACACCCGTCGTCCTTCAGGACATAAGGCAAGACCTGATTCAACAATCTTATGAGCTCGCATCCCTACAAGATTCTTACCTGCACATAAAATAGAACCCGAATCTTGCTTTACCAATCCAGCAATTGCATTAAGAGTAGTTGATTTTCCCGCTCCGTTTGCACCAATTAATGTAACAATTTCACCCTCATGAATATCAAACGAGACTCCCTGAACGGCATGAATTGCTCCGTAGGAAACATTGAGATCTCGTACAGATAGCAGAACATCTTTTGTGTCGTTATAACAAGATGTTTGTAAGTCGTTTTTCTCAACAGCCATTAGCGCACCTCCTGCTTTCCAAGATATGCTTCAATAACACGAGGATTACTCTGAACCTCTTCTGGTGTACCCTTGGCAATAATATTTCCATGATCTAAAACTGCAAGGCCTTCACAAATACCCATAACAAATTTCATATCATGTTCAATGAGAAGGATTGCAATCTTAAAATCATCCCTAATCTTAAGGATGTTCTCCATGAGTTCATCCGTCTCTGCAGGGTTCATTCCAGCAGCTGGCTCATCTAACAACAAAATTTTTGGCTGTGTCGCAAGAGCGCGTAAAATTTCTAACTTACGCTGTGCGCCATAGGGAAGGTTACCTGCAAGCGTTGACGCAAGATTATCCATATCAAAAATATGGAGAAGCTCACGGGCACTTTCTGCACTCTCTTTTTCCTGTTGCCAGTGATGCGGAAGTCGTAGAACATCTTCAACAAAGCTCGAAGTCATATGACTTCCCTGGCCAACTTGAATGTTCTCTAAAACTGTCATGTTATTAAACAGTCGAATATTTTGAAACGTACGTGCAATTCCCATATGATTGGCTTCAACAACACTTTTGCCCGCAAGATCATAACCGTCAATCATGACAGTACCGCGTGTAGGCTTATACACATTAGTAAGAAGATTAAAGACGGTAGTTTTACCTGCACCGTTGGGTCCAATAATACCTGAAATCTCCGTAGGACCAAGAGCAATGTTAAAGTCATTAACTGCAGTCAAACCACCAAAGTCAATGCCTAAATGTTCAGCCTGAAGCACTGGAATAGACCCCAGATCTCGCTCTGGAATAAGGTTAGGAGACTCTTGTCTAATGAGTTTTGAAGCGTTTTTAGTTGCCATTCTCTTACGCCTCCTCTACATCGGTTGGGGCTTCTGTCTGCACCTTTGATGCGCTCTGTCCTGTCTCATCTCTTGTAACGCAGTTCTCGCCAAAGATGCCTTGCTGATCTTGTTCATCCTTATTCCAGGAAAAATCTCTATTCATAATGCGCTCGATAATACGAGAAAGCGAAAAATCATAAGCACCAAACAAACCTTTTGGCCTAAATATCATAACGAGAATCAACACAATCGCATAAACAACCATACGATAGTCTGCAAATGCACGAAGTGCTTCTGGAAGAATGGTCAAAACAGTTGCAGAAACAACAGAGCCAAACATAGAACCCATGCCACCGAGAACGACCATGACCAGAATCTCAACAGATTTCATAAAACCAAACTTAGCGGGAGCCATAACACCAATGCAACCGGCATACAGACCGCCAGCAATACCAGCAAGAAATGCCGAGAAAACAAATGCAAGTGTTTTGTAGTATGTAGTATTGACACCTGAAGCCTCAGCAGCAATCTCGTTATCACGAATGGCTAAAATAGCTCGACCATGTCTTGATTTCATAAGCGTATGAATAGCAAAAATAGAAATAACTAAAACAACTGATGTATTTAAATAGCCGGTATAAGCCGGAATACCTGTGAGGCCTGATGCACCACCCGTAAGCTTAAAGCCCAAAGCAGAATCCAAATTAACCAATACAACACGAATAATTTCTGCAAAACCAAGGGTAATAATGGCCAGATAATCACCACGAAGACGAAGCGCTGGAATACCAATAACAACGCCCATAAGTGCTGCGCAAATACCGCCAAATAAGAGTCCAACTATAAAAAGACCAACTGCAGATGCAGATCCTGAAGCCATTGCTTGAGCGTCAAGTCCTAATACTGGCATCATATGAATGATAAAAATTGCACACGCATAACCACCAATAGACATAAAACCTGCATGTCCTAATGGCAACTGGCCCAAGTAACCGGTCACTATATTGAGTGAAACCGTCATCAGAACATAAACGCCAATTTGTTCAAAGACAACCGTCTGATATCGAGAAATAACGCCCTCTCCTACCAGAAGATTTCCGCCAAACACAAAAAGCGCCACCAAAATTGCATTGAGGGCATAGCGGACAGGCATAGTAAGCTCACGACGCTGACCATCTTTTCCACTGAATCCAGTGACAATGACTGGATTGTGTTGATTTTCTCGTGGATACATCTTAGTCATGTGAGCCTCCTTACACTTTTTCAATCACTGGTTTACCAAGAAGACCAGTAGGTTTGACGATAAGAACGAGAATTAAGAGCAAGAAGACTACTGCATCCTGCCAAACCGAAAGGCCAAAGGCAGCAACAAATACTTCTGAGAATCCAACAATAAGTCCACCAATAACAGCACCTGGAATAGAGCCGATACCGCCGAGAACCGCCGCAACAAATGCCTTAGTTCCCAGCATAACGCCCATGGTTGGCGATGCTTGTTGATACGCCATGGAATAAAGAATTGCAGCAATACCAGCAAGAGCAGAACCAACTGCAAAGGTAAAGCTAATAGTACTGTTAACATTAACACCCATCAAACGAGCAGCACCCATATCCTCAGAGACTGCACGCATAGCCTTGCCCAAGCGTGTCTTCTGAACCAAAAGCGTTAAGACAATAGTTGCCACAACAGTGACAGCAACGGTCAGTAGCGCCGTTCCCGAAAGCATCGAACCAAATACCTGGACAGTTCCAAAATCTATGATACTTGGAATAACTTTTGCTTCTGCACCAAGTAACAGCTGGGCTCCATTCTCAAGAAGATATGAGACACCAATAGCAGTAATAAGAATTGAAAGCCTCGGAGCTTCTCGCAAAGGAGCATAAGCAATCTTATCTATAAGCACACCTAAGATGATGCAGCCGCAGACGGCGAGAAGAACAGCGATTGCTGGATTAAGTCCAAGTTGCACAAGAGTAATCCAAGTAACATACGAACCAAACATGATGATATCGCCATGAGCAAAGTTAAGGAGCAAAATAATTCCGTACACCATGGTGTACCCCAGCGCCACTAATGCATAAATACTGCCCAATTGAAGTCCATTGAGCACCTGAGTTAAAAACATCTGAGGTTCTCTTTTCTATGAAGGATTAATAGTGTCATAGATGGACTCTTTGCCATCTTTGAAAGAGATAATGAGCATCGATTTAACGGGGTCTCCCGTTCCTTGATACGAAACTGTTCCGGTAACTCCTTCAACTACCCCCACTGCAATTGCATCAATAATTGCCTGCTTATATTCACTAGAATCGTGAGCATAACCAGTATTTTCGGCGACCTCGAGAGCAGTACAAAGAATCATCGCTGCGTCGTAACCAAGTGAGCAAAAATTTGTAGGTGCTTCGCCATATTCTGCGGTGTAAGCCTTAACAAATCGCTGGACCTTCTCATCTGGGTTTGAAGCAACAAATGCTGAACAGTAATAGCACCCTTCAAGATCAGCTGCACTTGCATAATCTTGAGAACCGCCAATGATGCCCGCCCAACCATCAGCGCCAATAAATGGTTTAGAATAACCAAGTTGACGAGCCTGAGTAACAATCTTGCCGTTATCCTGATAATAATTTGGAGCTAAGATTGCATCTGGATTTTGAGCCATGATACTGGTGAGCTGAGCGTTAAAGTCCACTGCACCAGCAGGATAGCCCTGCTGAGAAACAACTTCTATCCCAAGCTCTTGAGCATGTGCAACAAAAGCACTATTAACTCCAATTTCATAATCACCAGCAGAGTTAAAAATAGTACCGATACGTTTATAACCTTGTTTAACCGCAAACTCTGCAAGAACTACCCCCTGAAAAGGATCAGTTACGGTAGCACGAAACATATTATGACCATGAATAACAACGTCTCCCGCGGTAGCAGAAGCGGTTACACAAGGAATATTATCAAGGGCAGACTTCTGTGCTAAGGCGATTGTAGGAGTAGAGGTCACATCACCAAGAATTGCAGAGACTTTTTCATCGAGGAGTTTGTTATATACAAGAATGGCTTCTGTTGAATCGCCTTTCTCGTCCTCTAAAATAGGAACAACCTTATGGCCCTTTGCGCCACCATTTTGATTAAACTCCTTAAGATAGAGCAAAATACCACTTCGTACAGCTAGGCCATACTGCGCGACATCTCCCGTAAAAGGGCCCATTACACCAACATAAATGGAGTGAGGGTCTTGATTTTTTGGCGTACATCCCGCTAAAACAAATGATCCCGCAATAGACCCGGCCACCTCCAAAAAACGTCGTCGTGTTAGCTTGTGCGCCATATTCATCTCCTTTTCTCCACTCGCATTGAATATGCAGAGTTAACACAATATGGCTGTAACTCCCAAAAGAAAGCTACAGCCATAATTGTTTTTTATTTTGAAATAATTTAGTAACGTATATGAATTCTACGTTTATGCTTCCTGAGCAATTGGCAAATCAGACGAGAAATGACGAGGCATATAAGCATGAGATCCTGAAGAGGCGTCTTCACTCATGTCTATTGAAGAAATCTTTTTAAGCCTACTTGTTCCGCCCTCAATAAGACGCAAAAGTTCACGTGTAGGTCTCTCATCAGCCGCTTTAATTTCTGCTGCCATTTCTTTCTCGACCGAATCAAAAATACTTTGGACGTGAGAAGACACATTCTCTGTATGACTTACAACTGGCATAACGGTAGATTGTGCAACAACACAAGAATAATCTGGTTCACGAGAAATAAGATTTATAGAGCCTGTAGTATCTGAAGTAACCCCTTCAGCAGTATCTAAATTATTTGTCTCTGACGAAACAGAAGTTACAGCAATAGCGGGAGCTAATATCTCATGAGCGGATATACTCTCAGAAACAGAATGTTGAGGCGTGAAATCTTTACCAATAACAGGAACCTGAACAGGCTGATACTGAGGGATATTTTGCTGAGGTTGACGTGCCAGTCGTTCATCCATTGCCGCAAGTGCAAGTTCCCAGCTGTCTGTAAGTTGCAGTTCTTCAATAGTACGCTTCTCAGGGAAGACACCTTGGTCTACATATGAAATTCGACTCGAAATGTCAGCCGCATGTGATGTAAAGTCCTCGGGGATTGCTTCTGCACCAATTTCGGCAATACCAAAATCTTTAGTAATTGCCTCTTCTCCTACAGCCTTTGTCCACCAAGCAGTACCGACATCACCAACGGTACCATCAGCGCGTTCAATAATTGGTAGGCCCTCCATAGGATCTGCGCCCAAGCGCTCCCTTAAAACGGCAGCCGCACCCTTTGCGCGTGCAATTGTCTTCTCTCGGAAGCTCAGTAGCTTAGTGTAATTCTCTGCAATTTGTACATAATCATTAGCAGAGTGTGCTGGCTTTTTCTGAGAACGTACAGGAAGCATTCCATTCTCGGTAATATTCACAGATGTAGTTTTAGATCGAGAAAAGCGAGGTGTACGATTCAAGAGCTTCATCGCATCAGCCGATTGGACTCGAATCGAACCAGTCATATCCCACTGAGATGCCCTCATATGCTTTGGCTTATATGCTGCAATAGAGGGTCGAGCGGAATCAAGCGGAATAACAATGCTTTGATCAAGCATGAGTTTTGAAGAATCGCTATCCGAATTAATTACGCCTCGAACGTCATTCTCGTATTTTTGAGGCTCATCATTTTGAACTCCATCGCTAGCTTGTATAGCGTCCTTTTTTGTAAGGTGGCAAATAATGTAATAAACCCCTGAAATTACTGCTATAACAGCTAATCCTGCACCAATACCCATAAAAATAGCACCTAAAGGAGTTTGTCTAATTGGTTGCGAAGTAATGGCATATGCAGGCGTTGGTTTTTCTACAAGAACCAATCCGCTTAGCAGGCCAGCAACAATTGCTGGATTCCTACCCTGTGTCATACAAACTCCTCCTATAAACATTGAGAAGATGCATGAAGACACACGTGCAAAAAACACATGTCACATAACCCTATACGGGTAAAGTGAGCAACGGGTAGGCTTCATTTCATCTTCGTTTAATCCGCTGCAACACAATTTTGTGCTGTTAGAGATGACTATAGCGTAAATTATTATTTATTTGTTCGAAATTAACTCTTTTTCATAATTCTTTTTTATATATTTGCGTCTTTTACATCAAAAAACTCTTCCAAAAGAAAACACCTCAGAAAGAGGTGTTTTCTAATCTATTTACCATAATTAAACGATAGCTAATTCTAAAGATAATCAGACTGAGCCGCCTTCTTAGCTGATCTAATAAGAAAATCTTCATTATTATTAGTTTGCTTAAGACCGCTGACCAAAGCAGTTGTTGCACGTTCGGTATTATTAAATCCTGCAAGAATACGTCGGACACCCCAAACCATAGGTTGAAGTTCTGGCTTAATAAGGAGCTCTTCATTTCTAGTACCCGATGCAACGGGATCAATAGCTGGGAAGATACGACGATCCGCAAGATCTCTATCAAGTTTAAGTTCCATATTGCCCGTCCCCTTAAACTCCTCAAAGATTACTTCATCCATCTTAGAGCCAGTATCAATAAGCGCAGAAGCAATAATGGTAAGTGATCCACCATGCTCGATATTTCGAGCCGCACCTAAAAACTTCTTTGGCGGATACAGAGCAGCAGAATCAACACCACCAGATAAAATACGACCTGAAGCAGGTATTGCCAGATTGTAAGCACGTGCGAGACGGGTAATTGAATCAAGAATAACTACAACATCCTGTCCCATTTCAACAAGGCGCTTAGCGCGTTCGATAACAAGCTCAGCAACAATCGTATGATTTTCTGCTGGCATATCAAAAGTTGAAGCAACAACAGTGCCTTGAATAGAGCGTTGCATGTCGGTAACTTCTTCAGGGCGCTCATCTACAAGAAGACAGAAAAGATGAACCTCAGGATTGTTAGTAGTAATAGACTGACAAATCCGCTTCAAAATAGTAGTTTTTCCTGCCTTAGGTGGCGAAACAATCAAACCACGTTGACCTTTACCAATAGGTGCAACTAAATCAATAGCTCTACCGGTAATAGAATCTTTACCGTGTTCCATTCTCAATGGCTCATTCGGAAAAATAGGAGTTAGATCTCTAAAGCGAGGGCGCTCTTTAAGCTTTTCTACTTCCCCATCATTTACCTGATTAACCTTATGAAGCGGCGGATATTTACTATTCATACGAGCAGGGCCAACCATACCGAGGACTTTATCGCCAGATCTAAGCCCTAAATTACGAATTATCTGCTGATGAACAAAGGCGTCTTCATCGCCTTCCATATAGTTACCAGTTCTAATCCAGCCATATCCTTCATTACTAATCTGAAGAATTCCCTCAACAGTCTTAAAACCTTCTGCAGCGGCAGAAGCGGCATATACAAGTTCAACTAAATCTGTCTTATGAACGCCAGCATACTCAATTCCCAGCTCTGACGCTTTTGAACGCAAATCAGAGAGCTTCATTTCTTGAAGCATTTCTTTTGTTAAAGAAGGCTCTGTGGGCTGTGCTTGCTTGCGATTTTTATTACGCTGATTGTTTTGCTTTCGATTACGAGAAGGACGTTCTTGGTTGTTACGAAGATTATCTTGAGATTGTCCCGCTTCAACTGAAGTCTCTTTGGCCTCAGCACTACGATGCCGACGACGAGTAGCGCCTTGACGAATACTGATTGTACGCTCTGAAGAGGCAGTTTGTTCATCAGTAGAATTGTCATGCTGAAGCGCTGAGTTAACAGACCCTTCAGAAGATGAAATAGTCTCTAACGTATGATGCTCTTCAGAGTTGTGAACAAGTACACCAGAATCTTTATCTTCAAAGTGCCGTCTTCTTGACGAAATACCCTTAGCATTACCCTCTGTCAATGATGATACAGGTGAGACTTCTGCTGAAGTATGAGAAGCTTCTTGAACAATTTTTGTGAGACGATTAGTGTCCACAACGTCTGAAGAGACTTTTCCACCTGCTTGAACTTGTGCAAGCACCTCAGCCTGTGCGGCTTCTAAAGCACGCTCTCGGCGTGCGCGCTCTTCTATTTCTTCTTTACTTGGACGACCCCGACGACGCTTTGGGGGTTCAACAAGACCTGCTGCATTCATAGCCTCTGCAACAACAGCTTCAACCGCTCGACGCGCCTCAGTCTCCTTTTTTGTAGGACGGCCACGTCTACGTTTAGCAGAAGTAGCACTTGATTCATCATTTTTATTATTTACGGAATTTGAAGAATTATAATTAATGGAAGAAGTATCAGATAAAGAAGGATTTTCACTTTTACGAGGTCTGCCCCTTTTACGAGGAGTTGAAGAACTTGCCAATTCTTCTAAAGAATTAGCCTGGACCGAAGATGTCTCGTCCGACATGTATAAGCCTCTCTGTTTATTTACCATAAAAACGATAATAATTTTCCCATAAAGAAAGTGATAGAAATATATACAAAATTAAACAAGGATTAATTCCGAGAAGAATATATCACGAAAATGCCCATCTTACGATGAAAAAATAAAATTCACCATAAAACGGGCAAATGGGGACGTCTATGTATAGAATAAAACATCATAAAAGTCGTACTGTCTATAGCACACTTTATGAAACGTCTTAAACTACTGTCCTACTTTTTCTCTTTACAACAATTGACTCAATCTGCTGAAGTACCCCAGAAATATACTTTTTACCAGCAGCTGTAAGACCAACCATTGTTACTCTTCTCGAAAGTGCATCATCGTGTTTACGTTTTACTAAATCACTTTCTGCAAGTGCCGTAAGCGACATAGAAACTGTTGGTTGCAAAAGACCAAGTGCATCTACAATTTCTGTAATTGATAAAGCATCCTTAGGTGAATCAAGAATTGCTAAAAGAACCATATCCGAAGCTTTACAATACAAAGCTCCCATGGCATCAACATACATTACAATACGCTCAAAAGAAGTTCTTGATAAAGCCTGCCCTGGCGCAATACGTGCGCAAGTAAGCTTTGATAACTCCTCTACGGCCTCTACTCCCTTTTCAGAGATGACACAAACTACGTTCCGCCGGTCAACAGCACCTTCATCACGTGTAATAAGGCCAAGTCTTGCTAAATGAGAAGTGCGATGCGTAATGGTAGGTCGAAGAGCACTCTGATATTCTGCAATCTCAGAAGTTTTTAATGAAGTGCTCTTCACGTTGAGGCGGCACAAAATTGCAAATTCCTCAAAAGTAAGTCGTCTGTTAGCAGGGACAACTCTTCTAACCAAGTTATAAGCCCTGCGAATGGACATGTACTCGCGAAGTTCCATAGAGACCTCCACTCCTATGCCCGAACCATTTACTATTTGCTCGCATAATGAGTATACCCCTAAAAAACA
>JABZIF010000026.1 GCA_015258485.1 Atopobiaceae bacterium | reverse complement strand
AAAGATATTCCTGTATACCATCAGCCTTGGCCGGAGTTTGATCCTGAGCAGGCTAAGAGCAACACGATAGAGATAGCCGTACAGCTTAAAGGCAAAGTACGTGCTCGTATTGAAGTTTCTGCTGATGCAAGTGATGAAGAGCTTGAGGTTGCTGCAAAAGAAGCAATCGCTGATCAGCTTGAAGGAAAAGAGATTAAAAAGGTTATTGTAGTAAAAGGTCGCCTGGTCAATATTGTTGCGTAAGAGAGAAGCACTTGACAAGATAAGTGTTTTCTCGTAGGATTTTTCTAATCGTAGTTGCTATCTGTTGGAAGTGGGGTTGTGTTTTGACCCCGCTTCCTTTCTGTATGTAGATGAGGAGGTTACAATGCAAAACGAAGGCGCGACACAAAAGATTTTAGAAGCGCTTGAGCATGCAGCTTTTAGTCATCATATTGATATTGTAGATGTAGAAATTGTTGGCTCATTAAAAAATCCTGTGGTTAGAGTACGTATTGATCACGATGATCCGCAGGCAAAGATTATTTCTTTAGATGAAGTTGCTCAGGAGACTTCGTGGATTTCCGACACGATTGATGAGTTGGATCCATTTCCAGCATCTTTTACGTTGGAGGTTTCTTCTCCAGGTATGGCAAGACCCCTTCGCCGTGCAAAGGATTTTGAGCGTTTTGCAGGACAAGAAGTGCAGCTTATTACTACGGCAACTGAAGGACGTCGTAAGTTTACAGGCAAGCTTCTTGGTATTGAAGGTACAACCATTTCTCTTGAAGTAGAAAACGATACGGTAATTGTAGATTTGGCTGAGGTAAAAAAGTGCACTATTAAGCCAGTCTTTGACTTCTCGACTCCGGCTAAGAAGTAGATAGAAAGGATTTATTCATGGCATCTGAGATGATGGAAGCATTGATGCTGCTTTGTCAGGAAAAGCACATTGATGAGTTGTATTTGCTTGATCGCCTTGAGCAGTCGTTGGCAAAAAGTTATGGTGATGTACTCCATCTTCCTTATGGCGCTCGTGTTACTATTGACCGAGCTACGGGACGTGTTTATGTATACGAGCTTGTTCCTAAGGGAGAGCCTGATGAAGAGACTGGCGAGTATACCGAGTTTGATGAAGTTGATGTAACTCCACCAGATACCAGTCGTTTTGCAGCTTCTCAAGCAAAAATTGAAATTAAAAATTTGGTTCGAAATGCTGCACGCGCTCAAATTTATGAGGAGTTCCGTGGAAGAATCGGTGACATTATTACCGGTACCGTTCTTCAATCTACACCCGACTTTACCATCATTAAAATTCGTGAAGGCGTTGAAGCCGAGCTTCCACATTTTGACCAGCGTCGTTTCCCTGACGAGCGTGATGAGCGTCCAGCGGGAGAGCGCTACCTTCATAATCAGCGTATCAAAGCAATTATTGTGGATGTACGCGACCCTAATACTACGCAGCCTGCAGTTCGTGGTGAACGTCAGCGTCCACCAATTGTTGTTTCTCGTACTCATCCCGATTTGATCCGTCGTCTCTTTGAGCTTGAGGTTCCAGAGGTTTATGACGGTGTTGTTAGCATTCGTTCTATTGCACGTGAAGCAGGCGTTCGTTCAAAAATTGCTGTCTCCTCTGTTGATGATCGTTTAGATCCAGTTGGAGCCTGTGTTGGTCCAAAGGGTAGTCGTGTGAGAACTGTAGTTTCTGAGTTGCGTGGAGAGCGCGTTGATGTTGTACCTTGGTTTGATGATGCAGCTCGTTGCGTAGCATCTGCTCTTTCACCTGCACGTGTTTCTCGTGTTATTGTTGATGGCGAGACAGGTCACGCAACTGTTATTGTTCCTGATGATCAACTGTCATTGGCAATTGGTAAAGAGGGACAGAATGCTCGTCTTGCTGCTCGTTTAACTGGTCTTCACATTGATATCAAGAACGAGACTCTTGCTGCAAGTATTTTGAATAACCTTCCTGAAACGGTAGAAGAAACTACTAACGAAGAAGAGGTTGTTCATCGTTGTAAGTATGTTAGCTCCAGCGGTGTACCGTGTAGAAATATGGCACGCCCTGGTTCTGATTTTTGTGGAATTCATGACGAGATGGAAAATGCTGAGGTTTCTTCAGATCCCGATTCTCTGATTTAGTAGTCCACTTGTAACTATCCCGTCAACCGGAAGGTTTCATATATGGCAAAAACACGTGTGCATGATCTTGCCAAAGAATATGGTATGGCGAGTAAGGAATTGCTCGAACACCTTGCGGACATGAAGATTCCTGCAAAATCTGCTTCTTCTACACTTGAAGATGCATATGTTTCTATTGTTCGTAAAAAGCTGAAGCCAATTATGGAGGCTCGCGCCGCAGAGATTGCAGCGCAAAAGGCTGCTGAGGAAAAAGCGGCTGCCGAAGAAGCTAAAGCTGCTGCAGAGGCAGCAGAAGCTGAGCGTTTAGCGGCAGAAGCTCGGCGAGAAGCTGAGCGTGCTGAAGAAGAGAAGAAGCGCGCTAAAGAAGAGGCCGCACGTAAGAAGGCCGAAGAGCGTCGTCGTGCTGAAGAAGAGAAGAAGCGCCGTAAGGCTGAAGAAGCTGCACGAAATCGTATTAAAGATACCGCTCCTAAGACAACTCCTTCTTTTAATAACTTGCTCGATCAAATTGCTCAGCAGGAAGAAGTTCTTAAGCAGCAGGCGGCAGAATCTGCAGCGCAGAAAAAGAATGAGAAGGGTTCTAGAAACCATGCTCGGGCAAAAGCAAACGAGTTACATGGTTCTTCTCGTCATAAAAACTTTAACGATCGTGATGACATGCCGATGTCTGATGAGCGTCCTAATAAGCGTAAAAAGGGCCGTCGTGGTGGAGATGATGGTGAAGACCGTTATAGCCGTATGGCTCGTGAGGCAGAAGCTTACAACAGAAGTCGTATTTTAGATGAAGCACGTGTTGCTATTGAAGAGGCGAGTCGTGAGTCAACAGGCCGTCGTAAAAAGCGTAAAGAGCGTCGACAGAAACAGGCAGAGGAAGCAGCAAAAGAGCAGCGTATTGAGCAGGCTCTTGCCAATGATCAGGATATTACTCAGCTTGATACTGTTAAAGTTCCACAAGGTTCAACGGTTGCTGAGCTTTCGGAGCTTCTTGGTGTTCCTGCAAACGACATCATTAAGCGCCTCTTTTTATTGGGCAATCCTCTTACGCTCACTGAGACCATGTCTGATGACCTTATTGAAATTGTTGCGGACGATTTAGGCCGTGAAATTAAGATTATGTCCAAGGAAGAGGAGAATTCCTTTACCTTCTACGATGATCCTAAAGATCTAAAGCCTCGTCCTCCAGTAGTTACTGTTATGGGCCATGTCGATCATGGTAAAACTTCGCTTCTTGATGCAATCCGTCATACGGGTGTTGCTGCAGGCGAGGCCGGCGGTATTACCCAGGCTATTGGTGCATCTCAGGTTACCATTAATGGCCGTGAGATTACCTTCATTGATACTCCTGGTCATGAGACCTTTACGGCAATGCGCGCCCGTGGTGCTAAGGTAACTGATATTGTTATTTTGATTGTTGCTGCAGATGACGGTGTTATGCCGCAGACTGTAGAGTCAATTAACCATGCTAAAGCAGCTGGTGTTCCTATTGTTGTAGCAGTCAATAAAATTGATAAGCCCGGTGCAGATCCAAATCGTGTGCGTCAGGAGCTTACTGAATACGGCATTATCCCTGAGGAGTGGGGCGGACAGAATATGTTCGTTGACATTTCTGCTAAGCAAAATCTTGGTATTGATAATTTGCTTGAAACTGTTCTTCTCCAGGCAGATGTCCTTGAGCTTAAGGCCAATCCAGATACGTTTGCGTCAGGTAATGTTTTAGAGGCAAAGTTAGATCGCGGTCGCGGCTCTGTTGCAACCGTTTTGGTTACTCGTGGTACGCTCCATATTGGAGATGCACTTGTAGCAGGTATGGCTTTTGGTCGTGTGAGAGCAATGCTTGATCCAAAGGGTAATACTGTTGATTCTGCAGGTCCATCTGATGCAGTAGAAATTCTTGGTCTGCAGACCGTTCCTGGTGCAGGCGATGAGTTCCGCGTCTTCCAGGAGGAACGTGACGCTCGTGAGCTTGCCGATCAGCGCGCTCTTAAGGCTCGTATCGAAGAGCAGAACCGTGTTAAGCACGTTACCCTTGAGAACCTCTTTGATACTATGGCAGATCGTGATGTCAAGGAACTTAATCTTATTATCAAGGCCGATGTTCAAGGCTCCATCGAGGCTCTCCAGGACTCCTTAGATAAGATGGATCAGTCTGAGGTACGTATTAGTACTATTCACTCTGCTGTTGGTGGCATTACCGAAACAGACGTTGTTCTTGCAGACGCATCCAATGCAATTATTATTGGTTTTGGTGTAAGACCTGATGCTAAGGCAAAGGCTGCTGCAGAGCGTGATGGCGTTGAGATTAGAACTTATAGTGTTATTTACAAGGCAATCGAAGAGATTGATGCTGCTAGAATTGGCATGCTCAAACCAACTGAGCAAGAAGTCCAAACCGGTACTGCTGAAGTACGTGATACCTTCAAGGTGCCAAAGGTCGGAATTGCTGCAGGTTGCATGATTTCTGATGGTGAGATTTCTCGTGACGATAATATTCGTTTGATTCGTGACGGTTTTGTTGTCTACGACGGAAAGATTGCATCACTGAGACGCTTTAAAGATGACGTTAAGAGCGTTAAGTCTGGCTATGAGTGCGGTATTGGCCTTGAGAACTTCCAGGATATTAAGCCGGGAGATCAGCTTGAGGCATATCGTATTGAGCAGGTGGCTCGTACCGAGTAAAAGGAGGCAGCGTGAAGCAAAATCAGTATTCTCGTCGTGCCAATGAGCTTGCTCGAGAAAAGCTTAGCTGGATTCTCTTGTATGAAATTTCTGATCCAGATCTCCAGCTTGTAACTATTACAGGCTGCGAGGTCTCGATTGACAAGTCTTTTATGCGTGCTTATGTAAGCTGCGAGCCTGATCGCTATGATACAGTTCTTGCAGCTCTTAGACGTGCAAAGGGCAGAATTCGCTCTCATTTTGGTCATTCACTTAATTGGCGCGTGACCCCAGAGATTGATTTCAAAATCGATACCACTACAGATGAAGCTGAACGTATTGCTCGGGCACTTGAAGTGATTCCGCCAACTCTTAATGTGAATAAAGATGAGTTTGGCTATCCTATTGCATCTCAAGAGTCTGCTGATAGGGAGGCGTAATTCGTTGGCGTTATTGGATTCTGCTATCAATCGCTTAGAATTTGATGAGGTTGTTGCTCTTATTGAGCAATCGTCATCAATTGTTGTTTGCGCACATACGTCTCCAGATGGTGATGCAATTGGTTCTGGTCTTGCGCTTTCTTCTTTAATTAATCGTATATGGCCTACAAAAACAGTAACCAATCTTTTGGCGGATGCAGATGGGGAAGTACCTCGCATCTATCAGTTTCTTGAGGGTGCTGAATCTTATGTCCCTGCCAATAAGTATACGGGTACTCCAGATTTGTTTATTTGTGTAGATCTTTCAACGGCGAGCCGTCTTGCTGATGCAGAGCAGCTCATGCAAAAGGCAAAAATGGTCGCCGTTTTAGACCATCATCCATATAACGAGTCCTATTGGAATGCGGGATTAGTGCGTCCCGATGCCGCTGCAACAGGAGTTCTTATTACAGAGTTTGGTTGTCATTTAGGTATTACCTTTACTCCTGCTGAGGCACAGTGTCTTCTCTGTGCACTGGTGACCGATACGGGACGGTTTCAATATCAAAATGCTGACGGGGAAGCATTTGAGATTGCGAGTCTTTTGGTGGATGCAGGGGCTTCTCCCTCTCAGATAGCGCTTAATGTGTATCAGAGCGATCGACTTGCGTATATTCATCTTGCTGCAAAGGTTATGGGCCGTATTCGTACATTTGGAGAAGGCCGTGTTGCTTATAGTTATGTGACAACAGCAGATCTTGCAGCAATTAATGTTCCACTGTCAGAGATGGATGGACTGGTAGATATCGTCCGTTGTGTTGAGGGTACCGAGATTGCGCTCTTTTTAAAAGAGGTTGATGGAGGAAAAGTACGCGGTAATCTTCGTTCAAAATCTGATTTGGATATATCGGGTGTTGCTCGTGCTTTAGGCGGTGGAGGACATGTCGCAGCTGCAGGGTTTACCGCTGAAGGTACTATCGATGATGTATTTACACAGGTAGTACCTTTGCTTATTGATCTTCTTGCGTTAGATAAGGAGCATGAGTGAAGCGCGGTTCAAGTGGTATCAATGCGCTCATTGCTATTGATAAACCACTTGGTATGACTAGTCATGATGTGGTTTCTTGTGTAAGACGGGCGTATGGTGAGAAACGTGTAGGGCATGCAGGCACACTTGATCCTAATGCAAGTGGCGTTTTAGTTGTAGGAATTGGACAGGCAACAAAGCTTTTAGGTTTTCTCGCACTTGATCGTAAAAGTTATGTGGCTGATATAGTATTTGGCACTCGTACGTCAACTGATGATGCTGATGGAGAAGTTATTGCCGCAGCCCCTGTTCCTTGTGAACTTTATGATAGGTCTTTTGCTCGTTCAACGTGTAAATCGTTAATAGGCGTTCAGAACCAAGTGCCTCCTGCAGTTTCTGCAATCTCAATTAAAGGAAAACGTGCGTATCAATTGGTAAGAGAAGGAAAGATCCCAGAACTTGCAGAACGTACTATTGAAATCTATTCTGCTGAACTTTTGGATGTTCAGGATTATTCTTTAAAAAATGCCTCTGCTTTGTCGATAAACAGCGTTATCTGGACAGTCTCTTTTGATGTTTCAAAAGGTACATATATTAGGAGTATCGCACGTGATTTGGGTCACATGTTAGGTACAGAAGCCCATATTGGTGCTTTGAGAAGAACTCATGCAGGGCCAGTATCAGAGAAAGATTGTATTTCGTTGGATGCTCTGCAAGACAGACCACTTGATGCTTTATGTACCCATGTACTTAATCCAATTCAGGTTCTTGGATATCCATCGTATAATCTTACAACTGACGAGTTTGCAAAAGTTGAGGTAGGGCAGCGATTTAAAACTCCTAGACAAATGCTTGAACTTTCAGATGACTCGTCTGTTTGTCTTGTACGAAACAATAAGTTGTATGGAGTTTGGAAAAAACAGGATAGCTATCTTGTGTGTCAAACAAATTTTTTAATGGGTATTTCCTGCGCATAAGGATGTAAGTTGAGTAACGGTAAGGACATTAAACAGTCAATTTTATTTGGATCTGAGCTTCCTCAGTCATCATTGATGTATGGGGCAGATCTTTTTGAATTAAAAAGTCAGTGTTTTTCTCGACCATGTGTCTGTGTGATTGGTGTATTTGACGGATTTCATAAAGGTCATCAAAAACTTCTTGCTATTGCTCAAGAAGAAGCATATCGCATAAACGCTCCTCTTATCGCAATAACGTTTGTCCCAGATCCTGCCGAGGTACTCTTTGATACTTCTCCTCGGAGATTACTTACCAGCCAAGAGAGAGTTAAGGCTCTAGCGCTATGGGGAGTAGATGGAGTTGTTGTCCATCATTTTACAAAAGAGTTCTCGCAGTTAAGCGCCACAAAGTATATAGAGGATGTTTTACTTAAGCTGATTAAGCCTGCATCAGTTCATGTAGGATCGAATTTTAGCTTAGGATCTCATGGTTCTAAAGGGGTAGATTTTCTGCAGCTACTTGGCAAGAAGCATCATTTTCAAGTGAATGCACATCAACTTTTTTGCCACGACGGAGAAAAAATCTCTGCTACAAAGATACGTACGTTGTTAGAACAAGGACATGTTCAGACTGCAGCAGAACTGCTTGGTCGTTGGTATTTTTTAAGTGGTACTGTTAGGCATGGTAGAGGTCAGGGAACAGGTTTTGGTTTTCCTACGGCAAACGTTATTCTCGATAATAACGACTGTATTCCTAAAGATGGCGTTTATGCTTGTTATGTCGTACAAAATAATAAAGCATGGCCAGCAGCGGTAAACGTTGGTACGCCTCCTACATTTGAGGTAAAACCTACTCCACTTCTTGAAGCTAATCTTTTAGGTTTTGAGGGAAATCTTTATGATTCTGAAATCAAAACGGTATTTGTAAGGCACCTTAGATCTTCAAAAAAATTCGATTCGCTTGAAGAGCTAAAGGAAGCCGTTCATAAAAATATAGACTGGGTTGCTCAAAATCTGGGTACGACTTCAGTAACTTGGTAAAAAGGGAGGTGGAAGATGATTACTGACGAGGATAAAGAGCGCGTTAGGCAAGCAACTGATTTTGTGAGCCTTGTTTCAGAAACAGTTGAGCTTAGACAACGTGGACAGGATTTTTGGGGCTGCTGTCCCTTTCACCAAGAAAAAAGTCCTTCTTTTAAAATTAATCCTTCAACAGGTCTTTGGCATTGTTTTGGCGCCTGTTCAGAAGGTGGTGACGTATTTAGTTATGTCATGAAGCGAGAAAATCTTGATTTTCCAGATGCTATTAGATACCTTGCTGATAAAGCAGGTATCACACTGACTGAAGAGAAGCATGTCTCAAAGGGTCCACGTAAAAATAGGCTTATCGAATGTCTTGCCGAGGCAGAATTGTTCTTTCACACCATGCTTATGCGAGGTCGTGGAGAAGGACCTGAATCGGCTAGAAAGTATCTCGCTGGAAGAGGCTTTGGCGCTGATATATGCAAGCGCTGGAAGCTTGGCTATGCACCTGGGAGGGGAGCGCTTGTAGCTCATTTGCGTAAAGCTGGATATTCTAATCAAGAGATGATTGCAGCTAATTTAGCCGTTGATAGAAATGGTCGTATTAGTGATTGGTTTTATGATAGAGTGATGTTTCCTATTCATGACGAACAGGGAAGGACCATCGCTTTTGGTGGCAGGATTACAAAGAAAATAGAAAACGCTCCAAAGTATTTAAATACGCGTGACACTATTGTTTTTAATAAAGGAAAACATCTTTTTGCGTATGACGTTGCAAAAGAGACTATTGCCGCTCAGTCTGAAGCGATTATTTGTGAGGGTTATACAGATGTTATCGCTATGCATGAAGCTGGATTTACCAATACTGTAGCGGCATTAGGAACAGCATTTACGCTTGATCATGTTAAATTACTAGATCGTCAGAAAACACAAAAAATTATCTGTATGTTTGATGGTGATGCGGCTGGTCAACATGCAGCTGCACGTGCAATTCAATATATCGATAAAACAAGCGCTGCATTTTTGTGCGTTGTCCTACCAAATAATCAGGACCCAATGGAGTTTCTCGCCTCGTCAGGTGCTGAACAATTGCGTCCAATTTTAGATGGTGCTCGTCCTTTAATGGATTTTGTGTTTGAGAGCACCTTATCTCAGTTTGATTTATCTGTTCCTGGTGGTCGCGTAAAGGCGTTAAGTGCACTTTCGTCTTTATTAGCGCCACTCAAACATTCGGTTCTGCTTGGTGAGTATGCCATGCGAGTAGCAGATATTCTTCATATTGATGTAAATGAAGTTACTCGTTCTATTAAAGCCGCCCCCAATAAGAGCCAGATAACAAAACGTCAAAAATCAAACTGTGCAGCCGAGCCTTCAATTGATGTATCGGATGTACATGATGATCAGATAAACCATGTAGTTACTGAAGCAACAATTGCTCTATCTTCTGAAGATCGCAGACAGGTTTCATCTGAACTCGAACTTTTGAGTGCGATGACTTCAAATATGACTCTTGTCAGAAGATATCAAGATCGAATTGCAGATTTTGTCTGGGCAGATTCTAGACATCAGGCAATGGCGTGGGCCATGTTGTCTACACCCATCGGTGCTTCACCGACACAAATTATTGCTGCAGCTTCTGCAGTCGAGCCATCGGCAGCGGCAATTTTGTCTGCTGGCCATATTTCTCTGGATAGCAAGTCGGACGTCAATCGTTCGATAGAATTTATCGTAGATACCGTTGAGTATTACTCCATTCAACGTAAATTGAGAGATATCAGAGCTCAACTTCGTTCTGGTGTACAGAATTTTCCTTTAGATCAACAAGATTCACAGTTACAGCTAGTTCAAACGTTACAAAATCGTGCGGTGGAGTTAGGAAAAAAATTAACAAGTGAACAATAGGAAGGAAAATTACCATACCTGTATATTTTATGTTTTGAATATAGATACTTAATTGAATACAAAATAAATAAATTGGGTATACAAAATGGCGCTAATCTATCGAAAGGATATTTGTGGCTGCAAAAAAGACAACTAACGAGGTCAAACTCTCGGATGAACTTACCAAGGTTGTTGAAGATTTAGTAAGTTCATCAAAGTCTAACGGTAGTATCAGCGAAGATGATATTCAGATTGCTATTCGTGATATTGATGTTAATGACGATGAGTTATCTGATTTGTATGATTCATTACGCGTTAAAGGCGTTGAGATTACCTCAGTCTCTGAAGCAAATGTATCTTTTTCAGTAGAAGATAGTTCGTCAGAAGATGATTTTTCTTCGGACGATGATGATGTTGATGATGCAGCAGATTTTGATGATGAGGACGACGAAGATTTTGTTGCAGTTAATGAGGCACGTGAGGTTAAAGAAGCTCTTCGTTCTGTTTCTAAAGCAAAGACTTCAAAGCCAAAGCGTTCTTCTCGTGCACGTGCTCGACGCAGCGATACTGCTACGGTGATGCTTACCGGTGATCCTGTTCGCATGTATCTTAAAGAGATTGGTAAAGTTGATCTTTTAACGGCATCAGAAGAGGTTCATCTTGCAATGAAGATTGAGGCTGGCACTGCAGCCTCTCAGAAGCTTGAAGATGCTGAGGATGGCATTATAGAGCTTACTCGTTCAGAACAGCGTCGCCTGATGCGTATTGAGTCTGTTGGATTGGATGCTAAACAACAGCTTATTTCAGCTAACCTTCGTTTGGTTGTTTCTATTGCTAAACGCTATGTGGGTCGAGGTATGTTGTTCCTTGATTTGATTCAAGAAGGTAATCTCGGTCTCATTCGTGCTGTCGAGAAATTTGACTATACAAAGGGCTTTAAATTTTCTACCTATGCAACTTGGTGGATTCGCCAGGCAATTACACGTGCAATTGCAGATCAAGCTCGTACAATTCGTATTCCCGTTCACATGGTAGAGACTATCAATAAACTCATTCGTGTTCAGCGACAGCTTCTGCAAGATCTTGGTCGTGACCCAACTCCAGAAGAAATTGGAGCAGAAATGGGTATGTCTCCTGATCGAGTTCGTGAAATTCAAAAAATTAGCCAGGAGCCAGTTTCTCTTGAAACACCAATTGGTGAGGAAGAAGATTCTCAACTTGGAGACTTTATTGAGGACTCAACTGCAGTTGCACCACCAGATGCTGCATCTGATTCTATGCTTCGTGAGCAGTTAGAACAGGTTCTTGATGGTCTTGCCGATCGTGAACGCAAAGTCATTAAGTTCCGTTTTGGCCTCGAAGATGGTCATCCAAGAACTCTTGAAGAGGTTGGTAAGGAATTTGGCGTTACTCGAGAGCGTATTCGTCAGATTGAATCAAAGACACTCGCAAAATTACGTCATCCTTCTAGATCCGGTCGTCTTAAGGATTATATGGAAGAATAAGTAGTTTTGTTTATTTTATAGTGTAGGTAATTTAGATAAATTTTTTCTAAATAATGCTTGCAAGGTTTGGAATGTGTCTTTATACTTAAACACCGCTTAGCAGCATACATTCCCCGATGGCGCAGCGGTAGCGCAGCTGACTGTTAATCAGCGTGTCGCAGGTTCAAATCCTGCTCGGGGAGCCAGAATTTTCAAGACCAGGTTTTTCCTGGTCTTTTTTGTACTTAAAAAATGCGTTTTATTAAATTTATATTCTGAATATTAAAAGTTTCGTTTTATTTAAAAGAATATTTTTATCAATTTAAAATGTGTCAAATGTCTTTTGAGTGTATGTAGTTATGCAAAATCTGCAAAAAATAACCATTAATAATCAAAATTTGTTCCGTTTGCGGCGTATCTGCAACCGTTCATCGAAGTTGTCTAATAGGAGATAAAGAGGTTTGTTAACGTACTCATTAAGGTCAGTGTTGTACGGAGTGCAACGAATTAGAAAGGGTCACTGTTATGGATGTGTCTCGTCGCAATTTTCTTAAGTTTTGTGGTCTTGGCGTTGCAAGTGTTGGTGGTTCTAGTGTTCTTGCAGCTTGTTCTCCAGAGAAGAAAGATAATGGTGGTGAATCAAAAGATGCAAAGGTAGAAAACAAAGATAAACCAGTTGTTTTCTATAACCGTCAGCCGTCTAATAGCTCAACAGGTGAGCTTGATACTGGAACTCTTAATTTCAACAAAGATACATACTATGTAGGATTTGATGCTGCGCAAGGCGCTGAGGTTCAGGGACAAATGGTCCTTGATTACATCAAAGCACATGCTGCAGAGCTTGATCGTAATGGTGATGGCATCATTGGATATGTTCTTGCAATTGGTGATATCGGGCATAATGACTCAATTGCCCGTACTCGCGGTGTTCGTAAAGCTCTTGGAACAGGTATTGAGAAGGACGGAAAGATTATTTCCGATCCAGTTGGTACCAATACTGATGGCTCAGCTTCTGCCGTTCAGGATGCTAAGCTTGAAGTTGGTGGCAAGAGCTACACTATTCGTGAGCTTGCTTCTCAAGAGATGAAAAATACTGCTGGTGCAACTTGGGATGCTGCTACTGCAGGTAATGCAATTACTGCTTGGGCTTCTTCTTTTGGCAATCAGATTGATGTTGTTGTCTCTAACAACGATGGTATGGGCATGTCAATTTTCAATGCATGGTCAAAGGATCAGAAAGTTCCAACCTTTGG
>JABZIF010000025.1 GCA_015258485.1 Atopobiaceae bacterium | reverse complement strand
CCTCTGCTAAGTCAGCAGCAAATCCAGTGAACTGAGGGTTAGTGCCAACAAAGTCGGTCTCACAGGAGAGCTCAAGGATTGCACCCGTTTTACCATCAGGACTGATAAAGGTGGCAATAGTTCCCTCGTTTGTCTCGCGACCAGCGCGCTTAACAGCCTTAGCAACGCCCATGGTACGAAGAATGTCTACTGCCTTGTCAAGATCTCCGTCAGCCTCAACAAGAGCTTTCTTGCACTCCATCATAGGAGAGCTGGTCATATCGCGAAGCTGCTTAACAAGTGCGGCAGTAATTTGTGCCATATTTTCCTCCCAAATAAACTACGAATTGAACAACAAACTTTTTCACTAAGAATTACTCAGCTGCTGGAGTCTCTGCCTTTGCAGCCATCTCTTCTGCAGAAATTTGCTCCTTGCCACTACCTGCAAGAATTGCATCAGCAGCAAGCTGGCACATAAGAGAAATAGAACGAATTGCGTCGTCATTTGCAGGAATACCATAATCAATAACGTCTGGATCAGAATTGGTATCAAGAAGAGCTACAACGGGGATGTGAAGACGATTTGCCTCACGAATAGCATTTTCTTCACGCTTTGAATCAACAACAAAAATAACTTGTGGAAGAGACGTCATATCACGAACGCCACCAAGGTTAAGCTGTAGCTTAGAAAGCTCTTTGTTTTTAAGAGCTTGCTCCTTCTTAGGAAGCGTTGCCATACGACCATCCTCTACCATTGCCTCAAGCTCCTCAAGGCGTTTAATGCGAGAACGCATGGTAACAAAGTTGGTGAGCATACCACCAAGCCAACGCTGATTGATGTAGGGCATGTTAGCACGAGTTGCCTCAGTTGCGATTGGCTCTTGAGCCTGTTTCTTAGTGCCAACAAACAAAATGCGGCCACCCTTAGAAGCAACGTTTTTCAGGAACGTATAAGCAGCGTCAGCACCAAGCATAGTTTGCTTAAGGTCAAGAATGTAGATACCGTTACGCTCACCAAAGATATAAGGTTTCATCTTTGGGTTCCAACGACGGGTTTGATGACCATAGTGGCAACCAGCGTCTAAAAGTGTCTGAATAGTAATCTTTGCAGCCATTTTTACCTCCATTGGTTAATCCTCCGTACGAGTTCAGACCCTATTTGACCACCTAAAACCTGGCTCAGTCATAGGCACCACGGCAAACAAGTAGTCGTACGTGTGTAGTTATACTGTTTGGTAACAGCAGGTTGTATCTCTACACAACCTGTGAAAGTATAGCAGAAACTTGCTACTACTTTGAACGAGGATGAGCAGATTTTGCTGCCTCTTTTAACCTATCAACAGATAGGTGGGTATACACCTGTGTTGTTGAAAGCGATTCATGTCCAAGCAACTCTTGAACAATACGTAAATCAGCCCCACCGCTCAACAACTCAGTTGCATACGTATGACGCATTGCATGTGGAGACAATGTTGAATCAAGTCCAGCTTTAGAAAGATATGACGAGAAAACCTTACGAAGTGAATCGGCGCTCATGTCATTTCCTCTTACGGATATAAAAAGTACCTTATGATTACGCTTCTTTTTATCTTTAAGCATAAGGGTTGGCCTTGACGATTTTATATACTTATTAAGCCAATAAATCGCTGATTCATAAAGAGGAACTATTCTCTCTTTTGATCCTTTACCAAAAATTCGAACACTACCATTGCCTAAATCAAGATGGTCTAACGTCAATGTGGCAGCTTCTGAGATACGAGCCCCGGTTGCATATAAAAATTCCAAAAACGCTCTGTCACGCACACCCTCTACAGTAGTTACATCACATTGATCAAACAATGCATTAATATCTGCATCACTTATAGTATGTGGGAGAACTCTAGGAGCTCGAGGGTTTGTAAGAGAAAGCGTTGGATTAGTGTTAATAAATTTTTCTTGTTGTAACCACTTATAGAATCCTCGCAAAGCAGATAGATGTCTATTCAGCGTTTTAGCAGAATATTGAGCCTGTTTAAGATAGGCTAAGTAAAAACGCAAATTCCTGTGATTTACCTGTAACACATCGATCTTTTCTCTGTCACACCAGCGTTCATATGCTTCAAGATCAGTTTGATACGAACGAAGTGTATTATCAGAAAGGTTTCTTACTCTCTTTAGGTATTCAATAAATTGATGAGAAGTTCCATCTATTTTTGAAAGATTACACACAGCAGTTTCCTCCATAACCTTCAAAGAGCTCAGAACGGGAACTGATATAGGCATCAAAATCTCTATGCGCACGATCAGCCATCTTCTGGCGACGTTCATCTTTTCTCTTAATATGTTCAGAAAGTGGCTCGAAGATTCCAAAATTAACATGCATGGGTTGATAATCTTTTGTATCTGGATTAGTGGCATATCCAACTAATGAGCCAAAAGACGTAGTAAGAGGTAGCGCTAAAGGTTTGACATTTTTCAATCGAGCAAACATATTTACAGCGGCACATAAACCAGATGCAATTGCTTCGACATATCCTTCAGTACCTGTAATCTGACCTGCAAGAATTGTATTTGTTCCCGGTATTCCAAAAACCGAATCAAGGGCATGTGGGGCATCAACAAATGAATTTCTATGCATCACGCCATAGCGAACAAACTCAGCATGCTCTAATCCTGGAATCAAAGAAAAGACTCGTTTTTGTTCTCCCCAGGCCAAATTTGTTTGAAACCCAACTAAATTAAATGCCGTTTTAGCAGTATTTTCTGCTCTGAGTTGAACTGCAGCCCACGGTCTTTTACCTGTTCGAGGATCAATTAAGCCTACTGGTTTAAGCGCTCCAAATCTAATGGAATCATGACCAGTCCGTGCAACCTCCTCAATGGGCTGACATGCTTGGAATAAATCCGATTGATCAAAATCATGTCCAATAACTCGACGAGCGGCAAGAAGTTCATCAACAAAGACATCGTATTCATCTTTATTCATAGGACAATTTAAGTAGTCCCCTATTCCAAAATCTTCATAGCGAGACTGAGAAAACGCAATAGATTGATCAATAGAATCCTCTGAAACAATAGGAGCTGCTGCATCAAAAAAAGACATTTTTTTTGTGCCAATTTTTTTGGAAATTGCATCATACAGACTATCTGAACATAAAGGTCCGGCAGCAATCACTGTTGGAAACTCAGTAAGATGCGTTACTTCAGTATGGATAACATGAATGTTCGGATTGTCTATAATCGCACGTGTAACTGCTTGAGAAAACTCTTTACGATTTACCGCAAGAGCTCCGCCAGCGGGTACAGCATTTTCTTCTGCAAAACGCAAAAGATAACTATTCATTCTTTTAAGCTCATACTTCAAAATACCCGCAGCAGAGTCTTCCTTTGTCGACTTTAATGAATTAGAACATACCAGTTCCGCAAACATATCGGTATGATGCGCGGGAGAAAAGCGTACTGGTCTTTGCTCAATAAGCTCAACAGAAATGCCTCTAGAGGCAAGTTGAAGTGCACATTCACTTCCAGCGAGTCCAGCACCTACTACTGTTACTTTTTGTAACATTTTTTTCCTATCACAACTTTTACTCATTCACATAAAACTCTTTACTAGGAGTATACCTTCCATCAGGTAATCTTTTTACCACTCCTTGGGCTTCATATTCAGTTAAAGAATGTAAAATTGTTAACACGTTTTCTGATAATCTCCAGGCAAGCTCCTCAGGTCTTGAAGGTGATGCAATGAGAGCAGATAAAAGAGGAGTATTTTTTCTTTTTTTAGCCGTTTGCTCACTTACTAAACATCCAAAATCAAGAGAAAAAGAAAGTGCCAGTGAAGTCTCATCAGGGATAATCGTTGCGCCATTAGCAATCAGTCTATTCGTTCCCGCGGATGCTGGAGAAAAAATAGAGCCTGGAACCGCATAAATTGTTTTACCTAAAGAGTTTGCAAATTCAGCCGTACTCATGGTTCCAGAACAAAGACCCGCTTCGGTTACTACAAGAACACTCCCCAAAGCAGCAATTATCGCATTTCTTCGTGGGAATGCATATCTCCTTGGTAGCGTGCCCCACGTATCCAAAGAAATAACTGCCCCTTTTCCTGATTTAGCTGCATCAAATAACTCACATGAAGATTGAGGGTATACAACATCCGCTCCACAGCCTGATACGACAATCGTTTTTCCACCAGCCTTTATTGCAGCCATACCAGCGCAAAAGTCACAACCCAAAGCGCCCCCAGATACCACTACAATGTTATTTTCAGCAGCGCATCGGCCTACCATTTCTGCAATCGCTAAGCCATAAGGAGTTGCTCGCCTTGCACCAACAACAGAAATACATGGCGTGCCAAAAAGATCTATATCTCCTATTCCGTATAAAGCTTCAGGAGGATGCTGTAGCAAAGTCAATTCTCTCGGATAGTTCTTATCACTAGAGTTAATCTTCCATCGGCCCATACCTACTCCAAAGACCTAGATCTATATGCAACAGCTTCAGATACATCATCCTTAGTTACCTTGTTGTGATGTGCAATATCTGCAATAGTTCTTGCAACTCTACATGTACGTGTAAGGGCTCTTCCACCCAAATTGAGTCCATGCGCAAATCTATGTAATAATTGAAGAGCAGAATCATCAAATGTTTCGATATATTTTTGCCTACTATCGCTTGAAATCAAATGCGCCTCTCGCCACGAGGCAAATTCTCTTCCTGAAAGAACCAACGTTCTCATAGCCGCAGATGAAAGTCCTACTTCCCCTTGTATAATTCGCTTAGAGGAAGGACGCGCAACATCACAAACAATATCAATTCGATCCATAAGAGGACCTCCAATTTTTGACTGATACGAGGAAATTTTTGTTGGAGAGCATTTACAGGTATGTCCTTTTTCGCCAAGATAGCCACATGGACAGGGATTAGCAGCGGCAACTAGTTGAAATTGAGACGGAAATTTATAAATTCCATCAACTCGGGCAAGCCGAATGTATCCCTCTTCCATGGGCTGTCTCAGAACCTGCAAGGTATTTGATGCAAATTCAGGAAGTTCATCTAAAAATAGAACTCCTCTATGAGCAAGAGAAATCTCTCCTGGTATGACAGGTCGTCCACCACCAATCATTCCAGCCACCGATGCTGAATGATGTGGAGCTCTAAATGGTCTAATACCTGCTTGAATTGCTTCTGTTTCACATCCAGCAACTGAATGAATAAGGAGGACCTCATCAAGCTCTTCTTTAGTTAATTTTGGCAACACCGTTGGAATTCTCTTTGCCAACATAGTTTTACCAGCACCAGGTGGACCAATCATGAGCATGCCAAGATTTCCCGTTGCTGCAATGATAATGGCGCGTTTAACTAGCTCTTGATCAATAACCTCTTCAAAGTCAGCTTCTTCAATGTCTGGAAGCGACAGAGACTTTTTTCTCTGATTATAACGTGGCTTACAAAACGATGGATCAGAGAGACTAACCTGCAACAAAGAATGAATCTCAACTACATGCTTCCATTCAGACCCTATCAAGTTAGATGCCTCGGATGTTATAAGCTTCATACCTAATCTTTTTGCAAGCATTGCATACGCGGCAACTCCTCTAACAGAAGCAATCTCTCCATTCAAAGAAAGCTCACCCACAAAGAGTCGATTTTTAATTATTTCTTTTGGAATCTGGCCTGTTGCCACAAGAATTGCTACCGCAATGGGAAGGTCAAATCCTGTTCCACTCTTTTTAATATCTGCAGGAGTTAAATTAACTGTAAGAAGCAATCTTGGAATAGAAAAACCAACTGATTTAAGTGAGCATCGTACACGCGAACGGGATTCCATAATAGTGTTATCAGGCATTCCCACGATTGTTATTCCAGGTATTCCGCCAGATACTCCTACCTCAACATCAACTGGAATGGCTTCAATTCCTCTAAGCGTTGCTGTATGCACACAAACAGTTGTATTATTCATTGCTCATCCCAGCTAAAAGCTCCAATTAAATGTCTAAGACTTGCAGTACTTGGAGCTACGAGATTAATGGCAATAACATCAAATCGAATTGACTCTAAAGCAGGATGAAGAGCTGCATACATAAGCGCCAACGTCCGATATTTTTCTTGTTTTGCTTTTGTAACGGCAAGCTCTGGCATTACACTGTCATCTTTATGTGCAATACGTCTTGTTTTTACTTCAACAAGAACAACGTTATTGTTATCCTCCGCTACAATATCTACCTCTCCAACCTGACATTTCCAATTGGATTGCAAAACTTTATATCCTCTTTTTATCAAGTATTTAGCAGCAATTTCTTCACCTTTTTGTCCAATTTGTCGAGAAGACATTTTTTCTAAAGGAATATGCTCTTTTTCTTGAATCCCACTCGAGCCTTCGTTAGTCTCACTAGGATACTCTGGTGACTCAGAAATACGCTTTTCAGAATTGAGATCATTGTTCAAATTAGTCTTGCTCATAGCATTCCTTTCATCGATGGAAATACTAGTTTGCAAAAGCAATTTGTCTCTAATTAATCAGTCTTTTGTCTGACATTCTAACTAAATCTGACCAAATTAAAATTTTTTATTTAATTATTTTATAAATAAACAAATAAACTGTTAATTCCTTAAAAAATAAAGATAAACAATTTTTGAGTGAAAGTTAAGAGAATGTAATTAATCCAAAACCATTAAAACAATCTTTGAGTCTTAACAAAATTCCCACAAAATGACACACGGTGAATTGGGGATAAGCCCATCTCTCCTATTGCAGCAATATGTTCAGCTGAAGCATAACCTTTACATTCAGCCAAATGATAACCAGGGTATTCCTCATCGTAGGCAACCATAAGCGCATCCCGTGTTACTTTTGCCACAATTGAAGCTGCAGCAATGGCAGCAATTTTTGAATCCCCCTTAACAAGAGTTTTTTCTTTTGGATGAATATGCATGGGATTGCCATCAATAAGTACACAATCGGGCTCTATACCAGTAGCTTTAATAGCACCAAGCATTGCCTCCTTGAGCGATTGCGCCATTCCAATTTCATCAATTTTCTGAGGCTCAATATGAGCTATACCAATAGCAATGGCAGTATCATAAATTTGTTCGGAGAGTATTTCTCTACGAGCAGGAGTAAGTTTTTTAGAGTCATTAAGACCATAAATGAGTGGCTTATCTGGAAGACAAACTGCACCAACTGTGAGAGGACCTGCAACCGATCCTCGGCCAACCTCATCTACTCCAATAACTAATCCTCCACCAGAAAACTCTTTTTGTAGACGATACATTTCTTCAACACGATTTTTCTCGGCATGTTCTTTTTCAATTCGTTTACGTGCAGTACTTAATGCATTTTGAATTTGTTTACGAGGATCCTCACTATATCGACTGATAAGATTAAGAAGTTCTGATTCAGGCGCATCACTAAGTCGTGCGACAATTTCTTTTACCGTATCAGCCATAAAAGCTCTCCTCCGTAAGTATGTAGCACTATCACTAAAAAAGCCGCCCGTAGGCGGCTTAAAGCAAGTATAAATTGATTAGCGCTTCTCACGAAGACGTGCTGCCTTACCCACGCGATTACGAAGGAAATAAAGCTTAGCACGACGAACAACGCCATGACGAAGAACCTCAAGCTTAGCGATTTTTGGTGAGTGAAGTGGGAAAGTACGCTCAACACCAATGCCAAAGCTGATCTTACGAACAGTAAATGTCTCACGAGAACCTTCGCCTGAAAGACGAATGATATCACCCTGGAAGACCTGTTCACGAGTACGATCACCCTCGACGATGCGATAGTGAACCTTTACATTGTCACCAACGCGAACCTCAGGAATGTCCTCGCGAATCTGCTGACGCTCAATAGCGCGAATATAATCCATTGTTTCCTCATCTCTAGAGGTGCCGACGCTCCTTGCGAACGACACATAGTTAACACACAGCCGAAAAGTATACGTGAATCTTTCCAGCTATACAATACTTACTTACATAAAAACTTACTTTTTATACTTTCTTGTGGTCCACGAACGAGGAAGTCTTAAATCTTCAAACACCCTCGTAGCATACCTGTCTGTCATTCCAGAAACAAAATCGGCAACTTGAATTTCTGGATGATTACAATCATGGCATTTATACTCATCAGGCACTTCATCAAGATGTGAAACAAAGTAATCAAAGAGCTCCACGATTAAATCATATGCCTTTGGTTCTTCGTATTTAGCATCACCAGAAGCATATAAATTTTCAAATAAAAATGCTCTCATGGTCATCATGGCTGTCCACATCTCATCAGTCATTTTTATATCTGAAATACGAGAGCTTTCAGAAACAATATCATGAACCATACGTTCAATACGCTCAGACGAACTATTGCCGAGAAGCTTTCTTGGACCATCAGGGAGCATCTGTTCTGTAAGTAAGCCGGCCCGTTCAGCGTCATCAATATCATGGGTAACGTAAGCAATTCTGTCTGATATGGCAACAATTCTTCCTTCAGCTGTCTGAGCACGTAAATTACCAGAATGACATCTAATACCATCAATGACTTCAAAAGAAAGGTTTAATCCCCTACCATCTCTTTCAAGAAGTTCTACAATTCGTGCGCTCTGTTGATTATGTGCAAAGAGATGCTGATTTTCAGCAGCATCAGGATCAAGGCCTCTGTAAAGAGCAATTGCATGAGAAAGTGCCTTCTCGCCAATATGACCAAACGGAGTGTGACCTAGGTCATGGCCAAGTGCAATAGCCTCCGTAAGATCCTCATTGAGTCCAAGAGGTCGTGCAATAGAACGAGCAATCTGAGAAACCTCAAGCGTATGAATAAGACGTGTTCGGTAATGATCTCCCTCAGGGGCGAGAAATACCTGAGTTTTGTGAGCAAGCCTTCTAAAACTTTTACTGTGAAGAATACGATCGCGATCGCATTGAAAACAAGTGCGATACTGATCTGGTGTTTCTGGAAGAACACATCCTCTACTTTGATCAGCAAAAGCTGCCTCTATAGATAAAATTTGATGTTCTTGAGCTTCTATGTCTTCTCGATAAATGTTTAACATATTCTCTCCCATACCTGCGTCTTCTCCACATAATAGCAGGATATTATTATGCAAAAAAGAGGGCGACAAACGCCGCCCTCTTTGTATCACATAATAGTAGAGACCATCTTCTACTTGGTAGCAACCTTAACAGGACCACCATTTGACTGAATCTTTGCCTGTGCTGCCGCAAGACGTGCAATAGGTACACGATATGGCGAGCAAGAGACATAATCAAGACCAAGATCGTAGTACATATGAATGGACTCTGGATCGCCGCCGGTCTCGCCGCAGACACCAATAAGCAAGTTAGGATTACCTTTACGGCCACCTTCAACGCCCATGCGAACAAGCTCTGCAACGCCCTTATCAAGCGTTGCAAATGGGTTTGTCTTCACAATCTTACGCTCAAGATAAAGTGGCATAAACGCAGACTCAACATCATCACGAGAAAAACCAAGGCAGGTTTGAGTGAGGTCATTTGTACCAAATGAGAAGAAGTCAGCATGTTTTGCAATCTCTTCAGACATAATGGCCGCACGTGGAAGCTCAATCATAGTACCAACTGGGATATCAAGCTCTACACCATATTCATCAGCAACCTGCTTGATGGTATTCTCGACCTCTTCACGAACCTGAATAAGCTCTTCTTCGAAGCCAACAAGAGGAACCATAATCTCGGGACGAGGATTAAGACCAACGCGCTTAAGTTCTGCAGCAGCACTTGCAATAGCGCGAACTTGCATAACGTTAAGTTCAGGATAAACAATTCCAAGACGACAACCGCGAAGACCAAGCATTGGATTAGCTTCCTGGAATGCATCAAACTTAGCGAGAAGAGCACGCTTAGCAGCAGTATCTTTACCCTGCTCCTCATCGTGAGCAATCTCTACCTCAAGCTCACGTGGAGAATCAAGGAACTCGTGAAGTGGTGGATCGAGCAGACGAACAACTACGTCCTTGCCATCCATAACCTTAAACATACCAAGGAAGTCACCTTTTTGGGCGCGACCAAGCTGCTCAATAGCAAGCTGTTTAACATCTTCAGAGTCAGCAAGAATGAAGTCCTGAATGAGGTGTTTACGCTCACCAAGGAACATATGCTCAGTACGGTCAAGACCAATTGCCTCAGCGCCATTATCTAAAGAAGTTTGTGCGTCAGCAGGATTATCTGCATTTGCACGAACACCAATTACACGACCGCGAGACGCATCAAGGCGGACCTCATCTGCCCATGAAAGAATAGTCTGAAGATCGCCAGAAAGTTCAGGTTGAACAAGCTCTACAGCGCCAAGAATAACGTCACCGGTAGTTCCGTCAATGGAAATAACATCACCCTCGTTGACAACAAGGTTGGAATCAGCAACAGTAAAACGCTTATTAGCGGCGTCAATACGAAGTGTATCAACACCACATACACAAGGTGCACCCATACCACGTGCAATAACTGCAGCGTGACTGGTCTTTCCACCGTGAGAAGTTAAGATACCCTCTGCAGCAACCATGCCATGAAGATCATCTGGGGTAGTCTCCCAGCGGACAAGAATACAAGGTTTACCCTCTTGTGCGAATGCCTCAGCATCAGCAGACGAGAAGACCGCTGCACCAACAGCAGCACCTGGAGAGGCATTAAGACCTTTAGCAATGGTCTCATACTCAGCAGTTGGATCAAACTGTGGGTGAAGAAGCTGATCAAGTTGCTCAGGAGCAACACGAGTAACCGCTTGTTCCTTAGTAATGCGGCCCTCTTCATACATCTGAATAGCAACCTTAAGTGCAGAAAGAGCGGTTCGCTTACCAACACGAGTCTGAAGCATCCAAAGCTTACCGTTCTCAATGGTGAACTCGATGTCCATCATGTCTGCGTAGTGATCCTCAAGAATCTCGAAGACGTGGAAGAGTTCCTCGCCCGCCTCTTTAAGAGCTGGAACTTTCACAAGGTCTGCAATAGGCTCAGTGTTACGAATACCCGCAACAACATCTTCGCCCTGCGCATTAACCAAGAAGTCACCGTAACGCTCATTGGTACCATCAGCAGGGTTACGCGTAAATGCAACACCAGTTGCAGAAGTCTCACCCTTGTTACCAAAGACCATAACCTGTACGTTAACAGCAGTACCAAGATCATCAGGAATCTTGTTTTGCTTGCGATATAAGATTGCACGGTCGTTCATCCAGGAACCAAAGACTGCCTGTTCAGCAAGGCGAAGCTGTAAATAGGGATCTGAAGGGAAAACTGCGTAACCGTTCTTAGAGACTTCTGGATGCTCCTTAACGTCAACGTTTGCAGCAAAAATGCCTTTAAACCATGTTACAAGATCACGAAGATCATTTGCGTCCAGCTCTGTATCAAGCTTAACGCCCTTCTCAGCCTTCTTAGCAGCAATTGCATCCTCAAAGAGCTGTCCAGAGACACCCATAACAACGCCAGAGAACATCTGAACAAAACGACGATATGAGTCCCATGCAAAGCGCTCGTTACCTGTCTGCTTAATAAGGCCCTGTACTGACTCGTCATTCAGGCCAAGGTTCAAAACAGTATCCATCATGCCAGGCATAGAAAATGGTGCACCAGAACGGACGGAAACAAGAAGTGGATCTTCTTTGTCGCCGAGTTTCTTACCCATGCGCTCCTCAAGTTGAGCCATGGCAGCGTCTATTTCATCAGTAACACCATCTGGCCAAACATTTCCATTAGTAGAATACGCAACACAAGTCTGACAAGTAATTGAGAATCCTGGAGGAACAGGCAAACCGATCTTTGACATCTCTGCAAGGTTTGCACCTTTGCCACCAACAATCCACTTTGCCTCATCTACGGATGCGCCAGCAACTTCAGTAACATCGTTACCAGCATGATCCTTTCCGAAGCTATACACATGCTTCTCTGACATAACACTCCAAACTCTTAAAATCTCACACGCAAGCGTGCACCAACACAAAATAAGGTAGGCAAAATGTAAAAAAATTTACTGCCCTCACAAACACAATATGTTACCAACCTATTCTTAACAGCTATACAACGTAACGGTAAGCGGTATAAATCAACCGTTTACAGACACTTTTACAAACAAATGATTGCATAACCTATTTACAAAAAAATACAACTGAGCATCCAAGACGGATACTCATTTGTATGCAGTATAAAAAGCTGGCAGTAACTTAGCGTGTTACACCCTCAAAAGAAGCACCAATAGCATGGCTCGGCTCTTCCCCAGTAAGGGTAGAAAGAACATTTACTGCAGGCCCCAAAAGATCAATTGAAGGAATCAGACGCTGATCAAGTTCACGTCTAATTTCTCTTCTCAAAGAGCCATCAGCAAAGGTGTGAAAAACAGCGCGAGGACGGCCCGCATCTTCGTGTTCGTTAAAATAAGTGCGAACAGACTCTACGTCTTTAATATTTGGTACACGAACAATCTCTATTGAGTCATTACCAAATTGTGCCGCAGCAGCCTTAACAACTGCAATACCCGTTTCTCCACGAAAATCTGATAAGACATATACGATAGGAAGTCCATCGCCAAGCGTATTGTTATCAATATCAAGTGCAGCCATTCCTGTAACCCTTTCCGTAGAGAGCTTTAGTACGTATACCGTACTCTAACTACAGAGTACTCTACTTTTTACGAGAAAGCACGCTAATATCAGCGACATCGCTAAAAACCTGCGCAAACTTATTCAAAAGGCGCAACCGATTTCGGCGAACGGTAGCATCATTATCCATAACAAGAACTTTGTCGAAAAAACTATCAATAGGTTCACGTAATTTTGAAAGAGCTGCGACTGCGCCTGCAAAGTCAGACTGCGAAAGAGCTAAAGTAACTTCCTTCTCTCCTTCTTCACACGCAGTAAGCAACGTTTGTTCAGGCTCGGTAAGAAGCGAGTCATCGATTTCAACACCAAGTTCAGGCTCGCTCAAATGAGCAGCACGCGCATAAGCAGTGGCAAGATCCTCAAAGAGCTCAGGTTCGTTTTGACGTGCCTCATCAAGCGCACGAGCACGAAGAAGGAACTCGTCAGGATCAATAACGCCAATTGCGCTTACAGCCTCGATAGCATCTGCAGAGATCTTCTCGTCTTTAGCAATAGATGCAAGACGGCCGATAA
>JABZIF010000024.1 GCA_015258485.1 Atopobiaceae bacterium | reverse complement strand
AGTTGCGGTACCGGAAGTAGAAGAAATTGCGCAGAAGTGAGCCTTGGT
Source organism: Atopobiaceae bacterium (assembly GCA_015258485.1). Next base: position 13,541 of record JABZIF010000024.1, on the reverse strand, counting down.
GCGGAGTTCAGGAAGACCAAAGACCTTGCACATGTCCTCAAAAGTGGTCTCTGGATACTCGTATTTGATCCACATTGCCTTAGCTGCGTCAATTGGAGAGCCACCGCCAATAGCGATAATCCAGTCAGGCTGGAACTCAGACATCTGAGCAGCGCCCTTCATAACCGTCTCAACAGACGGATCGGACTCAACGCCCTCAATGTGCGCAACCTCAAAGCCTGCGGACTTCAGGTCGTTCTCAACGTCATCCAGGAAGCCGCCACGACGCATTGAGCTGCCACCAGAGACGATAACTGCTCTCTTACCCTTAAGATTTTTTACCTCGTGGCGAGCACCCTCACCAAAGAAAAGATCACGTGGATTAGTAAAACGTCCCATACTACCTCTCCTTAAACTATTGTCGCTTCCTTTAAGCGACCAAGCGAAGCCTTTCTTCGCAATTTTTCTTTTCAACTTATTTATTTTATTACTTTCACATTTTATAAATGAAAGTCGTTTATAATTTTATATAATAATATCCATATTTTATACATTTTTATAAAAAATATTATAGCTAATACAATATGATTACCAGCAATAACAAAATGAAACAGCAATATAAAGTGCTAAAAAATTCTATATTTATACGTTACTATTTTTGTCTATTTTACTACCGCTCACACCCGTTTTCATACCATTCACAGTAATGCTCTAACGCTCACAGAGTTGATAAACGATACACACTAACCTGCGCTACCATAAGAAAAAGGAAGAAGGGAACTCTGTGGCATACGACCCAGTAAAAGAAGACTATCAGCGGCTTATTCTTCGTTTTGCGAGCACTCAAGTAAACGACGAAGACAGTATCGCCACACTTATAAAAGACTTCAATTGGAGATTCTCTAATGATAGAAATTCACTCCCCCAATCGGACGAGGATAGAGCCTTCAACCTGGTAGCACAAGCATCAGAAATCATCGATTATCGTCTTCCTTTTGTTGATGAAAAAGATACACAGAAACTTATCGACCAAGGACAAATGCTTCTACAAGATGCCGTCAAACTTGATTCGCACTGCTATGATGCCATTCGCATGCTTAAAGCATTTAATTGCAAGTTATATAACTCCTACTATCAATTTCTTGTAGAAAAACTCCCCGAAGTCAAATCAAACTGTTATCAAAAAGTAGAAGAAGCAACCAAAAATCTACCGGATGAACAGGCAAAACTTGCAAAGCGTCTCGCACTTAATCCCTATAAACGCTGGCTTGCGGCTCTATCGTCGCGCGCACTTATTTGCGGCAGAAATAAAGATGCCATTATATATGGCGAGAAACTCCTTAAGCTTGATGCTGCCGACACAGCCGATGTTCGTTTTACACTTGCACTTGCATACGCAAAGCTCGAAGACGAAGATGCTCTCGACAACCTTATAACAAAGTACCGTAAACTTGATCCTCCTCGTGGAGCTGACGACCCATGGATTCTTCTCGCCTATTTGGCTGTCTTCTTTAAACAGCAAAAGTTTGCTGATGCAGAATACTATCTTGACTTGCTACTCAAAAAATATCCTGAAGCAGCGCTTTGTTGCTTTGTACAAAAAGACTTACCAGAAGGTGAATTCTCCCGACTTAATGTTTTGCCTTACTCAGAAGACGAGCTTATTATCGCCATCTCAGAAGCAACAGTTCTCTTACAAGAAGGAAACGATTTTATTGGCAGAGGTGTGCTCGGAAGATGGTTATCGGAACAAGTCAAACTTAAAGATCCTCAAGCTATCCAGATAGCCGAAAAAAAATTACAAGCACAAAGAGAAAGTAAGGCAGCTTCTTATAATCGCTATGAAGATACTATACGTTGGTACGAAGACGGCTCGGAAAACTCACCCGCAGGCGGTGAAACTAATGGATAACTTCTCAGCAAACAACATGAAAACTGAACAAGTAGATCGTCTTGTCCAAAAATATGCACATCAACAGAAGCTTTCCAAGGCCGCTCAATACGAGCTACAACTAGCAGTCAAAGAAAATCCAAATAACTTTATAAACGATGAAGAAGAGCAAGCTTTTGCAGAATATATGCAAACAATACAAACGTATCAGACAGAAATCTCAAAAGAGATTGAATCTGATAAAGACTTCTTCTCAAATCGTATGAACCTAATCAACATGCTCCATAGTAAGCTCACGGCACTCAACGAGAAACCCGCTCTTCTCCATACCAGTATCAACCTGGAGGCGCAGCGAATACTGGCGCAGCTTTCAAACGATCATCCGGCAGCTATTTTAGATGAACTCCTTAGTCTGAAAAAAGAATTTGATCCGCTTTTACGTTCACAGCTCATCAAGTCTATTGCTACTTATGGCGATGCCTGGACCTGCGCAAGCGCTCGTCCACTACTAAGACTGTATGCGCAAATAGCACAGACTGCCCTTGATTGTGCCTGCTTCAAACTTGCAGAAAAAACTTGTAGAGATCTTCTTTCACTTTCACCTTCCGACTTGCTCGGCACACGGTTCACCCTTGCGCTAACGCTTTCGCGACTCGAGGATGAAAACGGCCTAAATGAACTTGATGAACAAAGCGGATACCGTACCAATGCTTGGATGCGACTTGCCTTCACTGTGCTCTTCTTCAAACTCAATCGCATGTCAGCAGCAAAACGAGCACTCAAAGGATTTACTTCACTCGGAGAGGGAGCTGCATATGCCCTTCTTAGGCCATCATTTGTGGATTTATATATTCCTACGCGAGTTGACTTCAAACCAGATTCATTTGCTGAAAATGTTATCGCAGTTCATGAGGCAGAAACGATAATTGCTGATATTCCAGAATTTATTCCCTGGGTAGAATCAATACCAGAAATTACAGAAAACGCCAAAAAATATGCTTTCAAAGCTGGGCTTGACTGGTGGGAAGAAAACGAAGAATAGATGAACAAGCAAAATAGCTCCATTTATCACTAGAAATCTACGCCATCTTTGCTATACTTTCTCCTTGCGTCCCCATCGTCTAACGGTTAGGACATCGCCCTTTCAAGGCGGCAATGCGGGTTCGATTCCCACTGGGGGCACCATATGACGCAAATATCCCAAGGTAATTCACTTACCTTGGGATTAGTCATAAAATAGGTATTAATTACTCAATACTTCGAGCATAACCTTCTTTATTGAACTTATTGTTAATCCAACTCGCTTAAGTACATTATGGTGAGTATCTGCCTCAAGGTAACTATCAGGCATTCCCAAACGAATTACCTGTGGACACGTACTCAAGTTGCTCAGCTGTTCAATAATTGCACTACCAAATCCACCTAAAATGCTATGCTCTTCAACGGTAATAATTGCATCAGAATCCTGGCAAATTTCTATCAGAGAGTCATCAAGTGGTTTCACACACGACACACCATACACGTCTAGCTGAGTGGAACACAACCGACCTGAAAATTGCTGATTTAAGCAATCTCTTTTCACAGCGATATCTTTTGCAGCCTCGACTACCCTACTTGTAATTGCACCAGTTGAAAATACGGTTATCCGCTTCCTTAAAGAAGTACCATTTGACTTATGTTCAACTGCCGTGCCATTTGAAAACTCAAAAAGTTTCTCAATATCAGAAGCGTCAAAAGTAAAACCATGTGGATGCAGATTAACGTTATCGCACGAAGTCATACGTACGTACGCGGGTTTAGGATGATGTGAAAGCTCCATTAATATTGCGGCTAGTTGCGCATTATCGCATGGCGAGAAAACCGAAAGTCCTGGTATAGTTCTTGTTACTGCAATATCCTCTACCGCCATATGAGATGGCCCTGTAGCTGCAGATTCACAGCCTGCAGCTACGCCAACCAGCACAACAGGAGACTGCATCATACCAAGATTCACACGAATTTGGTCAAGCGTTCTTGAAGTTACAAATGTTGCATAACAGGGAGCAAATACATGAAACCCCTCATTTGCGCAGGCAGATGCTACTTCAATGAGATTTTGCTCCGCAATACCACACTGAATAAAGCCGTCTGGGCAAAGCTCACGGAAACGGTCCAGATTTAAGCGCCGACCGTAATCGGCAACAGCTACAGTAAGAAGATTGTCTGTTTGAGCGAGCTTGCCCATAGTCCAACCAAATACTTCTTTTGTACTCATACTTGCGAGAAGCCCAGCTTCTTCTGCAGAAACCAATGTCACTGGATAGTGATTCTCGTTTAAAGGAGAGCTCGATTTAGTTAACATGCAAGGCCCTCCTCAGCGGCTTTCAAATCGGAAACTGCTTGTTTATAAAGATCATCGGTTACACAGGCATCATGAAATGAAACGTTATTCTCGGCAAAAGAAAATCCTCTACCTTTAATAGTGTGTGCAACAATAACACGAGGCCTAGAGCTTTGCTGCATTAAAGCATCATGCAATGCAAGAACATCGTGGCCGTCTATCTCTATAGACTCAAATCCAAATGCATCAAACTTTTTTGAAATTGAACCTGTATCTAAAATCGATGCGCATGGTCCATCAAGCTGCATACGGTTCTGATCTACAATCACCACCACATTAGAGAGCTGATTATGGCCGATAAATGCAGCGCTTTCCCAAATTGAACCCTCATCACACTCACCATCGCCTAAAATACAAAAGACACGAGAAGAAAGTTTTTTTCTTCTAAAACTCAAACCAAGACCAGCCGCATATCCTAATCCCATACCAAGGCTTCCGCCGGAAATCTCAAAACCGCGTTCCTCATCACGCATGGGATGCTTAAAAAGAACGGCATCTGGACCAAAGACACCTCGGTCAATATCATCTTGTGTGATTAAACCTGCTCGTAAAAAGGCTGGGAACAAAGCTAAAGACGTATGTGCTTTTGAAAGAATTAGACGATCTCTTAGTTCCCACTTACAATCTCTTTTCCCCACTCGCATAACCTTGCTCAGCAAAACAGCAATGATGTCTGCTACTGAACAGGCTCCACCAATATGAAAGGGTGTTGAGCTGTAACGATGTGCAAGTTCAATAATTCCTTTGCGTACTTCAAGAGCTTCGTGCTTGAGTAATAACTGCAACTGCCTACGCTGCTCAAGATTATCTGGCTTCTGAGTATGTAAGACAGCATGAGCAGATTGATGTACTGCAGAGATATCAAGTGGGCCAACGGAATTATCTACCTGTTCAGATATGCTTACTATGCTCTGATGAGGTGCTAACCACGTCTGGCTCCATTCAATATGGATACCATCTGATAACTCAATTACCTGCTCTAATACAAGAACCGCATCTTCAGAAGAACACTGTAAATACTCTGAATGTTGCTTGTCCACAATCTGTGATTGATAGCGCATTTTTGAGCGGGCAATTTCTTTATGAGATGTTCTCTCTACCGCATCAAAAAGTGATTCGGTCTCAAAGTCGGAATCCTCTAAATGAGGACATGCTTTTAAATTTGACCAAGATTCCTGGCATACTACCGGTCTCCCAGCAACGCTTCTCACTCGGCGAAGAAATAATACGTTAGTTCCTACGGGAATCCCTAAATGATCTGCTACGACTTTATTTGCAGAAACTACCTGTTTAAAAAGAACCTCTGTGTGATACTTAAATCCACCATCTTTAAGAGCGGTTGCAAAAGATAGCGCACGGGCGCCCGACGCATGTTTAACGACATTAGAAATTACCTGAGTCGCCCGTCCTTTTTGGGTAAGAAGCAATCCTTCTTTAACTAGCGTTTGCATCGCTTTTCTAATGGTTCCACGGCTTACTCCATATTCAGCCATGAACTCTGCTTCAGAAGGAATAAACGAACCCGCCTCCCATGTTTCTGATAAGATTTTGACGCGCATCAAATCTGAAAGCTGCACGTGAAGAGGGGTAGCAGACGCTGCGTTGAGTCCGCCTCTCACCTGCGGTGGTAACGTTTCCGCAGAACTCGTATTAAGCTGTAAAACCGGAAAGACGCCCGTCTCAAATGACATGACCCCTCCGAAACATATTGAAGACTATACATGTTAGATACAGGACAAGTAGTATACAGGCTTCAGAATAAAAATTAAAGGAATGAGACTAGGAAATACATATATACAAAACTAGAGTTCTAGCGTTTATATACTTCTTTTCTGTGAGCTACTTCGAACGTATAGACAATTAATTCATCATCAAGTATCTCGCAAAGGGCTCTATAATTTCCTATACGATATCTCCACGCTCCTGCATAATTGCCTGCAAGAGACTTACCATGTAGACGAGGATTGCTACAGTTTTCGATGTTTTTTTCAAGCCAAGCAACAATTATTTTAGCGGTGCCCTTATCTAATTTTGAAAGTTGCTTTACTGCTCTTTTAGAAAATTTCAATCTATATGTACTCATAAATCAAGCATGGCCTTAACTTCATCAATGCTGTAAGTTGTAGAATCAGCAGCAAATCCATGCTTTGCCTCTTCAAAAGCTTTTAAATCTATGTTGTCTTCAATCATCTCAAGCGTCGCCTTACGCATAAGTTGGCTTGCAGTTGTCCCAAAAACTTTAGCGTATGCATTTATGAGAGATTTCTCATCAGAATTAAGTCGAATGGTCATTGTTGAATCCATGTAATACTCCTTACGTTTGTGTATTACATTGTAATACAGTATTTATTTTATATATACAAAGCCATAATTAAAAATAGTCTGTCTTTTGAACTATATTTTGTCCTATTTTTGTTCCCTGGACTGTCCCATAAGATAAGATTCCCCAGCTCAGCGGTTATATGCTTTTAATGCTAGTTAGGATTTATTGATTAAATTTATTTTAATAAAACTGCAATTAAAACGTTATATTCTTTGCAAGAAAAGTGGTAGGGGCGGTGGGACTCGAACCCACAAGACCGAAGTCGGGGGATTTTAAGTCCCCTGCGTCTGCCAATTCCGCCACGCCCCCAGATATGCTTAGCTATTATGCCACTATTTCGTGTCAAAATGACGCAAAATTGGCTCCCAAATTACAGGCGACTGTTTTCCCTGGTAAACGGCAGCCGAAGTAAGAGCAAGCCCAAAAAGCAAATCGCTCTCACTAACTACCAAATGACTAAATCCAGAATTTTTCATCAATTCTTCAATCAAAATAGTACCCGCCAACATAACGGGCGCACGTTTTGCCTGTAAACCTGTAATACTTTCTCGTTCCTTACGTGTTTTGCTAACGAGAAGCTCCTCTATTCGTTGCACTTCTTCAAGCGAGATATGGTTAAGGTGCACTTTTGATGAATCATAGGGATCAAGCTGATCGCGAATAGAAATTAAACTCGTTGCTGTACCACCTACACCAACTAAGAGCTCTGGTGCAGCGCTAACCCTCTGAGCGTGTTGAATAGTATCGGAAATCATCTGATCTGCAAGTTTATGTGCGCTCAACACGTCAGAAGGACTTGGACGATCTATATCCAGATTAAATCGCTCGGTCAATCTCCTGCAGCCCAGATTTATGGAGTCCACAAAACTAATGTCGACCTGTTTTGTATCAAACTGTCGCGCACTAGATGACCCTATATCAGACTGCTTTACATCCGAGTCATTCTCACCAGACTGCTGCTCTGTCAGCTGTGCGCCAACAACCAACTCAGTTGAACCGCCCCCACTATCAGCAACAAAAATACGATGTCCTATAAAATCGTGAGAGACACCCAAAAATGTTAGTGCGCCTTCAACCTCTCCTGGAATCACCATAGGTTCAATTCCAAGTGAAGCCAAAGCTACGCCAAGATCAGGAGCATTCTGCGCGTCTCGTGCTGCGCTGGTCAGCGTACATACAACAGCCTCTACATCCTGCTCTTTTGCGTGGTCAACATATGATGACACACAAGAGACACATCGATTAATTGCATCAGGTAGTAAACGATTTGACGCATCAACGCCCTCGCCTAGGTTAACGATTTCTGTAAATTTCACCATCTTGATTATGTGACCATCATCAACCTGTGTAAGCGCAAGTCGAGCAGTTACGGTGCCAATATCAATTACGGCAAGCAACATTACTGAGGGCTTCCATTTGAACCGGCGTTATCGTTCGTACTAGATTCAGAGTTGCTATCTACATTTGAACTAGCACTATTATCTGCACTAGAGTCAGATTTTTTATCGTTAGATTCATGAGAATTGGTAGTGGTAGAAGCAGACGTTGAATCATCAGAATTTGCACTCTTAGGAGCATCGGTATTTTTTGAATCGTTTATCGAGAAACCAAAAATAAAATCCCCTACTTGAATATACCAAGGAGCAGCAGGACGATGAGAATCTTGCTCGTCCTTTTTACCTTCCAGACCAACTACCTTTGCAGATTCCTCTCCATTAGAGACATAGCCATGTTCATGGGCCTTCTCTTCAATACCTTCTTTTGTCTGTAGGTTATTGACTTCATCTTGAAGACGCTTTTGATCTTCTTCAAGTTTTTTCTGGTTATACACCAACTCATCATGCTCTCTCATTGCATGATAATACCCTCGCACAGGCGGATAGAGACCAACTATCAAAAACAATACAACGCTGAGAAAAACAACCAACTTAGTATGGTCACGTACAAAATTGAGTGTACGCTCACGAAATTCTGTAAATTTATCTAAAAGTCGAGGAGTACTCTGATTACGCTGAGATGATTTTGAATCAGAAGCTTGATTTTTCTTTTTAGAACGAACAGTTTGATTTCTTTCAACACGAGAGCTGCGTTCTGATGATGCCTTATCAGAACGACTGGCAGTCTTGGTGCTTCTTTTTGAACCACGCGTATTAGTAATGTTTTGACTCATCACAGATCTCATTTCTGGTTTATTTGGTGATGCGTCGCAACAATTTGCAACACATGTATTATGACAGAGGGTATATTAAAGAACGTCATTCAGATGAGATTTTCACGGATTCCCTAATTACTGTTCTATCTTGCTGCAAAACAATCTCATCCAATATCAACTGAGATGCTTCTTGGACTCTTGCCAAAGGCTTTCTTGAACCTCGGGTTTCTCGTCAAGCGTAAAACCCTGTTCACAAGCAATCTTTTCCATATATGACCAACGAGAACGAAACTTCCTGCAAGCGCTCATCAGCGCTTCTTCAGCATCTACGCCTTCCCATCGCGCAACATTTACCAGCGCAAACAAAAGATCTCCGAACTCTTCCGTTTTCTGCTGCGTGCCGTGCGCTTCCGCATCAAACTCTGCCCGTTCCTCGGCAACCTTATCCCACACATCATCTAACGTTTCCCACTCAAAGCCAACTTTAGCAGCCCGTTTAGAAATCTTCTGTGCTTGCATAAGTGCTGGCAAAGATTTTGGAACGGAGTTGAGAAGTCCTTCTGTATGAACAGTATCCTCAGAACTTGCACGCTCCTTTGCTTTTACCCTCTCCCATACATCAAGCACCGCTACTGCCGATAACGTAGACTCAGCGTCAGTTCCAAACACATGCGGATGCCTGCGCACCAGTTTTTGGTTGAGCGCGCGACACACATCATCCACATTAAACCCGCCGCTGTCTGAATCAATCTGAGAATGGAGTAGAACCTGCTCAAGTACATCGCCCAGCTCCTCTTTCAGATGATCTGATGAACCTTCTACAATAGCCTCAATAGCCTCGTAGGCTTCCTCAATCATATTTTTAGTGATGGACTGATGCGTTTGCTCTTTATCCCACGGGCAACCATCTTCTTGGCGAAGTCTCCAGATAGTTCTCACCAAGCGGTCAAATTCAGGATGTGTCTGAGGGGCGCCGGGTCTCTCTTGTGTTTCTTTATCAACAGTGGCTGCAAGCTCTGCGATTTTCTCGTCAAAAGTCATAGGCAAACCTTAAAGTTCCTCGGGATATTTGAAATTCCAATCCTGGCGTAAATTAGTCATAAGCTGCATAACATCTTTAGAGACTTCAAGCTGTGCTTGAGCAGAAATATCTCCTGCAATAGCAGCTTCCATATCGGCAAGCACATACGATAAGGCGTCAGCGGTAATACCCACTTTAATTTCTTCACGCCTACCGTCTTCAGTCCACGTGATAGTAGCAGCATCTGCACGAGGATATTCCATAATCTCAATAAACGCCTTGTCTGCAGAAATCACTGCACGTTTTGGCTGTTTTGAATGAAGTGTAAGCGAAAGTACCACCATCTGACCCTGAGGATTTCTCAGCAAAATGCCATCCGTCTGATCAACACCCATTGGAGCAGGGTTCATCATCGAAAGCACATCATGAGGCTGGCTTTCCAAAAATAAACGAGCCAACGTCAACGAATACACGCCAATATCCAAAAGAGCGCCGCCAGCAAGTCTGGGATTGAAGAAGCGATTCTCCATATCAAATTCTTTGTAGCTGCCAAAATTTTCCTGTATCAAATTAACAGGCCCAAATTCCTGTGCCCTTACACGACGAGCAAGTTCTTTATACAGCGGCATATGGAGAACGGTACACGCGTCCATAAGCTGCACACCATTTTGATGAGCAAGGTCTTCTGCTTCAGCAAGCTCAGAAGAATTAAGCGTAATGGACTTCTCACACAGAACGTGTTTTCCTGCCTTAAGCGCCTTACGTAAGTAGATAATATGCGTATTGTGAGGTGTGGTCAGGTACACCGCGTCAATTTCATCGCTGGCGAGAAGTTCGTCAATGCTGTCATATACACGCTTAACGTGGTGCTTTTGAGCAAACGCAACTGCCTTTTCCTGCGTCCTATTTGCTACACCATCAATGGTTCTGCCAACCGAAGCCAGCGCCTCTGCCATCTGATTTGCAATGACGCCACAGCCAATAACACCCCACCTTACACGCGGTGAAGTAAAAATTTCACTGCCATTATCCATAATTACTCCTCTACCTCATCATCTCCACCAAGCTCCTCAAGTACGCCAAGAGCGGCGGGCATAAGTTGCTCAGCATCACGATGAAATGGGTATGCAAGCTTATGCGATTTAGGATACACAATAGCACCTCGGCTCTTCATTTTAAGAGCTTGCTCACGGGGGATCTCTACACCCTGGTAAACCAGACGCCCATTAGTCAGAGCAACTGACGTTACGCCCAAACGTTGAGCGCGAATTCGTATACGAGCCCGATCAAATAAATTCTTGCCTGCAAGCGGTAAGGCGCCAAAACTATCCTCGGTTTCTTGCTGCAATGCATCAATGTCAGAAAGATCTATTGCAGCCGCAAGACGGCGATACACCAATACGCGTTTATCAACTTCTGGAAGATATTCCTCATCCAAAAAGAAATCTGCAGGCAGATTGATGGTAACTTCAGTTTGTTCAAGCTCAGCAGATTCTCCACGAGCCTCTGCGACCGCTTCGCCTAGCATTTGTGTAAAGAGATCAAAACCTACACTAGAAAGATTTCCATGTTGCTCAGCGCCCATTAATGAACCTGCGCCACGAATCTCTAAGTCGCGCATAGCAATACGCATACCACTTCCTAAATCCTGGAGCTCATTAATTGCCGTTAAACGATCAGTTGCTTCTTCAGTAAGAGGCAACTCTGCCGGAAACATAAAATATGCATATGCCTGTTGTCTACCACGACCAACACGACCTTTAAGCTGATACAACTGCGCTAAGCCTAAACGCTGCGAATCTTCAATAATTAACGTATTAGTATGTGGATTATCAATACCCGACTCGATAATAGTTGTTGCTACCAGCACATCTATCTCGTGCTCTTGAAATGCCAGCATGACATTTTCGACATCTTTTGCACTCATTTTTCCATGTGCAATACCTACACGAGCCTCAGGTGCAGCCTCCTCCACACGAGCAACAGCTTCGTCAATGGTGGTTACGCGATTAGATACGTAGTACACCTGACCCCTACGCGCAAGCTCACTACGAATAGCAGCAGAAACAAGATCTGGATTGTACTCACCCACCATCACTTCAACCGGTTTTCTACCAGGTGGTGGAGTCAAAATCAAACTCATATCACGAACGCCACTCATGGCCATCTGCATGGTACGTGGAATAGGCGTCGCTGAAAGCGTCAACACGTCTACCTGCTCTCGCATATTCTTGAGCTGTTCCTTATGTTGAACTCCAAAACGCTGCTCCTCATCAATAATGACAAGCCCCAAGTCATGCGGATTCACGTCTGCAGAAAGGAGTCTATGTGTTCCTACCAGCACGTTTACTGTTCCATGAGCAAATCCCTCAAGAGCCTTACGCTGCTGAGCTGGTGTTACAAACCTTGAGAGTACGGCAACCTTTAAATCAAACGGTGTAAAGCGCGAGAAAAACGTCTCAAAATGCTGTTGAGCCAAGATAGTGGTTGGGCATAAAATCATAACCTGCCTACCGTCTTGACATGCTTTAAATGCCGCACGTAGCGCCACTTCAGTCTTGCCAAAACCAACATCCCCACAGAGCAAACGATCCATAGGCTTACGCGCTTCCATATCCAACTTGATATCTGCAACAGCACTTTCTTGATCTGGTGTGAGTTGATACGGAAAGCTTGCCTCCATTTCTTCTTGAGCTGGAGTATCTTGTGAGAACGCATAGCCCGGAATAGACGCACGGCGTGTATAGAGGTCTACCAAATCAAACGCAAGCTTTTTAGCAGACTTACGTGCTTTATTGGTTGCACGCGACCAATCTGCAGTATTAAGCCTTGTTAAACGTGGACTGCTGCCATCGGGCCCAACGTAACGCGTAATACGATCAACCTGCTCTAGAGGAACAAAGAGTTTATCGTCATTGGCGTACTCAAGCAGGAAATAATCACGTTCTCTACCTGCGACTTCTTGGCGCACAATAGCCGTAAAGTGTGCAATACCGTGTGTTGCATGAACAACGTAATCGCCTGGCTTAAACGGGAACGTCACCGTTGTAGGGTCAATGCGCTTAGAACGCTTCTTATTCCGTGCACTCCTGGCCGTCAGATCTGAAACAGAAAGCACTGCTAAATTAGCTGTTGGAATGATGATTCCCGCAGGAACGGGCGCATCGGTAAACGTGACGCGGCCTCGCTTGAGTGGCGCATAGACACCATTTTGATCTGGCTCGTTTTCAAGCGCCGTACCCAAAGACTCTTCAAATGGAATAGACTCATCTGCAAAAAGCAACTTAAGGTGCTCCCGAGCAGAACGGTCCGGCACCGCAAATACCACAACATCACGATCTTGAGTAAGCTGTCTCACACGACCTAAAAGCTTGGTATCTGAACCTGCAATGGACGGCTGCACCACTGATAATTCTGACGTTATTGCAGATCCTGTTCTTAAAAGTAACGAGAAAGACAGGCGTTGTTGTGAGCCAAAATCCATTGCTTTAGGATCCGTATACAATCCGTCCAATTTTACTTTTAACGCATTCGCAGAAACTGTTATCTCATCAAAGGCACGCTGACAGTCATCAAACAATGCGCGTGGTTCTGCTAGAACAACCAGTGTTTCTGCAGAGATATGATCAAGCGGACTTGCAGTACTTCCATACAATACGGGCAGATATCGCTCAAGCACTGGTGCTTGAGCGCCTCGTTGAATCAGCTCTAAATCAGCAGCAAGCGCAGAGTTTTCTTGCGCACGCGTATAAAGCGCTTCCTCTGCACGACGAATAGTCTCTTTAGTAAATGCAA
>JABZIF010000023.1 GCA_015258485.1 Atopobiaceae bacterium | reverse complement strand
ACGACATTAACTATCCGGATATCTCGCTGTTGCCAGATCTTGCACGCTTCCTTGGAGTGTCCGTTGACGAGCTTTTGAGTGGCGCAAACGCTTCCGCTCAGGAGAGTGCTTCCGCTCAAAAGAGCGCTAGTGAGGTTGTTTCCGTTGAGCCTGACCAGCCCGCAGAGATTGTGGAAGAGCCTGCAGAGCAGGACAATCAGGGTATTGCTACTCAGTCTTCAGATTTCAGCTTTGGTAAGTTTTTTGGAAAGAGCATGGTCAAAGTCGAGAAGAAAGACGAGGCTGACGATAACAAGAAGAAGGGCGTTCGCCTTGGTAACGGCTCTGCAAAGCACGGTTTGCATGTGTATGTAGTCTCCGACGACGGCGACGTTGTTGATATGTGCGTACCTCTTGGCCTGGCAAAGTTTGTTTTGAATTCGGGAATCCAGTTCAGCAGAAACTACCTTAATCAGGAGACTCAGGAGCAGCTCTCTAACATCAATCTTGATGCAGTGATGGATGCTGCAAAGACTGGCGAGAGTGGCACGCTTGTGGATATTACTTCTGCAGACGGTGACGTTGTAAAGATCTGGTTTGACTAAGCACTAACGATTCCATAGACTGATAAAAAAACGAGATACGCCCATCCAGCTAATTGGAAGGACACGGTCTCGTTTTTTGCTTAGTATGATTTTGATTTACGCCTATGTACACCAATAAAAAAGCATCTCGGTTATCCCACAAGGGGGATAGCGGGGGGGGTGCTTTTGCTTCAATATAAATAATACATTTGTACGGCAAATAATTTGCTATATAAATGTATTATTTATATTCGAGTTAAATTTATTTGAGGTAATACTGGTGGTGGATGTTTTATTTTTTTGATTAACGATAGTTTTTATATTAGGTCTATATGGCTTTAATATTGTAATTTTTTAAGTGTACTTTTTTTAAAAGGGAGAAAATAATTAGATATTTTTGATAGATTAAAATGATTTATAGGATGTAAGATCTCTTACTGTAAGTTTAAAACGGTAGCATAAACTGATGAATGTATCACTAGGGTAATTGGAGTAGTTGGTCAAACAATATGAAATATTAAATAAAAAGTTTTACGTATTACTAAACTGTATATTTAGCTATGAGAGTAGTATTTATTTAAGTAATTATTGATTGTGATTATAATAATTTTGTAATGATATTAAGGGAGGTAGTTGATAACTTAATTGAATAATAAATCATCCATTGCGCCTAATAGTGAAATGAAATATAAAACGTCACTAGACTTTAAAATCTAGCGATAATCTATTCTTTATATTTTAAACTGTTGAAGAAAGAGGACTTTATTATGATAAAAAACTGGCACAAACCCCCTAATCAACTTAACATAATAAGTGGCATTAAACCGAGAATTCCTTTAGATAAGATTATCTCTTCAGTTGCAGCACTTGGGATTCCAGGTCTTATTCTTGTAGTTGCTATGGGAGCCACAGGATACGTAGGAGCCGCAGCGCTAACAACCGCTTTAGCAAGTCTCGGCCCTGGTGGTATGATTGGCGGTATAGCAATTCTTGGAGTTGTCGCACTTATATCTAAGGGCATCTCTCAATATGGTTTTCAAGCAATTTTTATTGGTGTTGTTAGCAAGCTTAAAGAAAGAGGTGAAACTACGGATTCAATCTTTATAAAAATAGAAAAATATCCAGTTTCAAAAGAATTGAAACTAAAACTAAAAGAACAACTTAAAGAAATTGACAGTCAACAAATCTCATAAAATATGAGAACTGAGTATTTTAATTTCAAGAGCTTTGGGAAATGAATAGTAAGTAACCGAACTAATAATTTGAAGAATTTACTAAATATTTTTATAAATTAAAGAAGGTGTTTTCAACTACTTAATTTATTATAGTCCAGAGATTTATGAAAAACATAAGTGATATTGTAATGGTTCAAAGAATTGAAATATTAGTTTTTTAATTGTTTAGAATGGATTGATAGGCAGGATATTTCATATGCTTATTTTTGATCAGCAAACAAGCCGTAAAGTATTGACAGATAGACAGATTTTACAAAAAAAGGATAAATTTCAAATATTTACCCCATCAGAAATAGCTTATGAGATGATTCAATATTCTATCAGTTCGGATGGCTTACTAGGTAAGATGATTTTGGAGCCATCAACTGGAAATGGAAACTTATTGATTAAAGTTGTAGAACATTGTATCGCTGAGGCTTGCGTTAAAGGCATCAATTCTAAAGAACTTACTAGTTTCCTCAGTACACATATAGTTGGCTATGAGTTAGATCAAAGGTTACTGGATGAATGCAGATCAAGACTTAATAGATTACTTGAGTATCATGGGATTGATGCTGTTGAGTGGAGATTGTATAAAGAGGATTTTCTATTTGCAGATATACGAAATAAGTTTGATTTCGTAATTGGGAACCCTCCTTATCTCGAATATAAAAATATCCCTTTTGAATATAGGGAGATTCTCAAGAATAGTTTTGTTACTTGCAAAAAAGGAAAATTTGATTACTGTTACGCGTTTATTGAGAAATCGTTGCAAATCCTTGCTGATGATGGCGTTCTCGTCCAGCTGGTTCCAAATAGTATATTTAAAAATAAATATGGTAAAGTGCTTAGAGAATTACTTATCGACGGAATGGAATTTATTGCAGACTATTCAAATAAAAATCTATTCCGAGAAGCTCTTGTTTCCTCTTCCGTTTTTGTATATAAGCAGAGAAATGCTAAAGAAATATTTGAATATAGAATCGTACCAAATAAAGTTGGTATCAAAGTATTTAAAGATGTCTTAGGTGAAAAGTGGACTTTTTCGTATGAGAAACCTGTAGGTAATTCTTACAGATTGGGGGATTACTTCCATGCAAATATGCCTATTGCTACTTTGAATAATGAAGCTTTTTTATTAGATTCCTGCGAAATTGAAGGTCATACAAACTTAATTAGAAGAGCAGCTTCTCCTAAAGGTATGGCGCGACAGAAAGCAGAATGGATTATTTTTCCATACGAAATTAATAAAGAAGGGTTTATCACTAGAATTAAACTTGATCGGTTTGAAAGAGTATACCCACAGATAGCCAGACATTTAAGAAAATTTTTTACTTCACTTGCTAATAGAAAAGCAGATAGAGGTGCAGCATGGTTTGAATACGGAAGAAGCCAAGGACTTACTCTTGCTAATAAGAATAAATTATTGCTCTCTACAATCATATCAAGTCGAGTTCGTGTATATGAACTCGAAGCTAACGTTATTCCATATTCTGGAATTGTTGTAACGCAAGCTGGAAATCAACCTCTATGTGATGCAAAAAAATTATTGGAGTCTGAGGATTTTGCCAACTATGCACGTTCAGTAGGAACAAGTGTAAGCGGAAAATCATTTAGAATTACCTGTAAAGATATAGAAAATTATTCTTTTTCTGATTGGATTTAATAGCATGCGTAAACTCGACTATAAAATTAATAGTGCTACGATTGCAACCTTACTTGGTAAGACAAATTATCCTACTAAGCAGTCAGCTATTGCTGAGCTTATAAAGAATGCATATGATGCAGGTGCGACTCGGTTAGAAATTAATTTTTTGGATAATTTGATTGTGATTTCAGACAATGGCAAGGGAATGAGTATTGATGATATTGAATCCAAATGGATGTATGTCGGTGAGAGCGAAAAACGCAATGCGATTATCACATATGATGTAAATGGTAATGAACGAACTCTCTCTGGCTCGAAAGGTGTTGGACGTTTTGCGTTAGCGAAACTTGGATCACGGGTAGTTGTACTTTCCAAAGCATCAAATTCAAAAGGATTGCGTTGGGAAACAGATTGGAATGAATCCATTGTTCAAGATGACCCTCAGTTTCAAAAACGTGGAACACGTATTGAGATTTCAATGCTTCATGAGCGGTGGGGCAAAACTTTCTTTAATACTTTAAAAGAGTATCTTTCGAAGCTTTATGATAGTGAGGGAATGGAAATTCTGCTCAGGTTTGATAACGAAGAACCTGAACACATTTATCCTTATTTCGATCAACCTAACCTTGGTTATAACTGTACTCAGTTAATAGATTTTGAATATGATGCATCGACTTCGATACTTAATGTGAATATACGGTCTGATGAATTTAAGAAATCCGCTCAAATTCTTATTAATGATGTGAATATTTGTAACTATAACAGTTCAATTGATATTAGCAATGAAATCAGATTTCTTCCGGGTATTGAGTTGGGGGAAAGAGAATTAGCTCATGCTCGTAAAAAGCTCGGTAGTTTTGATGGACAATTTTACTTTAGATTGACAAATAATACAGAAGATGAAGTGGAAAGGTTTCAGTATAAGCACCAAAAATTGCCGGAGCCGTTTGAGAGCGGTATTATCCTTTATAGAGATGATTTTGCTATTTCTTCATATGAGGGATCAAGAGATTGGTTAGGCTTAGGAAAGCGTTCTCGTAAGTCTCCGGCTTCACCTAGTCATCAAAGTGGCGCTTGGCGTGTCAGAGAAAATCAGATTGCAGGTAAGATTCACATTAGCAGATCTCAGAATTCATCAATAAAAGAGCTTGCCAATAGGCAGGGTATTGAAGAAAATCTTGAGTACAGCTTATTTATTGAGATCATTGATGTTGTTCTTAAAGAATTTGAACGCTATCGTCAAGGAATAATTAGAAAAATAATCTCACACTCTAGAAATAAAAATAATGCCACTGATGTTAATGAAAATCTTGCAAGAAATATTCTTAAAAGAAGATCTAAAGACAATGAACTACTGACTAAAAACGAATTTTCAGCCCTCCAAACAGCTTTTAAATCTATGGATAATAAAATTAATAAAACTGAGAAAGAGAAGGCTGAACAGGCAGAGGAACATCAATATGCTTCACGGGTGCTTAACGTGTTTGCCACTGCTGGATTAAAGGCCACTTCTCTTGCGCATGAACTCGAGGCGGATAAGGGTGATTTGCAAGATATTGCTCAATATATTCATAAAGCACTTGTGAAATATGGATACTGGAATGAGCTTACCTCGAAAGAAAAAACAGAATATCCTACGACGGATATTCCAGGTTTGTTAAGGCAAGAAGAACGACTTGGATGTAAATATGCTCAATTGATTGAGGCAATGCTAGGTGAAACTCGTAAGGGGCGTTTCAGAAAAGAGACTTGTTTTTTAAAGAAAACACTTGAGAAGATTACTAATCAATGGAAAGAAAATTATTCGAGAATAGCTCATATAAATCTTCATATCCCGGAAGGAATGAAAGTAAATTTATCAGAAGATGAAACTCAGGTAATATTTGATAATCTTATTCTTAATTCCATACAACAAAATTCAAAGCGCACAGATCTAGAATTAAGCATTGAGGCAAAAAGTATTTCTGATTCACATTTGATTATTTCTTATTCAGATAATGGAAAGGGATTAGATATAAAATATTTAAATAATCCGATGCGAATACTTGAGGTCCATGAAACTTCAAGGGGTGAAGATGGACACGGACTTGGAATGTGGATTCTTAATAATACATTGAAAAGTCGCGGCGGAGCAGTGACTCATATACTATCTAGAAATGGATTTTATATAGACTTTGAAATTATAGGAGGTCTAGATGCAAATTAAAATTCTATATGTAGATGATCATCCTGAGCTTAAACTTAGTGATTATCTTCGAGAAGATCTATCTACTTTTCTTTATAGTAAAGAAAGAAAATTCGACATATCTGTTGAGTCATTGATTTATCCCTCTGATAAATCACTCACATGGTTATTCAATCAAGAGAAACTCCAATCTGCAAATATTATTATCATTGACTCAAAGCTATATGAAGAACGTAATGTTAGTGATGACTTACCAACAGGGGAAGATTTTCGTTTTTTACTTAAAAGCGAGTTTCCGTTTAAAGTTACATTGGTACTTACTAAGCAAAAAGATCATTTGAGAGAAGACTTAGGAATAATCGAAAAGTATAATTCTCGAAAAGGCATCACTCCTATTAAATATTATAACGAACAACTTGGTGACAAGATTTATAATGCGTGTATAGAGGTATCGGAATACAAGGCTCTTTCAAAAAAAACTAATGAGGATGCGAAGCAATTTGATAAGTTTATGTTTCAGAAGGCTATACTATGCGAAGAAGGCAATTCTGATTATTCTAGCTTAACCTCTGCAGACATAAACGATGTAATTAAAATATTTAAGGAAGTTCAGGAGCTTTTAAAGAATGAGTAAATTAGTAGATGATTTTCGACTTCCGCCAGAACGTTTGAATTATGTTTGTCAGAAAAATGGTAAAAATGAATTGGTCAAGGAAATACGTTCTGATCATCCAAGATGTGGTGATTTTTATAAGTGGTTTAAAAAAGAAGAATATAGATATAAATTTATGGAAATTTATCAAGGAACTTGTGCCTACTGTGGTGTCACAAAACAGATAACAGGATTTTTTCATATAGATCATATTGTTCCCAAATCAAGTTTTGTAAATAATGTCGATGCAGGAAAACCAGAAAATCTTGTTCCTGCCTGTCCGTTATGTAATATGAAAAAGTCTGATTTTCCAAATGGCTTAAACGGACACGAAAAGTATAATGGACTAAATCCAGAAGAAAATCTTTATCCTAATAGTTCTACGCGAGAGCTATTAAATCCAGAAATTTTACTTTCTAAAGCTTTTGAAAGAACCGAGAACTTTTCTATTATTATTGCTGCTGAGGTACAGGATAACTCTTATATTAAAGCTTTTTATAAACAATTACATTTAGATTATGAATTAAGGAGACTTGATTATCTTCTGGTCTGTATTTTTTCAGCGTCAGATTATCTCAAAAAAATTGGAAAGAAGGATGCAGCTGAGAAGTTGGAGGCTGCTGGCTCACGGCTCTGGCGAAAGAGAAATGCGACATTTTAGATTATTATATATTGCGAGGAATCTTTAACAGATTTTTTATTTTCTAAAAAATATATAAATTTATTTTGTTAAGTATATTAAAGTTAACAAATTTAAAATATATTATGTACTATATGTTTAATAAAGTCTAATAATGTTGACAGTATTATTGCTTTCTATCTTTCAAATTTTTTAAATTCAATTAGTTTATTATACTTATAAAGGTGGTGGCGGCGTGCGAGTGCTTCTAGCTGAAGATGAGAAGAGAATGGCCGCAGCTATTGTGGCTCTCTTGAAACAAGAAAAATACGACGTTGATCATATGACTGACGGTGCGTCTGCTCTTCTCGCTCTAGAAAGCAACATGTACGACATTGCAATCCTGGATGTCATGATGCCCAAGATGAGTGGCTTTGAGGTTTCTAGAAAGGCTCGTAGCAAAGGAATTACTATTCCTATTTTAATGCTAACGGCAAAAAGCCAGCTAGACGATAAGGTCGAGGGCTTGGATAACGGCGCTGATGACTACTTAACCAAGCCATTCCAGACGGCAGAACTTTTAGCTCGTTTGCGTGCACTGGGAAGAAGAAGCTCCAGCTTCCAAGAGAATGTCCTGCGTTTTGGTGACCTCTCGCTTGATACCACAACCGCAATACTGACCTGTGAGACATCGGGTCAAAATGTGCGCCTGAGCGAGAAAGAGTTGCGCATTCTTGAATATATGATTGGCAATCATGGTCATATTATGACGCGTGATCAGCTTGCAATTAAGATTTGGGGATTTGAAAGCGACGCCGAGTACAACAACGTTGAAGTGTACATGTCGTTTACCCGCAAAAAGTTGGCGTTTATCGGCTCTACGGTAGAGATTAAAGCAGTTCGCGGCTTGGGATATGAATTGAGGGATTAAACTGTTTAGGCAATCCAGAAGAAAAATTATTCTCTCTATTATGGTGTCGCTTGTTCTGCTGTTCACGGTGACGCTGTCGGTCATCATGTTTGCTAGTACCCAGGAGATCAGACAGAAGAACATGGACGTGCTCAATCGCTACGCTAGTCAGTATTCTCTTGAGAGGGAAAAAAGCAGCTCCGAGGGACAGAATGGCTCAGAGGGTAAGGGTAGTTCCGAGGGGCAGGGTAGTTCTGAGGGGCAGACAAGCTCCGAAGGTCAGAATCCTCAGCAGCCACTGGTCAAACCTGACGCTCAGCTGTCAAACAAATCTGACAATCCACCGCCAGGCCAGAGATCTGCTTACGAGCTCTCAACGTTTTACTCAGTATCGTTTTCTGCAGATGGCTCTGTACTTTCAGTCTTTAATGGCGAGAAAACCGTTAGCTCCGATGAAACCCTCACTGAGTTTGCTCGTCAGATTTTGAACGAAGGAAATTCTTCTGGTAGAACAGGTAATCTTTCCTACGTGGTTATGAAAAAAGATGGCTATACGCTTGTGGCGTTTATGGATAACACCGTTTCTGAAGCCGGTCTTCAGACCATGATGCGAAACGCTCTGCTTGTAGGAGGCGCATCGCTTGTAGTTATGTTCTTTATCTCTGTGTTTCTGGCAAAGCGCATTATTCGCCCACTTGAAGAGAACGATAAAAAGCAGAAGCAGTTCATATCCGACGCAAGTCACGAGCTCAAGACTCCTATTGCGGTTATTGACGCCAATGCAGAGATTCTATCCAGAGAGCTTAGCCACAACGAATGGCTTTCCAACATTCAATACGAAAGCAATCGTATAGGAAAGCTGGTAAAACAGCTGTTAGATTTTTCTAGTGCAGAGAATAGAGAAGTACCTATGGAGAAGCTGGATTTCTCTCATGTGGTTACTGGAGAATCACTGGTCTTTGAGACGTTTGCGTTCGAGAATGGCAAGGTACTTCAAAGCAACATTGAAGAGGAGATTGTTCTTACAGGCAATCAGAATCAGCTTACGCAGGTTATTTCTGTGCTGCTTGATAATGCCCTGAGGCACGCAACGGGTACTCAGATTGAGTTAAATCTCAAGAAACAAGGTCATAGCGCCATCTTAAGCGTTAGTAACGACGCGGAAGAGATTTCTCAAGAAAAGCTTGAGCATCTATTTGATCGTTTTTATCGCGTTGATGACGTTCGAAATAGTGAGGATAATCACTACGGGCTAGGTCTCTCGATTGCACAAGCTGTAGTTCAAAAGCATGGTGGAACCATTAATGTAGGCTACTCAGAGGGTAGGATTACTTTTACTGTTCAGCTTCCTATTAAGGGCAAATAACGTATAGATATAAATTCAATATTCAATCTTTAGTTCAATAAAAATATTTTATTTAGACGTCTTTCTCGTTAAGGCGTCTTTTTTATTTGCACAGTTAGATAACTATGGAGCAAAATATGCGAAAATAGCATATTTTGCATTTGAACTGGGGATTTGCTAACTTTCCAAAAATTTCTAAAAAAACTTTGAGAATTCAATCTTTGTTCAATCTTCGCCCCTACTATGTCCTCATCAGATGCAAGGGAGTAAAAAATCACTTCATTGCATACACCAAATAAGTGCAAGGAGGCGCACATTATGCAGTACACAAGAAGAGATGTAGTAGCCGGTCTTCCAGTTTTGATGGCATTCGGACTTGCTGGTTGCAAAACCGCAAAAGCAACCGCTGATAACACAACCGAAGCCACCAAGAAGGCTTCAGAAGCACTTCGGATTACCGCCGCTCAGACACTGGATGGCTATGCAGTCAACAGCACTACTGCTGATGAGAATACCATCCTGGTCAATACTACCGACGATGTAACCATTACCAATTCCACGGTTACTAAGACAGGAGATTCCGACGGCGGAGATAACTGTAACTTCTACGGTCAGAACGCTGCAGTTCTTGTTGAGGGAGGTTCAACCACTACGCTGACTAACCTCACCGTTACTTCAGATGCAAAGGGTGCCAACGGCATTTTTAGCTACGGAGGCAATGGCGGTCAGAACGGCGGTGACGGTGATGGTACTAAGGTTATTATCAAGGACACCACCATCACCACAACCGGCGACGGCTCTGGCGGCACTATGACAACCGGTGGTGGCATCACCAATGCCTCTAATCTGACGGTTACCACAAACGGTCAGTCCTCTGCAGCTATTCGTACCGATAGGGGCGGCGGAACAGTCTACGTAGACGGCGGTACCTATACCTCCAATGGTCTGGGTTCGCCAGCCATCTACTCCACGGCAGAGATCCACGTTGTTAACGCCACACTTGTTTCTAACCTTTCCGAGGGCGTTTGTATTGAGGGCTTGAACTCCATTGAGCTTACCGATTGCGACCTTACGGCAAACAACACAAAGTGCAATGGCAATGCAACCTTCATGGACACCATCATGATTTACCAGTCCATGTCTGGAGACGCAGCAACAGGTAATTCCACCTTTGCTATGACTGGTGGCTCCCTCACCAGCAAGAACGGCCACATGTTCCACGTTACTAACACTAACGCTGACATTGAGCTCAATGGCGTCAAGTTAACTAATGAAGACGCAGCTAACGTTCTTATCTCTGTTTGCGATGACGGTTGGAATGGCGGTAATAACAAGGCAACCTTTAACGCTAAAGCTCAGGACCTGGTGGGAGCGGTGCTTGTTGGCAACAACTCCACACTTGCTCTAAACCTTACCGAAGGGACCACGTTTGAGGGTTACGTTAACGGCAACATCGTCAACGCCAGCAACCAGACTGTTTCCACCGAGGTAGGTACTGTTGCGGTAACTCTGGACAACAATAGCACCTGGACTTTGACAGCAGATAGCTATGTCACCGAGTTCAATGGCGCTGCAGCAAACGTTATTGCTAACGGTCACACACTGTATGTAAAAGGTACAGCACTCACGGGAACCTAAGCGAGAAGAACGTGTAGTAACGCAAAGACACAGCTACAAAAGACACCCTGCGGGTTATGAGCTCGCAGGGTGTTTTCTGTTGTAAAGGAATATGGATTGCGCTTTGATGAGGGAGAGTGTGGTAATCGTCTGCTACAAGAGACTGAGGTGTAGAACCAGTTATTCGTCCTTTGAATATGCGTCATCTTGGTAGGAATCCTCTTCGTTATCATCATGCACAAGCAGGGAGTTGAACAGCTCATCGATATCGTTTTGACGTTGGGTTGTCTCTTCCTCAGCTATCGTCCATGTACCGTCTTGATAATAAAGAATGTCACCCTGACAAGCGTTGCTTGGAAGTTCGTGGCGAGAAACGGTAAGCATATTGCCTGGTTGGTCATTTAGTTCAAGCACGGCAAGATTGTTGTCTTCAAATCGATCAATGATTGCTTTCATTACTTAGTCCTCGATGTCGACGACGTGCCAGATTTTTCTTGTGAGGTAGGAGCTACAACAGTGCCGTTCTTCTCGCCAGATATATCAATGGTTGTACCATCGCAGGTAATGGTAATAGTTCCGTTAGCTCCCGTTCCCCAAATCTCAACGGAATGTTTGTGGAGGGCGTTTAAGACTGACTGCATGGGGTGTCCGTAGGAGTTATCCAAAGCGTAAGAAATGACGGCGTAAGTGGGCGAGAGCTTGCGGACCAGCTGCTCGTTTGTGCCTGTTCTAGAGCCGTGATGGGAGAGCTTAAGCACGTCGATGTGGCCTGGATTGCTCTGAAGGATTGCGCTTGTAGGTGCATCTCCCGTGAAAAGAAACGTCTTGTTGCCAACGGTTAGTTTGATAATTATCGAGTAGTCATTGGTATCGGGAAAATTTGCGTCTTTGGTGGGCCAGAGAATTTCTATCTTGTAGTCATTGGTTTGGTTGATGATGGTCCCTGCTTCAGCAAGGGTTATTTGCAGGTTATTGTTCTGAATAGCGGTTAGAAACTTTCTGTATGTTGCCGTGTTGTTTGTCTTATTTGGTGCGTAAATGGCCCCGATTTGGGTGTTGGAAATGACGTCAGCCATGCCACCAATGTGATCTTCGTCAGGATGGGTAGCTACCAGGTAATCAATCTTCTCTCGACCAAGTTCATGGAGTACCTGGGTAATTTTTGGAGCCGAGCCTGTGGGACCGGCATCGATAAGCATGGTTTTCTCAGGAAGCGCAATAAGGATGGCTTCTCCCTGGCCAACGTCGATAAACTTGATGGTTACGTTTGTGTCAGCTTGCGCAGTTATGGATGGTGTTCCGGAGTCTACCTGCTGGGGCGCATTGGTCGTTTGAACTGTGGTTTGTTGACCTGATACGCCCGCGGTAGAGATGGTAGTTGGAAGTGGCTGCGTCAGCGCGGCGCTAAAGTAGAGCGCTACACTTAGCGAGGCTAGTGCAATTCCAGCTTTTTGTTTTCCGGCATACCGCTTGTGGAGCTTGAGCTTGCCTTTTATGAGTTTTTTTGAAGCATTGGCGTCTTCGTAAATGAGGTTTAGAGCGCTCTCGACAACCGGGTACGAAAGAATTGCTGGTAGAAGATAAGAAAGTATTGCCGGTAAGGAAAGTATTTGAGCTAGGACAATTGCGCTAACAATCAACGCTGCATTCACGATAAGTCTTGTAAGTCCCGATTTCCAGCCTTTGAGATACAACTGTGGAACACCAAAAATGCCAAATATCAGGGAAAGAATGAGTGCAAAAAAGTAGTTAGATTGCTCGCCAGAAGCTGTGTTGGGCGATTCAGTTTTGCTGTCAAATTGCTTTGGGTTGGGCATAAGACCTTTCTGGACACGTGCGTTCTGAAGAATCTTACCCTATTTGAGCAGCCAGTCCAAAGCTTTCTGCATTCTTCCCTCAACATTTTGAAAATGGTTTCCACGGTTTAGTTCAAACGTCGAGGTTATTCCCGCGTTTTCTAACTTGTTGGCGAGAAGTTCTGCGTTTTTTTGTACGTGCATAATTTGTGGATTGGGAGTCCGTGCTTCTCGGTCTCCCAGAGAAAGATAGGCGTGTGTGAGGCCGACTGCCCTTGCATCTAGTTGATGGTCTACGTAATCTAAAAGACCTGGAAACCAGAATGACCCCGATACAGCGCCGATGTGCTGGAAGGTTGCGATGGGGGCGTCATCGGGCTGCGATGCGGCGGTGGCGCTGAACTGTGGTGTGGCGGGAGCGCCGGGATGGCAGCAGCATGCGACCTGCTGTGACGTGCTGGATTGCGACACGCCAGCCCAGAGGCTGAACAGTCCCGCAAGTGAATAGCCTGCAAGCACTCTATACGTCGGTGGCTCGGTAAGCTCTGATTCTGCCCAGGGAATTATCTGGTCAATCAGTGTATCAAGTGTTTTCTGTGCGCCATCGCCAAAGTTGGATCCCTTGGCAAAAACGCGTGGAGCACACCAAGGCGAGAAATTCTGTTCCCACAGGTTAACGCCAACTGTTACTAGGCTGACGCTTTCAGGTACCTGGATGGGGGAGTTGTCGGCTACGTTTCCCAAGAGGTAAACAACAGGAGCACCAGCTACAGAGGACATCTTCGTGTGGACAGAAAATCCGGAGATGGTTGTTTTTCTCGCCGTGGGCTTGGCGGATTGCGCGATCGCGTTGATGGCGGGATGGGTGGTCGCATCGGTGACGAGGCGTGTGTCTGGCGTGGAGCTCATACTACTCACTCAAAGTCATCTGCAGGTAGTAGACGTTTTCGCGTAGGTGGGCGGCAACTTCGCGGTCAATGACGCCCTCAGACTGAAGGCGCGAGATCTGGTCCAACTCAATGCGCAGTGCGTTTTCTGCCACATCATCGGCGTACTCGCGAGCATTGGCAATCTGCTGCCTAAAATGCGGTGACATCTTATGTGAGCTCAGATTGTAAGGTAGAAGGTAAGAAACTTGAGTAGTACTAGAGCCGTGCTCATCGTTGATATTGATGCGGCTCCAAATGGACTCAATTGCCGACTCGTGGTCAATCATCAAGTTTGATGCAATGACCGCCATCTCTTCATCGTCGCCGTTTGCAATGCGCTCTAGGTCGTCGAGCCCTGCGTATTCCATCTCAAGCG
>JABZIF010000022.1 GCA_015258485.1 Atopobiaceae bacterium | reverse complement strand
CTTTGAATAGCAGAAGAGCAACATCTTTCTTCTTTTAGATGCTGCTCTTCCTTGGAACATATCCATGCAGTCTGCTAGATGGCACGCAGCTGTACAATCCAGCTTCGCCCATCCAAGACCATCTGTGTAATCAGCCACGTGCCACCTCCTTTCCTACCTCATGGCTGCTCTTAGAATGGGATATCAGCGTCTGCAACCTCAATGATTGCTGGCTCTGTTGGTGCTGCAATAACATTGTTTGCTGCATTAGCACGAGCCTCTGCAACTCCGTCTGCTTCGTATGGCTCTGCGAACTTTTGGTCAAAGTTGCCCTCTGCTGCGTCTTTGCCTGGAATGAATGCGTTGACATCAACAGCTGTCTTGATCTTGCCCTCGCTATTGACGTAAGAGCGGTGACGGATGACAACGCCCAAGAGCTTGCCAACGAGTGTCTGCTCTGCATCGTCCTTGTCCTCATAGACAAATGCCTTTGCATCCTTGCCCTGGGCAGTGTTCTCGACTGCCTCTGTGAGAGCCTTGTAATGCTGCACGCCGTAGTTATTGTCCTTAGAGAAGTAAATGCGGAAAGAGTGCTTCCAGTCGTTTGTAGTGTCTGCAAGATCTTGCGCAAAGAGAAATGACTTAGTCTCTGCGTTCCAGATGTCATAGACAAACTCGAGATAAGACTTTGTCTCGTTTGTGTGGTCTTTAACACGTACAATTTTTGCAACATATCCGCCCGGCTCAAGCATGGAAGAGCCACCGTTGGATGCAACTACCTTGTCAAAGTTACCGAATGCTTTCATGATTTTTCTCCTTAGAAAATAGTGAATTAAATAAATAGGGAATTAAGCGAGTGGCTTCATATCCCAGTAAGAACGAATAGTGCTGTCAACCTCTTTGAGGTCGTTGTTAATAGATATGTCGTCAAACATATCTATAGGGGATTTAGCAGGTGTTGAGCCGTCTGTCTGTGTGATGAAGTGGTATCCCGTGTCATCACGCTCAGTGATGAGAACGATTGGAAACATTCCCTCAATACAGAGTTGGTTGTCTAACATCTTGCCAATAGTCTTAGGCTTGAGCCTTCCCGCATCGTCATAGTCAGGGTGCATAAAAAAGTAAACTATTGTGTCATCATTTGTGTTGTTGGCAGCCTCCAATAATTGCTCAAAATCAACTGCCATAGACGTGAATTTGTCATAGCCTTTCTCATTAGCCTTTGCAAAGCTTTGGAACGCCATGAGGTAGTTCGCATCATCGACTACATACGCTTTAAGCTTGTTAGCCTTGAGAGACTGTTTCATCTGAGCGTAGGTTGGATGGTCAATCTTACTCATCTTCCCACGGAAGGGGAGTGGCTTTCCTGCTACGTTAAAAATGCCAATCTCTCCAGGCTTAAAGTTTCTGAGACTTGTTGACTTACCTGTACCAGAGTGTCCTAGCACAAGAACTGATACTCCCATGATCTACTCCTTTCTGTTTTTGTATTGCGTGAGTGAAAATCCGATTAAAAACATCGCTGAAAACCAAAAAATACCAGCTAAAATAATCATTAGTTCATGCACTTAAACCTCCTTTGAAAGGCTCGAAATGGAAAAGGTTTTGAATTGGTTAGCTGAGCACGTTGTTGAACTAATCGCTCTTTTAGTTACTACCAGCTTTGGTGGAATAGCTGCTTTTTCTCTTGTCACTTATGTACGTGAGTTTTGGGAAAGAAACCCACTACATACCGCCCTCTATACTTTCCTATGTGTCATTGCTGGCATAGGTGTAGGCATACTTATAAATCTCTCTAAATACCTTACTTTTAAGAGGGAATTAGAGGAAAAAGAGCTTAAGCGTGCTGAAGAAAAAGAAAAAGAGATTAGAGACAATATCCACTATGCAAGAAAAGTTGTAATGAGTCTCTCTTTTGATGAAAAATCAACCTTAAAGAATATTTTTGAGAACGGAAGCCAAACCGGCACATTCTCAAAAGAAAATATTGTTATGTTTTATTATATCCTGCAGTATCCTATAAAATTGCAGGTCATAGGCTCAGTTATCTCTTTTCGTGGTATACTATTATTATCCGAGAGGAGTGATGTTATGCGAGCTGTTGGCGAGTTTTGCGTTCACCCTGGTCAAGGAGCATGCTTTATTGAGGATATGGTGTTAGAGCCTGTCCGTTCGTATGTTTTGTCGCCAATTGGACAAAAACATCCCATTCAAATTGTGTTTCCTCTTGAACAAGAATATCGGCTTCGTGATGTGATTTCTCAACAGGAAGCGTTACAGCTTGTTGACTCCTATCCAACTATTGAACTCGATACATTTCATGTAAACAATGCATCTCTCGAGGAATCTCACTTTAGAGCTGCAATTCGCGAGGGATTGTGTAAGGATTCTATGAGTATTGCAAAAACTTTTAGGGCACGTATTGAACAAGCTCGTACGCTTAATAAAAAACCTCCTGTTTCTCATGAGAGAATCTTCAAGATGGCTACTCATCGTTATTTGTATGAGTTAATTACGGCGCTTGGATGGACCGTTGATGACATTAGGACTGTATTTAGTTCTCGATATGGTGTAGAAATAGGAAAGGCATAGGCGCAATGCTACAATGAGTCCATCCGTTTTAGAGATGGGAACCTATGGATTCAGAAACCTCTGCTAATCGTGCTGTTGTTACCGTATTAGGTAATGACACTCCAGGAATTGTAGCCGCCATTTCAACAACTCTTGCTGAATCAAATGCAAATATTTTAGATATTGCTCAAACAATTCTATCTGGTATTTTTACCATGACTATGCTTGTTGAACTTCGTGATGCCGATTCTTTTAAGAGTCTTAAAGAGAAACTCGAAGCTGTAGCAGAGACATTGAACGTACAGGTTACTATGCAACGCGAAGATGTTTTTACCTTTATGTACAGGCCTTAAGTAGTGGTTTGTTGTGTCAAACAGTTTTCAAGAGTCATTAAAATTACAGAAGCAGTCTTGGCTTCAAAAAGGTGCGCCAGATTTTAAAGTAGATATTGTGTTTTCAGATATGGATGAGACGTTTTTACGTTCAGACAAGTCTCTTGATTCTCACAATCTAGTAATGCTCGATTGCCTTTTTGAGTGCGGTATTCCTTTTGTACCCTGCTCTGGTAGAGCTTTTAATGTACTTCCTTTAGAAGTTTTATCTCACCCAGCGACAAAGTATGCCATAACAAGTGACGGCGCAATAATTAGGGATTTATCTACACAAAAGGTACTTCATACCTCAACGGTAGCTAAAGAAGATGCGATTAAGTTATATCAAAAACTTAAAGATTTACCTGTAACTTTTGATATCTTTGCAGATGGCAATGTTTATCTTGAGCGCTCAAAGTACGACTTAATAGATACACTTGGAATTCCCGACGATCATGCTGCGTTTATGAAACGTTCGAGGACTCCTATTGATCAAAGTTTTAGTGAGTTTATCCAGGGTTTAACTACTATTGAGCGGCTCGGATCATATTGGTCTGTACCAGAAGTCGAGAAGTATCAGACACTAGTAACTGATGCTGTTGCATCAATAGAAGGACTTTCTAGTACAGCTTCTATGAGTATGGGGATGGAGATTTTAGCAAAAGGAACTTCAAAGGGTGCGGCACTTAGGTGGCTTTGCGATTATCTGTCCCTTTCAGTTTCAAATGCTGCTGCATTTGGAGACTCTCTCAACGATGTTTCTATGCTCTCTACAGCTGGAATAGGAGTAGCAATGGAGAATGCGCATATAGAAGATTATGAAGCGGCATCATATATTACGTTGAGTAACGATGCCTCGGGCTTCTCGCAATTTTTATCCTGGGCTCTTGGAGAGAAGATTTTTAAAAAGCAGTAGTATACAAAGCTTGCATGAGTTTGAGTTTATGTATGTAGAAGAAAAAAGCCGACAAGGGACTGTCGGCTTTTTCTGTATGTGAGATTTGTGTTTAGAAACTCAAGACGGTAAAAACGCTACTTGGGCGCTTCTTCAGCATCTTGCTCCTCAAAGACATCCTCTTCAGCATCGTCTTCATCGAGTTTAAGTGGAAGAAAACTTGCTGTGTCTCCACCAACGTAATTTGCAACTGTTGCAGCGTTTTCAACACGTTCTTTATGGAGTGCTTCAGAGAAGATGTCTTCATCTTCTTCAATTTCTGCAATATGACTTTGATTTGGTTTTTTAATCTCAGGAATTGAACCAGTCTGTACCAGTTCATCTAACATGATGCGGGTGAGTTTTTGCTCACGTTTAACTCTAGAGAATAAAGGAACGTATTCAAAAATTACGTTTGAATTTTCAAGACCATACCAACGAGCGGGAGAGCCGCAGATACGGCGAATGAAGTATTTAAGCTCAAGACAGCGAGCATCAAAGCCAGAAATATCCGTTTCAGGTGAAAGAACTTTACGAAGAAGGCAGAATCTGAAGTCGCCAATTTCGGAGTGTTCTTTATATATCGAATATTTATGATTTTGGGGAGCAAGTTGTTTGCTCTTAATGAGTTCACTAACAATCTGATAAAGATAGGTATTGACACGTTGATTTTCTTTAAAACCTAGTCGTAAGGTAATTTTAAACAGGAAATCTGTACCAAAATCATTGATAACAAACTCGCGTGTGTTTGGATTGTCAGTAAGAGAGATGTTAATGAAGTAATACGCTTTTGCCCGTTTTGGACGCTTATCCAAAATTGAATAGAGGATATCGCGATCAAGCTTATCAAATGAAGAATCATTGGTGAGGAATACTAGATTGTCTGCAAGCAGATTAAAATCTGGGTCTGTGCTTAGGCTTTGTAGTTGATCAATGTATTTATTAACCGGGAGATATACACTTTGGCTTCGTTCGATTGCAGTACCCCTTCGCCAAACAAACATAACAATAAAGATGGCGGTTGCAAGAAGTACAGTCACATAGCCACCGTGGAAGAACTTGGTTAAGCTTGAGAAGAAGAACATAGTTTCAATGGCACCAAAGAAAATAATGAATGGAATTGCTGCCCAAATACGCTTTCTCATAACTGCTAAATATGTGTAAAGCAAAATGGTAGTCATAAGCATGGTTACGGTAATTGCAAGACCATACGCAGCTTCCATATGCTCTGAGCTTTGGAAGAGAAGAACGACACCAATACAGCCCGCCCACATAATAGAGTTAACAAGGGGAATATAAATCTGGCCTTTGGTTGAAGATGGGTAGTTAATCTTCATATGAGGCATAAGATCTAAGCGAATTGCTTCGGATACGATTGAGTAAGAACCAGTAATCAAAGCTTGAGAAGCAATAATTGCTGCAAGAGCAGAAAGAATGACAGCAAATGGTCTTATTTGATTAGGAAGCATTTCAAAGAATGGGTTGAGATCGTTAATGTTATTGAGTGCAGTATCGGTGTGATTGGAAATAATCCATGCACCTTGGCCAAGATAGTTGAGGATAAGGCAAATCTTTACAAAAGGCCAACTAAGGTAAATGTTTCCTTTTCCAACGTGACCCATATCTGAATAAAGCGCTTCAGCACCAGTGGTGCAGAGAAAGACGCTACCAAGAACCATCAATCCAGCTGCATTGAGTTTTCCGTCAAAAAGAAAAAGTACGCCACGAACAGGATTAAGCGCACGAATTACCGATATATCAGCCGTCATATTCATGATACCCATGGTTCCTAAGAAGAGAAACCATAGGGTCATTACAGGACCAAATGCCTTACCAATTCTTGAAGTTCCTGCTTTTTGCAGGATAAAGAGTGTACAAAGAATAACAATCGTGATTATGACCACAATTTGCTGATTATCACCAATAAGAGCATGTGTAGCAGGTATGGTGCGCAAGCCCTCAATAGCAGTGGTAACGGTAACTGCGGGGGTTAGAATACCATCTGCGAGAAGAGCAGCACCACCAATCATTGCAGGAATAATGAGCCATTTAGCACTTCTTTTTACCAGACTATAGAGTGCAAAAATGCCACCCTCGTTATGGTTATCTGCTTTCATGGCCACCATGACATACTTCACGGTGGTAATCAACGTAAGAGTCCAAATAATAAGTGACAATGCGCCAAGAACTACGTCAGTGCTCATGGTCATAAGTCCACCGTTGCCAGCAATAATTGCCTTTAAGGTGTACATAGGCGAGGTGCCAATGTCACCGTAGACAATTCCAAGTGTTACTAGAACCATCCCGGCACTTAAAGGAATACCTGTGGACTTTCTCGTCTTATCTTTTGAAAAAAGCGCGTGAAATGCGGCTTTGTTTGTAGTCATCTATTAAATCCTCTCAACAGATGAGTCATTCATATATCTTCATATGTTAGTCGAACTATGCTGTTATAACTAGTCGAATGTTTCAACAGACATATTTTTGGCTCGCAGAAATTAGTGTAAATCTTCTTTCTGTTTTCTTGTAAGTTTATATGCGTGATGAATTTTTTTATTACGGAGAAAATCTTCAGGGATTGTCTGCTCCGTAATATCTTCAATTTTAACTCCAGCGCGTTCAAGCTTTTGAATATCTGGTTTAAAGTTGCGTAGATTACAAGAGAAAATTGCTACACCGCCACGTGTCAGGAGGCGAGAAACCCCAATAAGGAGCTCAGCATGATCTCTCTGCACGTCAAAAGAGCGTTGCTTCATTCGTGAAGAATTGGAAAAGGTTGGAACGTCACAAAAAATGACGTTCCATCTATTTTTACTGTGACGCATCTCAGTAATCCAAGAGAGTACGTCTGCTTGAATAAATTCATGTTCTTCTCCATCAAAGCCATTACGTTTCATATTTCTTTTTGCCCACTCAAGTGAAGGTTTTGATAGGTCTACCGTTGTGGTGTGAAGTGCGCCACCATCTGCTGCATAGCATGTAGCAGTGCCCGTATAGGCAAAAAGATTCAGGAAGCTTTTTGCGGTTCCAGCTTGTTTCATGAGTTCTCTAATTTCAGCGCGGGTTTCACGGTGATCAAGGAATATGCCGCAATCAAGTCGAGAGGCAAAATTAACTTCAAAAAGTAATCCTCCTTCATCTATAAGTAGCATTTCTTTTCTAGAATTGTTAGCTGCACTTCCTTCATCTGAATATTGAGAACCACCTTTTGCACGAGTTCTTGTACGAAGATTAATGTGTGAAGTTGGAACATCAAGAATACGTGGCACAAGGGCAAGTACATCAAGTAAACGTCGTTTTGCAAGGTCTTGGTCAATTTCTTTTGAAGCTGCATATTCAGAGATTTGAAGCCATGTAGTAGATTTTGTTGCACCTTGGTAAATATCAATACTTACTGCATAGTCAGGAAGATCAGCATCATATACACGGTAACAGGTGATGTCGTGTTTTCTCGCCCATTTAGAACGTAGCTTTGCCATCTTTGTTAGACGAGCGGCAAATTGATCAGATGTAGGGACCAGAATACTTACCGGTTGATTTTTTACAAGAACCGTCGGAGCTGCAGGAATGATATTTTCATTTTGAGATGAAGAAGAGCGTCTACTTTGAGCAGTTTCTGTAGTGGTATTCATAGCTGCAGCAGGGTAGTGACGGATTGTGGCAAGAGAGTTTCCTACGTAAACAGAGAGAACCTGAGTTGGCTTTTCTCGCAAGACAGTATCGGTATTGGTGTCACTAGTGAGAATGGTTGCAGAATGACCAGCAAAGAGTCCCAGGGTTGCATATGCACTGCCTTGGAGCGTTGGCTCTTCTTTAGTCCATGAGAGGTCTCCAACAAGACCCGTATAATGATTCGTCTGTTGAGCCAGTTCATACGCAGATTGGAAGTGTACGTGCGCTTTGAGCCCACCTGCGTGCAACGTATAGAGAAGGGCTTCTTGTGCTTTAGGGCGTGTATCTGTAGTAAAGAGTGTAGCTGCGTTTTCTCGGCCTTTTTGAGCACGTTCGTCTGCATCTGTGAGTAAATCTTGCCAGATATCTTCAATGTGTCCTGTCCATCCTGTCATACCCCAGCGGGTACGTAGAATACCTGGTGCAACATCAGATGCCATACCTACAGCTTCTTGTGCAAGAGCGCCTGCACCGGTAAATAACAGTGCCGGAAGCGGTGTATTTGGTAAAAAATGTATGTTACCTGTAGTAGTTTGTGCTTGCAGATAGAGAAGGGCAGCAGCATAGTCAAGTCTGAGCGGGGCAAACTCGCGTGCTGGTCCTCGAGCTCCTGTGAGACTACGTTTAAATAAGGCCTCGCCAGCAAAATCAATACCAACGGTGGCATGATTATGCGATACACGTACTATAATAGTTACATCAGGGGCAAAGGTGTTAACCATGGGCCGGCTTCCGCGCTTTGCCGCCAGTCTATCTACAATGGCGTCTTTTGTTCTAACGGCAATAAAGTTGGTGTTTCGGAGTTCATTGTTTGTACCATGAGCGCTTACAGCAATAGTTGCATGAGGCCCAATGTGGTCTTCCCATACAATATGAGAAAGACCAGCATAAAGTGTATCTGACGTGGAAGCATCAAGACGATCAAGTACTAAGATAACTCGTGATGCTAAGCGCGACCATAAACATACACGATAAGCATCAGCTAAAAGTCCATAGAAGGCGACCTGTCCGCCAAGAGGACGAATCTTTTTGATGTGTAGTGATTTAAGTTCTTGAGCAAGGAGTTTTTCAAAGCCTTTGGGGCAAGTTGCAAAGAATTCAAGTTCGTTGTTCATCGGGACACCTTTCGCCCGTAGTCTTTTTGCTTGATACATTTATTTTCCCATGTTTTTCTCGATATAAAGGTACTATGTATAAAAAACATGTCTATATCATGGGGAATACTATCTTTAAGTAATTTGCGTATCTTTTGTTATTTATCGATTAAAATGGAAAAATCACTACATAAAATATTGTTTTGAATATATGTTTTGGGCGTTTTGGGAGTAGATATGGATGCAAAAGTTCGTGAGACCTTTGAGGAATGGCGCAAAAATATAACTGATAATGATTTGATAGAAGAGATGGATATACTTGCTCTTCCAGAGTCAAAAGATTTACGTTACGATGCATTTTATCGCTCGCTTTCTTTTGGTACAGCAGGACTCCGTGGTGTCATTGGTGTTGGCACTAATCGTATGAATGTTTATGTTGTTGCTCAAGCAACACAAGGACTCGCAGATTATTTAAACGCACATTACGAGCATCCATCTGTAGCACTTGCGAGGGATTCTCGCCTTAAAGGAGAAGACTTTCAAAAAGTAGCGGCTGGCGTGCTCGCTGCAAATAACATTCATGTATTTGTATATCCTCGCATTGAACCTGTTCCTGCATTGTCATATGCAGTACGGTATCTCAAAACTTCTGCTGGTATTGTGCTTACTGCAAGTCATAATCCAAAGCAGTACAACGGCTATAAGGTTTATAACGATAACGGTGGTCAGATTACTGATGAAGCTGCTGCAGAAATTTCTGCAAATATTGCTCGCGTGAATCCGTTTGACGTTAAGCCTATGGATTTTGAAGAGGGTCTCAGACAAGGTCTTATTACCTGGACTCCTGAGGAAGTTTTGGATAGTTTTATCAAGGACATTAAACGCGTTTCTATCCCAGGTTTTAAAGCTGCCGATGGTTATAAAGTAGTATACACACCGCTCAATGGAACAGGTATGGAGTGTGTGACACGTATTCTTAAAGAGATTGGCGTCAACAACGTTGATGTTGTTTCAGAACAGGCACAGCCGGATGGTAATTTTCCAACATGCTCTTATCCAAACCCTGAGTTCCGCGAGACGTTTAAGCTTGGTCTTAAACTTGCCGATCAGGTAAAACCTAACTTACTGGTAGCAACAGATCCTGATGCTGATCGAATGGGAACAGCAATTCCACATAATGATGACTACGTACTTCTCTCTGGAAATGAGATGGGCGTACTCATGATGAATTGGTTGCTTACTATGGCTGAAGAACGTGGCGAGAAGCCCCAGGAAAAAGTTGCCGTATCTACTATTGTTTCTTCTGCTATGCCAGATGCTCTTGCGCGCGCTCGTGGTTTTGAAATGCGTCGTGTACTGACCGGTTTTAAATACATTGGGGATCAGATTGATCAGCTTAAGGCAGAGGGAGAAGAGAATCGTTTCCTGATGGGATTTGAAGAGTCTTATGGCTACCTTGTTGGTACTCATGTTCGCGATAAAGACGCAATTGTTGCAACAATGCTCTGTGTTGAGATGGCATCGTGGTACGCAAGGCGCAATATGGATTTGTATGAGGCGATGGACGCACTGTATCAACGTTATGGTTACTATCTTAATAACATGATAAATGTTACCTATCCGGGTGCTGATGGAGCAGATAAAATGAATCAGATTATGAGTAATCTGCGTAAGAACCCTTTAAAAACCATAGGTAACTTTAATGTTGTTGGTATGACTGATTATATTACTGGAGTTCAGATGCCACGTGTTTCTGGATTACAGAAAGAGCCTGTTCAGACACTACCTTCTTCAAATGTTATTGAGTATAGGCTGGAGGGGGATAGTAAAGTTATTTTTCGTCCCTCTGGTACTGAACCAAAAATTAAGGCGTATCTTTTTGTTCATTGTTCTACTCGTAAAGAAGCTGAAGATTTACTGGTAAAATTGGGAGAAGAAGCCTCAAAGGTTCTTTCGTAAAATTGTGAAGCCAAGTAGTACGTATATAAATTTACCCGGTATCTACTTTATATAGATACCGGGTTTATATGACTAATTTATCGATAAAAATCTACTCAGAAGACTTAGTTGATACGGTATAGAGTGCGCTTGCAGCGTTTGCTATAGTCGATGGTGCCCATGGTCTGGAGCTTACTTCAGAAGACATTGGGTCATACACGTTGACAGTACCATCATCATTTTCGCCTGTGATTAGAACCCAGTGAGCAGCATCAGAGCTTAAAATGTTCGGTTTTACTTCAACAAGTAAATACGTTTCGGCATCAATGAGCGCGCGTATGTTAGCAGCAGAAATGGTATAACTTTCCGCAATAAGTCCGAGGTCATTGAGATTTTTTTCAAGAAATGTTTTGTTCATACCCGAGTCTGTATCTGATGCTTGAGCAGTTTCAACAGCTCCTGCGATATCGGCGGGAGACCAGTTAGTTTTACCGGTAAGTCCCATATATGCCATAGAAAGTGCTGTTGGTCCGGATCCTTTGGTTGCAAGAATTGATCCGGCATAGGAAACGCCGCCCCAGCGAGAATCCCAGGTATAGAGTTGGGGTGTTTTTCCTTGAGTTACAGATTCATCATACGGGGAAGATTTTTTGTCAGATCCCGGATAGTTAGCGACAAAGTCAATTGCGTCTGGATGATTAAGCGCTAGTTCAACAACGCTTTCGTCAGGATATTCGTTTGCGTGCTCAGCAATCCAAGTAAGATTTTTGTTTTGGTCAAGCTTAGAAGCAAGTTGTTTGGTAAGTTTTTCTGATGTTCCTACAGCAACTCGAGAGTCAATAGAATTTACTTCGACTTCTGATTTAGAATTTTGTGTGCAACTATGGACGCAGCTCGAAATTATGAATATTAATAGAAGCGCCAGTATAAGCGCTAGTCCAAGAACAATAAATGTTCTGGTACGTGTGTCAATACGTTTAAATATTGATTGTTTTTTAAACAAAGAAGCTTTTGTACTCAAGGCGTCTCTTCTTCTGCGTCTGGATTGTTCGCCTGGGACCCTGCTGCGAGTTGAATACGAGGAGTGTGAAGGATGGCGTCTTTCTACAGCGTCTGAATAAGTCCCGTGCTTTTTTTCTGGCAAATCATTTAAGGACATGGTCGCCTCCATGCAAAATAAATAGTTTTACTCATGCTGCATAATACGGCGAGAAGAACTTAATTATTTTATAAATGAAGTAAATATAACTTTTTAACCGATGAACGGGCTATTTATGCCGTTTAACGGTTTTATATGAGTGAAAATACTAATAACGTATATTCTTTATTTACTATCATTTGTTTTCAAATTAAAGACTTGGCAGAGAGAAGGCGCCGTGAAACATAGGAATGCACGTCAAGATGTTATTCGAGAGCTTGTAAGAAGAGAATCAGTTCGCACCCAGCGTGATTTAGTGAATATGCTGAGAAATCGGGGTTTTAATTGCACACAAGCTACGGTATCAAGAGATACTGCAGAGATGGATTTACAGAAGCTTCCTGAAGGCGCATATGTATTGTCAGAGGATATGTATCTTCAAAAGATGCTCTCAGAATTTGTTGTGAGTATACGATTTGCAGAAAACCTTATTATTATTCATTGTCATCCTGCAACAGCTTCAGCTGTTGCATTTGCTCTTGATGAAGTACAGCTTGAACATGTTATGGGCACCGTCGCCGGTGATGATACTATTCTTCTTGTAGTAGACAGAACAGAGAATGCATCAGAGGTTGCACGCATATTAGTTCAGTTAGGAAATGCAAATTAATTGTTTCATTTATAGTAAGTTTTATATTTGAGAAGATAAATCTTTTTCTCATTTTTCGTAATAAAAAAGGGACTCGTTAATGAGTCCCTTTTTACTTCTTACAGAAGTTGTCTCTAAATTTTAAGAGCCTGTCTCTAAATTTTAAGAGCCGTAAAACGCCATCGGTACCAATATTTATGGAGTAGTAGAGGTAGTTGGCGTAGTTGGAGTAGTTGGTGTGGTTGGGGTTGTTGGCGTTGTAGGAGTGGAAGGAGTTGTAGTTGTGTCCTCTTCTTCCTCTTCCTCATCATCGTCAGCTGAGTTATTAGTAGTATTGTTCGTAGTATCATCCTCATCGTCATCACTTGTGGTGGCGGAAGTGGTTTGAGTGGTACTTGAAGAATTACCACCAACAAATTTCCAATAGCTTGCAGGTTTATAGTTGATAGTTTCATTGGTAGTTGGGAATTCAGCTCGTGGAACACCTGCTAATGCAGCGTTCATATAGTACGCCCAAACATATTGAGATGTTACAAAAGTAGAGGACTGACCTCCACCAATAATGACTGGGTCAAGGCTGTCTGGATAACCACACCAAACGACTGTTGCAAGTTGAGGTGTATATGCACAGAACCAAAGGTCTTCAGAGTTGTCTGATGTACCAGTTTTACCAGAGACGGGTTGATTAAAGGTCTTGAGGTTATTTGCGTAACGACCAGTACCAGAAGTAAGAACACCAGCTAAAACATCTGTAGCGGCCTTTGCAACAGCAGGACTAATTGCCTGTACAGGATTGTCTTTGTGTTCGTAAATAACATTACCGTTACGGTCTTCAATGCGGGTAATGGCTACTGCATCACGGCGTACGCCACCTGCTGCTAGCGTTGCAAAAGCCGTACACTGCTCAATAGGAGTAACACCTTGAGAGCCTAATGTTGTAGACAAATATGGTTGAAGTTGTGTGCGAATGCCCATGGCATAACACGTTTGCAGGATTTTATCGATACCAATAGCTTCTGCCACCTGGGCGTATACGGTATTTGAAGAATAGACCGTACCTTGTCGTAAGGTAATAGAACCATAGCTGTAGTTACCAGCATTTTTTACCAGCCACGTTGGCGTAATTTGCATGGGTGAGTTGCCGTTAAGAACCGTTTCTGGACTCATTCCTTCAGAGAGAGCGGCAACAAGAGTGTACATTTTGAAGCTTGAACCCATTTGTCGGTTGTTACTGGTTGCCAAGTTGTACTGACTCTTAGAGTAATCTTGTCCTCCGACCATTGCTTTAATGTAACCAGTTTGCGGATCAATAGAAACCAAAGATGAGCCAAGACGTGGGTTATTGAGCTCTCTTAAGCGTCTATTAGTAGCATCTTCAGCATCTTTTTGAAGGTCTGGATCAAGTGTGGTGTATACGCGCAATCCGCCCTGGAGGATAGTATCGCTATCAAAGTCTTCCTGGAGTAAGCTGCGAATATAGTCAGTCCAGTAGGGGAACTGACCAACGTTATCGGTCAAAGTACCAGGATTAAGTACTAAGTCCTCTGCAACAGCCTCATTGTATTGGTCATCTGTAATATGACCTTCTC
>JABZIF010000021.1 GCA_015258485.1 Atopobiaceae bacterium | reverse complement strand
AACCACCCGCTATGCGGGTGGTTGTAATTTGGTTATGAAAGTAAATTAAAAAGAAGAATCACATTGGCGTTTGTCAGTAAATGTAGCTTGTGTTAGCACACATCATTACAGAGAAGTAATGAAACGCCTTTGCGCTTCTCGACCTTGTGTATCCCATTTAAATACACCAGCGTTTTCAAGAACGTGTGAAAAGACCAAACCTACTTCATCATATACATATGTTTTTAGTTCATTAGATGAGAGGGAAGAGACCCCCTTGTCAAGGAGCTTTTGGTAAATGGCACAGCCCCATTCGGCATGAGATAGGGTGATGGGGTCAGTAGTGAGCTGTCCAAAAATGGTATTAGCTTCAGCTTCATTGGTGAGCCCTTGATACATAATAGTATGAACTTTCTCTAACTCATTTACTAAACGTGGTGGCAAAATAGCTAATCCCATTACTTCAATAAGCCCAATATTTTCTTTTTTGATGTGATGATATTCTGAGTGTGGATGAAAAATGCCCAGAGGATGTTCAGTGCTTGTAAGGTTGCAACGAAGCGTAAGGTATATCTCATAGACATCGTTT
The DNA here is from genome assembly GCA_015258485.1 of Atopobiaceae bacterium. Next base: position 13,703 of record JABZIF010000021.1, on the reverse strand, counting down.
AATTTTCGCACGATGGGTGTAATGGTGTTATGTTGTTCTCCGTGTGATTCTGCGAGAACAGAAATAGATTCATCAGAATATGCTCTCCATATGTCAAGAATGTATGTTGAGGCTGCAATGAGATCTTTTCTTTTTTGAGAACGAAGTCTCAAGACGGAAAGTGGCCATTTTAGGACTGCGCCTTCAACAGATGGGAAGTCCTTGAGCGTGAAGTCTTCCGAAATAGAAGCTCGCATCATAGGAAATTCGTAGTGGCCAGCTTGATAGTGGTCGTGCGAAAGGATTGATCCACCTACAATAGGAAGATCAGCATTTGATCCGATGAAGTAATGGGGAAACTGATCAACAAAATCTAGTAAGTTTGTAAAGGTAGACTGATTAATATGCATAGGAATATGGTTGGAGTTCATTACAATGCTGTGTTCAGTAAAATAGGCATAAGGACTGTACTGAAATCCCCATTGATGGTGATTGAGTTCAAGGGGAATAATACGAAGGTTCTGTCGTGCGGGGTGTGCACCTGCAGAAGAAGAACCATTGCGACCGGCATATCCTTCATTTTCTAGGCAGAGCTGGCATGCAGGATATGCTGCATCGGAAGAAGCCTGTTTTTTTGCTGTAGCAATTTCTCGGGGATCTTTTTCTGGTTTAGAGAGATTGATGGTAATTTCAAGGTCACCCCAAGAGGTTTTTGTTGACCAAGAAATATTTTTAGCTATAGCGCTTCTTCTTACATATCCGGCATCGCAGCAGAGTTCATAAAACCAACTTGTAGCTGCCTGTGGCCCCATGTCTTGGTATAGCTTGTAAAAGTGACGAGAGACCTCTGATGGCTTGGGCATTAAAAGACCCATAACTCTCATTGCAAATGAGTCTTCGCCACTTTGTGTATTCTCAGTGATGTTTTGCGACACCGCAATACGTGCTAAGTGAAGGAGCGTCTGCTCTAAGTTAAATGAATCTGTATCGATGTCATTCCAAGAAAGTATGGGAGCTGGGCCTTCAAATGAGAGCATCTCGAGAAGGGCGTTGTAACACCATAGTCGATCTTCTTTTTGAATGAGCCCATGTTGTTCTGAATAGACAATAAGATGCTGTATATCTACTACACAATTTTTGGTTGCTACAGCCATATTGCACATGCTCCTTGATCTGAAATTGCGTAATGGCGGCAAGCACCTTTGCCAAACCATTGATTCATGTGAGTGATAAAAGTATCGATAAGATCAAGTGGAACAAAGCACTGAATGGAACCTCCAAAGCCACCACCATGAATTCTTACAGCGCCTCTGCCTTTGAGAATGGTCTCTGCAAGACCAAGTGCGAGCATAGCGGGCTGATATGAGCCAGAAGTTGAAACGTTTTGTAAATACATGCCTGAACTTGCTCCAGAAGTGTTTGTATAAGCGATAAACGAATTAATATCTTTATCCTGCAACGAAGACCAGCGTTGATCGACAAGCTTATTCTCGTGCCAGTAATGAATGGCGCGGAGAAGAGCGCGGTCTCCAAGTGTTTTTCGTAATTCAACAACACGATTTTGAAATTCTTCATCTGAAACTTCACAGAGCCTTGTTTTACCAAATGCCTGAGCGACTTTTTGCATCTCTTGAGGGACAGCCGCATATTCATCAGTAAAAGCTACGTGATCACAGCCAACGTCAACAAGACAAAGTCCGTATCCAAAGTCTTCAAAGTTTAAATCAAGCTTTTCTGTCTGAGGCTTTGAGGTATCTTCAAAGTTCATAAAAGCAAGGCCACCAAGGCAAACTGCAAGTTGGTCCATGAGACCACAAGGTTTTCCAAAGTAGACATTTTCTGTGTTCTGACATATTTGAGCAAGTTTTACTGCAGAGATAGGACTGCCTCCTGTCCAGAGGGACTCCATCGCACGCCCCACAGCTGCCTCAAATGCTGCAGATGAAGAGAGGCCTCCTCCGCCAGGCACATCGCTGATAACTGCTATATCAAAGCCTGCTGGAATAAAACCTAGCTTAGAAAGATTGGCTGCCATACCTCTGATAATTGACTGAGTTGTGCAGAATTCTTCCTCATGAGGATCTAAATTTGAAAAATCGATTTCAAAGGATTCATATCCTTTACTTGTAACCCTTATAACAGATAGATTATTTGGTGCGCAAATTGCATTAATTGCAACGTCAAGAGCACCTGCTATTACATGTCCACCCTCATGATCAGTATGGTTACCTGCAATTTCTGAACGACCAGGTGCGTGAACTGCGAGATAGCGCTTTTGTTTATCATACGTTGACTCAAAAAGTATTCTAGCTTCATCTAACTGAGAACGTGTTTTGGTATTAAATGCGCGATTCATGCCTTGTCCTTTCTTGCATAGTAATAATGTTTAGTTTGGAAGTTACAAGAAAAATCGATAGACGATGTGTGACTGATATGGGTGATCCGGTGTACAAAGAGGCTGAGGCCACTCAGTATGATGAGCGCAGTCTGGATAAAATTCACTCTCAAAGGCAAAACCTGAGTGTGCTTTATAGGTCGCATCATTTTTAGCACGCGGCTCGTCTAGCCAATTGCCTGTATAAAGATGAGCTCCTGGGGCATCAATTGAAATTTCTAGTTTTCTTCCACTTTCTGAGGAGGCGAGAAGAGCTGGTCGAACGGAGTTTTCTTTATAATTTTGAATGGCAAAGCAGTGGTCATATCCATGAGCTAAAGCAAGCTGTTCGTTTTCTTTTTGGATATCTTTTCCAATTTGTTTTAAAGATGTGAAATCAAAAGGTGTATCTTTGACTGACTCAATAGTTCCACGTGATACGCAATCTGAGCGTAAAGGTAAGTAGCTATCTGCGTGTATTAAAAGTTTATGGTTGCAGACAGTACCACTACTATGGCCGTTTAAGTTGAAATAGGTATGGTTGGTAAAGTTAGTAAAGGTTTGCATATCGGTTGTACATGAGTATGTGAGGAAAAGTGTTGTTTGCTGTACGTCTTCTACCAGTTTGTATGCTGCCTTAATGGTTCGATTTCCAGGAAGACCGTACTCTCCGTCATGAAGTACAAGAGAGAATGTTACTTCGTTTTTCTCGTCATTTGGTTCTGCATTCCATATACGCTTGTGAATACCACCTACAAGATCGGTGTGTAAGTTGTTTTGCAGCTCTGGTCCATCGTTTTTTTGTAGATGATATATTTTATTTTTTATGGGAAGCTCAGCTTTATCTGTTCTATTTGCGGATGGTCCAATAGTATTTCCAAAACAAGCCGGATTGTCTAAATAGGAATCAATAAAATCAAATCCTAAAACAACATCTTTGAGTAAACCGTTTTTATCTGGTACATATAAAGAGATGATAGATGCACCAAAATCAGAGAGAACAAGCTTTGAGTGTGCGTTTTGCAACGTGTACGTATGTGCAGTAATCGGAGTAACAAAGTGGGAAAACGGTCGGACTTCAATCATGAGACACCTCTGAAAATATCTAAAGATAGTTTCTTGCTTCTATAATGTTAACGTACTCATACCAATTTATCAGCTAACTTATAGAATTTCTGTAAATGGTATTTTTTCAGCTGTTAACGGCTCTATAGAGGGATAAAGAATCAATCTCTGAGTGGTTCAAAATAGACCGCAAACGTTATTTTTCTTCTTTGATATGCGTTTATAGCAAAAAGAGTTTCTTGTGCTGATAGTATGAGTACGTAAACAATTTGTACTGAGGAGTCTTCATGGCGCATTCACAGTCGGTTTCATTTCAAAAACATACTGTGTCTATGGCAGACGTTGCTCGTACTGCAGGCGTTTCTCAACAAACGGTTTCTCGAGTTGCTAATGGTTCTGCAAACGTGAGCGATGCTACTCGTAAAAAAGTTCAAGCTGTTATGGATTCTCTTGGTTTTAGGCCAAATTTTGCAGGCAGATCTTTGAGGTCGGGTCTGTACCAGTCTGTGGGACTTTGTTTATACGATATTAGAGAGTTTGGTAACCTAGCTACCCTGGATGGCATTGTAGGTGCAGCAAGAGATCATCAGTATGCAATTACTATGATAGAAAAAGGTCCTGATGATGGGCTTTGTCTTAATGATATTACGCAGAGAATGTCTGAGCTGCCTGTTGACGGTATGATTGTAAGTATGAGTTTGATGGCATCAGACTTTGAATCATTTGTGCCTCGTCCTGGTTTGGGAACGGTGCTTTTATCCATGTATGAGCATCCCCGTTGTACTACTGTTGACTCAGATCAATACGGCTGTTCAACACTTGTTATGGATTATCTTTACCAGCAAGGACATAGAAAAATTAGATTTGTTGCCGGTCCTACATACTCAATTGACTCTCAGTTTCGCGAGAAAGGCTGGCGGGATTCTATGGCAAAGTATGGCTTGGAAGCTATAGAGCCGTATGTGGGAAATTGGACTGCTAATAGTGGTTATGAAATTGGCAGAGAACTCCTTAAGAATCGTGATTTTACAGCTGTTTATGCTGCAAATGACCAAATGGCGCTTGGAATTATTGCCGCTTTTGAAGAGGCGGGAGTACATGTCCCAGATGACGTTAGCATAGTGGGGGTGGATGATTCGCTTGAAGATTATCTTCCTAATTTTTCATTAACTACCGTCAGATTTAATCTTCTTGAACGTGGTCGCGTTGCACTCGAACATGCCATAAAGGCTTCTCAGCCTGGATATACTCCACGGGCAATTCGTATTCCACCAGAGCTTATTGTTCGCTCTACGGTTGTTCCACTTCGGACTTCATAAAGAAACTAATAGTAACGGTTTTTTGTCATAATCAGCTATACTGTTCAGGCAATAGCTTGATGAGGGAGTAGTATGTCTGATTCACCACATAAAGAACTAGACTGGTCAGTTCAAGTTTCTTTAAATGCACACGAAGTGCGTGTAGGGGAGACAGTTACCATAACTCCTAAGATTGTTGGTACAAATCCCGAAGGCTTTAGATTTAATTATGTTTGGAGCCTTAACGATCGTTGGGATGATGATACCTGGGACACTACCGAGCATCAATTTGGCGGCTCAATTCCAGATACCTCATGGAATTTCGTATTTACAGACCCAGGACGTTACCATATTTTTGTCGATGCGTTTGATCGCCAAAACAATCCTCAAACGGTAACTTGTTGGGTTGTTGTTGCAGCAGATGATGATTTTATGCGTCCACCACTGCCTTCTGATGACGCAGAAACTATTGTGAATGTACAGGGTGTATCAGAAATTTTTAATATTGCATCTGAACAGTTTAATTCTTTGAAAGAATACTTTATTGCATTTATGCATGGCGAGGTTAACTTTAAAGAATTCAAAGCTCTCGATAATATTACTTTTGAGGTTAAACGTGGTGAAGCGTTTGGATTAGTGGGAACTAACGGTTCTGGTAAATCAACCATGCTTAAAATTATTGCCGGAGTTCTTGAGCCTTCACGCGGTACCTGTGAAGTAAGAGGTACCATTGCGCCATTAATTGAACTTGGTGCGGGCTTTGATATGGAGCTTACAGCAAAAGAAAACATTTATCTTAATGGGGCGCTACTTGGATATAAAAAAGAATTTATTGATGAACACTTTGATCAGATAGTTGAATTTGCTGAGCTTGACGGTTTTATGGATATGCCCCTAAAGAATTATTCTTCAGGTATGGTTGCTCGTATTGCGTTTGCTATTGCTACTGTTACAGAGCCCGATCTTCTTATTGTTGATGAGACACTTTCAGTAGGTGACTTTCTTTTTCAGCAAAAGTGTGAAGCTAGAATTAAAGAACTTATTGCGTCAAATAACGTTACTGTTCTTTTGGTCTCCCACTCTATTGATTTGGTTCAAAGAATTTGTGATCGTGCCATTTGGATTGAAAAAGGAAAACAACGTATGCTTGGCCCAGTTGATGACGTATGTGAGGCTTACGAACAACTCAAGCGATAATTTTTTCTTGTTCTTGTCATGTAAAAAATCTAGTACAATATGTCTGTCTTTAAATGTGGTACGAGATACCCATAAGGCTCATAGTCATAGTTTGCCTTTTTTGATACCTCGTGCCTTTTAGGTGGGGTATCTTTTTTTGGAGGCGATATGGCTCAAGAAAGTTCAAGCTCTCTTATTGTGGATGAGCAGACGTTGGACCGCATGCTTACACGCATTGCACATGAAATTATTGAGAATAATCAAAAAATTGAAGATGTGGCATTAGTAGGAATTATTCGTCGCGGTGAAGTTCTTGCTGCTAGAATTGCAGAAAAAATTCAAAGTTTTTCTGGATATAAACCAAAAGTTGGCTCGTTAGATATTAGTTTTTATCGTGATGATTTTAGAAGAAATGCTGCTCCAGTGCTTCATGCTACAAATATCGATTTTGAAATAAATGGCATAAGCGTTGTGCTAGTAGATGATGTACTTCAAACTGGTAGAACAATTCGCGCCGCACTTGATGCATTGATTGATTACGGTCGTCCTGAACGAGTACAGCTTGCGGTAGTGGTAGACCGTGGTCACAGAGAGCTCCCTATTCGTCCTGATTATGTTGGGAAAAATATTCCTTCATCAAAGACACAGATTGTAAGTTTAAATGTTAAAGAGGTAGATGGTCAGGATTGCGTAATGTGCTACGAAGCAGATTTTTCTGATCCAAGTATTGAGGGAGGAAAATAATGCTTTCCGTTAGACATTTAATTGATACAAATAGTCTTACTCGTGACGATATCACTCAAATTCTTGATACTGCACAGTCTTTTGAGGCGGTAAATAATAGAGAAATTAAAAAGGTTCCCGCACTTAGAGGACGAACAATTGTTAATCTTTTTCTTGAGCCTTCTACAAGAACTCGTTCGTCGTTTGAGCTTGCTGAGAAACGTCTTTCTGCTGACGCCTTGAATATCGGTGGATCTACATCTTCAGTTGTTAAGGGTGAATCACTTGCAGACACCATTCAAACTATCGATGCAATGAATGTTGATATGTTTATATGTCGTGCAAGACTTGCAGGTACCCCGCAGAAAATTACTGAATATACTGATGCAATTGTTATTAATGCAGGCGATGGTAAGCATCAACATCCAACGCAAGCGATGCTTGACCTTTATGCCATCCGTAAAAATTTTGGTTATCTTGAAGGACTAAAAGTAGCAATTGTAGGAGATTTATCTCACAGTCGCGTGGTGGGTTCTTTAGTTCCAGCGCTTAAAACAATGGGAGCTGAAGTAATTTTGGTTGGGCCGCCAACCTTTTTCGTTGATGACCCTCATTGGTTTGGCTGCGTTCAAACTTCAAATTTTGATGAAGTTATTGGTGATGTAGATGTTGTTTACATGCTGCGTGTTCAGTTAGAAAGGATGGAAGGAGCGCCTATTCCTTCTCGCCGTGAATATAATCGACTGTGGGGCTTAGACGAGCGCCGTAGCAAGTTAATGAAACCTGAGGCGATTGTTTGCCATCCAGGTCCTATGAACCGTGGTATGGAAATTAATAGTGAGGTGGCAGATGGTGTCCGCTCTCGCATTCTTTCTCAGGTTAATTCTGGCGTTCTAACACGTATGGCTGCAATGTATTTGCTTCTAGGAGGAGAATCTAATGGTATGTCTGCTTAAGGGTGCACATGTGGTTGATCCGCAGGTAAATATTGACGGTATATGCGACGTTAGAATTGATGGAACAAATATTTCTGAAGTTGGTCAGAATCTTGAACCACATGCCGATGAGACAGTTATTGATGCATCTGGAAAATATCTTGTTCCGGGTCTTGTAGATATGCACGTTCATTTTAGAGATCCAGGTTTTGAGTACAAAGAAACTATTGAAACAGGCTCTCGTGCAGCGGTTCATGGTGGTTTTACTGATGTTGCTACTATGCCAAATACCAATCCTGTTACAGATAATGGAGCATCGGTACGTTTTCAGATTGATCGCGGTGACGAGGTTGGTCTGGTTCATGTACATCCTATGGGTGCACTTACCAAAGGCTCTGAAGGTCAAGAACTTGCCGAGATTGGTAATATGTTTGATGAGGGTGCCGTGGCTTTTTCTGACGACGGACATGGTGTCCAAAGTGCAGGGATGATGCGCACTTGTATGGAGTATGTTTCTCAGTTTAATCGAGTGGTTGCAGCACATTGTGAGATTGAATCTCTCAGTGCGGGTGGCGTAATTAATGAAGGCAAGGCAAGCACACGACTTGGTATGTTTGGTTGGCCAGCTCTTGGAGAAGAACTTGAGATCTCTAGAGATATAGATCTTTGTCGTTTGACTGGTTGTCCTCTTCATATTTGTCATATTTCCACGGCAAGGGGAGTGGAGCTTGTGCGTGCAGCTAAAAAAGAGGGTTTACCAGTAACTGCTGAGGTGTGTCCACATCACCTTTTCTTGTCCGAAGATGACATTACTAATGTATACAACACTAACCTAAAGATGAACCCTCCTCTAAGAACTGCAGAAGATGCTCAGGCACTGCAGGAAGCAGTAATTGATGGTACCGTTGATTGTATTGTTACCGATCACGCTCCACATGCAGCACACGAGAAGGATTGTGAGTGGGAAATTGCGTATTTTGGTTGCATAGGTCTTGAGACATCGCTTCCACTGATGCTTACTCATATGGTTAAAACGGACAAGCTATCATATGCGGGCTTGGTAAATGCTATGGCAATAAATCCTCGACGTATTCTACGTCTTGAACCAGTTACTATTTCAGCAGGTAGTAAAGCTGATTTGACACTCTTTGACCCAGAAAAGAATATTCACATAACAAAAGAATATTTTGAAAGCAAAGCAAAAAATTCTGCTTTTATTGGTGCTACGCTCAATGGTGTAGCTACTGATGTGTTCGTTGATGGCAAACACGTATTGGTCAATGGGGTCATAACTCCTGGGGAGGAATTATAATGCCATTACGTGGAAACGTGCACGTATATGACTATAAAATTTTAAGTAATATTGCTGTTGCAAAAAATTTGTTCAAAGTTCAACTTAAGGTTCCTCATCTCTGTGCATTTTTGGAGCCTGGGCAGTTTGTTAATGTTCAAGTTCCTGGCGATAAGCGCCATTTGTTAAGAATTCCTTTGTCTTTCTCGCACGCTGATAAAGAAACAGACGTACTTGAACTTATTTATGCCACAGTTGGTGAGGGGACTCGTCGTCTTTCACAGATGCAGCCAGGTGAGGGTGCATCTATTACAGCACCCTGTGGTCGTCCGTGGCAGATACATACAGAGAGTAAAAGAAGCGTACTTGTTGCTGGCGGAGTTGGTATTACTCCTATCATTGCTGCTGCTAGAAAATTAAGGAGTTTGGATGTACCTTTTGATGCAGTCATTGGCGCTCAAACAGCAGAGCGTCTGTTTGGTAAAGAGGAGCTTCTTAGTTTAGGTGCGCAACATGTATATGTCACTACTGATGATGGATCTCAAGGAATAAAAGGGTTTGTGACTGCCGCTCTTGAGGATAGGCTTTCAGAAGGCGTGTGGGATGCTATATATACTTGTGGGCCAGAGCCAATGATGAGAAGTGTGGCTATGCTTGCAATTTCTTGTGATGTAGTCTGTCAGGTTTCTATGGAACGTATGATGAGTTGCGCATTCGGTGCGTGCAACACTTGTAATGTGCTCCTTGCAAAGGGTGGTTATGCATCCGTTTGTATGAATGGACCCATTTTTGATGCTAGGGAAATAGCATGGTAAATCAGATTAAAACAGCTGTTAATCTTGGCGGCATTCAGATGAAAAATCCCATAAACACTGCTGCTGGAACTTTTGGATACGGATGGCAGTTTGAGGGCTTCTATGATGTTTCTCAGCTTGGTGCTATTACTATGAAAGGTGTTGCTCGTGTGCCTTGGGAAGGCAATCCAGCTCCTCGTATGTGTGAGCTTAATGGTGGCATGATGAATAGCGTTGGTCTCGCAAATCCTGGAGTAGATGATTTCATCGCTCATACCGATGATTATATGGAAGATCTTGAAGGTCGAGGCACGCGTGTTATCATGCAGATGGCTGCACATTCAGTGCAAGAGATGATTGATGTTGTAGAGCGTTTAGAAAACCTCCATCCACATATTTCGGGTATTGAATTAAATGTAAGCTGCCCAAATCTCGAGAAGGGCGGTAAGCCTTTAGGTGGAACTCCTCATCAAGCAGCGGCGATTATGAAAGCAATACGTCCTCTTACAAAACTTCCCATTTTGGTGAAAATGGCACCTGTTAATGTTGCAGAAATAGGTCAAGCATTTGAAGCAGAAGGTGCAGATGGTCTTACTTTAATTAATTCCATTCCCGGTATGTCTATTAACGTTCATACGAGAAAAAGTAGACTTTCTAAACTGACGGGTGGTATGAGCGGCCCCTTGTGTCACAACGCCGCAGTAAGGATGGTGTGGGAGTGTGCTCAAGTAGTTTCCATTCCAATTTGTGGTGTTGGTGGTATTGAAACAGGAGAAGATGCAGCAGAATTTATTCTTGCTGGTGCAACGGCTGTTTCTGTTGGTTCAGCAAACCTCTACGACCCAATGAGTGCGCCGCGTATTCTTGATGAACTTGTTGAGTGGGCTCAATCTCAGGGTGTTTCTGACATTAATGAGCTGATTGGAGCAGTTGAATGCTAAGTGATGAACAAGCACGTGAAAGCGTTATTGTTGCACTTGATTGTACAAGAGAAAGAGCTCTTGAACTGGCTAATCTTCTTGATGGTCATGCGCGGTGGGTTAAGGTTGGCATGACGCTTTTTTATCGCTACGGACCATCAATCGTTAATGAGATGCATACTTATGGATTTAAGGTTTTTTTGGATCTTAAAGTCCACGATATTCCATTTCAGGTAGAAGGTGCTGTTTTTTCAGCATCTCTTTCTGGCGCAGATATTCTATCAATTCATGGTTTAGGGTCTGGACCGATGATTGCTGCTGGAAGAAAAGGGGCAGATGCCGCTGCTGTAGAGCGCAATATTGATAAATCTGAAAGAACAAAATTAGTTGCAATTTCTGTTCTCACTAGTATGGATGAAGCTGCACTTCATTCTATTGGGGTTGACGGGACCGTTGCGGATGAAGTTGGTCGTTTAGCTTCTTTATCGTATCAAGCTGGCGCGGATGGAATTGTTTGCTCGCCGCATGAAGCTCGTCAGATGAGAGAGCTTTTGGGTAAGGAGGCGCTTATTGTCACACCTGGAGTCCGACCAGAAGGTGCCGAGAAAGGCGATCAGATGAGAATTTCTACACCAAAGGCATCAATCATGGCTGGGGCAAGTAAGTTAGTGATTGGTAGGCCAATTACCTGCTCAAATGACCCAGTTTCTGCATTTGAAGATATAATTTATGAGTTGAAATGTTAACAATTGTTTTTGTATTTATGGTGAACAGGTGGTTTTTAATGCACAAATATTAAAAACACCCTTGTAAATCGTAACTTATGTGGCAAACTATTTTGTTGAAGTGCAAAAGGCACATGATTGAGTTTCGTATATGAGATACGAAAACGATGTTTGGAGGAACAATGGCTCTACCTAAACTTACCGATGAGCAGCGTAAGGCAGCACTTAAGAAGGCAGCTCAGTCCCGTCATGCTCGTGCAGAGCTGCGTGAGAAGGTAAAGATTGGTAAGGTCTCTCTTAAAGAGGTCCTAAATTCAACCGATCCTATTGCTACACGCATGAAGGTCTCCGCTCTTATTGAGTCCCTTCCTGGTTACGGCAAGGCAAAGGCAGCAAAGATTATGGACGAGCTTGGAATTTCTGCAACTCGTCGTGTTAAAGGTCTTGGCGCTCGTCAGCGCGAGCAGCTTCTTGAGTTACTAACCAAATAGTGGCTCGTTCTGCCAAACTTTTTGTTGTATCTGGACCGTCAGGTGTTGGAAAAGGCACGCTTGTTTCTCTTTTGAGAAACAAGCGACCTAATCTAGGCCTGACGGTTTCGGCTACTACGCGTCCTCCTCGGCCTGGTGAGGTTGATGGGATTGCATATTACTTTCTTTCAGATGAAGAATTTGAGAGACGTGTTAAAGCGGGAGATTTTCTCGAATGGGCCCATGTTCATGGGCATTGTTATGGCACGCTTAAAAGCGAAGTTGATCGCTTACTTTCTACAGGTCAATCTGTTGTTTTAGAGATTGACGTTCAGGGTGGACTTATGGTCCACAAACTGTACCCTCAAGCTATTCTCGTCTTTATCAAACCGCCTTCTTTTACGGTACTTGAAGAGAGATTAAGAGGTCGTGGTACAGAAGATGAAAAAACTATTTCAACTCGACTTTCTAATGCGTCGCGTGAAATGGAACATGCAAACGACTATACTGTTTGTATTGTGAACGATAACCTTGAGCAAGCGCTTGCAAAGCTTGAGGAAGTTTTTGATACTTACGAATCAGACGGAGGTCGGCTTTAATGTCCGTTATTAAGCCTGAAATTGACAGCTTGCTTGAAAAGACTGAGCAGAATCCATTTTTACTTTGCTCTTTAGCTTCAAAGCGTGCTTGTGATATTAATAATATGCTTCATGGTCAGCATCTTCGTGTAACCGCAGTGCAAGATTTTGATGATATTACTACGGTTGCAAGTGGTAAAGATTCAGTTTCTATTGCCATGGAAGAGATTAACGATTCTACCTTAAGTTTTGTTAAAGATTCCTTTGATGAGGCTATTAAGGGCGAGAATACCATCGGTTACTAAGAGTTTTTGAGAGCTATGACTGAAAGAGTTTGTTTGGTTCATTACCATGAGATTGGTCTCAAGGGTAAAAATCGCTCTACATTTGAAAATCAGTTAGTCATCAACTTAAGAAGAGCCCTCCGACACTTTCCTGTGGCGGGGGTTTCTCGTATTTCTGGTTATCTTGTGGTAGAAACTACCGATAAACAGGCAACTGAAGAACTTCAGCATGCGGTAGCTCAAGTTCCTGGCGTAGCTCGTGCTTCTCTTGCTTATAGTTGTGGCTTAGATGAAGAAGAGTTCTGTCAAGCAGCAGTGAAGGCCTTGAGTGAGGCTGGTTCTTTTTCAACTTTTAAGGTGCATGCACGCAGATCATCTACAATGTATCCAAAGCATTCAATCGAGTTGAATCAGCTTATCGGTTCCGTTTTATGCGAGAAGTTTCCCGATAAAAAAGTTCAAATGCATCACCCTGACATGACTGTTTATGTACATGTTGTTCAGAGAAATGTTTATGTGTATGCCGATTCTATTCATGGTGTTGGTGGTTTGCCAGTAGGTACAGCAGGTAAGGTAGTATCACTACTTTCTAGTGGTATTGATTCTCCCGTTGCCACATGGATGGTTGGACGTCGAGGAGCAACGGTTGTACCAATTCATTTTTCTGGTCGTCCAATGACAGCGGATACTAGTGAGTATCTTTGTCAGGATATTATTGAAGCTCTTGAACCAGCAGGTCTTATTGGCAGGATGTATGTAGTACCTTTTGGTGAACGTCAACGAGAGATTTCTCTTGCGGTTCCACAAAGTCTGCGTGTTATTATGTATCGTCGCATCATGTACCTTATAGCGCAAAAGATTGCGGAGCTTGAGGGTGCTAAGGCATTAGTAACAGGAGAGTCGCTGGGTCAGGTTGCCTCACAGACGCTTGATAACATTGCTGCTGTTAATGAGGCGGTTACCATTCCTGTTTTAAGGCCTCTGATTGGCTCTGATAAGCAAGAAATTATTCGTCGCGCCCAAGATATCAATACATTTGATATTTCAACGCAGACGGCTCCTGATTGCTGCACACTGTTTATGCCTCGTCG
>JABZIF010000020.1 GCA_015258485.1 Atopobiaceae bacterium | reverse complement strand
TCTCCTAGAGGGTGGGAAGCTTGGAGAATTGCAGCAACAGAGCGTGATCGTCACGGTGAGGTGTAGGTTTTTTTGATTAGTTATTCTCGAGGCATGAAGCGCGTGTTCCTCGGGTAAAATTAAGATGGACTATAACCGTTTGTATTAAGGGATGGCTTTAATGGATTATTTAAATATTGCGTTGGTCATTTTGGTGGTTGTTGGTGTATGGGCTGTTATAGAGATTGCTCTTACCATTAGATCAACAAGAAAATCTATCACTGAGATTACCGTGTCTGCCAACGATACCATTGAGCAGATTCAGCCTATCATTTCAAAAATTGATGGCATGATGGATGACCTTGATCCAACAATTAAACAACTTCCAGCTCTTATGCAAAAGGTTGATGCTGCTGCTGATAATGCCAATACTTCATTAGAGAGCCTCAATGTAGTTTTGGGTGATGTGGCAACAGTTTCTGGCGCTGCATCTGCAGTAACTACATCGGTAAGTAAGGCTGCATCAAATGCAGTTAACGGTGTTGTTGAATCTGTCTCAAAGCTTGGCAGTGGCTTGGGTGGTTCCCTTAATCCATCAAAGCTTGCTGAGGCAGCTCAAGAGCGATTAAGTGACGCTACTGCTTCTGCTCAGCAAAGTGCCCAGCGGGCTCAAGAATATCTGGAGGAGTTGCCTCTTCTTTCACATAATGCTTCTAAAAGTAGCAAGAAGTCTTCTCGTCAGGAACGTTTTTATATTGAATATGGATCTGAGTCTTCTCAAAAGGCTGAGGAGTAGGATAGGCTATGTTGCAGAAAAAAATTGAACTTTCAGTTCCCGCTGATCCTACTTTTGCTCGATCGGTCAGAATGATGGCAGCTAATCTCGCGGTTCTTTGCAAGATGAATGTGGATGAACTTGAAGATATAAAAATGGCTGCTGAAGAAGGTTTTGTTTTTGCTTGTGGAACACAGCCAGAAACAGTAAATATTCTCTTTACTCTTACGGACACTTCAATGCAAATTGAGTTTACGTTAGGTGATGAAGATCCAGTTGAATTAAATTCTGATAATGCTCAGCCATTAGAACTTGTTGAGCTTTTACTTTCTGCTATTTGTGATGAGTTCTCGTTAAGTGATGATGGTTATGTGTTGCAACTTGTAAAGACTGCGGGCGGTGAGCATGCCTAATCAAGAAGTAAACGGAGCTGCGCGCAATTCTGCAGACGTGCAGAAAGCTGCACGTAGAGCTGCCCGTCGTGCTTCTCGAGGGACTCCCGCTTGGGATAAAGAAAGAACACGCAAGCTCTTTGCACAATATCAAGAAACAAAAGATTCTGAGGTAAGAGACCAGCTTATTGTAAGCCATCTTAATCTTGTTCGTTTTTTGGCATCAAAGTTTAAAAATCGTGGAGAACCGTTGGATGACCTTATTCAGGTTGGTACCATTGGTTTGATTAAAGCTATAGATAGGTTTGAGCCGAATCGCGGACTTGAATTTACTACGTATGCAACTCCAACTATTATGGGAGAGATTAAGCGTCATTTTCGCGATAAAGGTTGGTCTGTTAGAGTTCCTCGACGGTTGCAGGAGCTCTCTGCCAAGATTAATCAAGCAACTGATGAACTTACTAAAGAGTTGCAAAGAAGTCCTTCAATCGAAGAGATTGCAAAGCGTCTTGACACGACAGTTGAAGAGTGTCTTGAGGCTATGGAATCTTCAAGTGCTTATAGTTCTGTTCCTCTTGAGGGTGGCGGATCAAGTGCCGATGGAGATGAAACTCCTTCTGTTATTGATCAGTATGTGACTGAAGATGAGGATCTTGCGGGATCTGATGATCGCATTGTGCTTGAAGATGCTATTAGAGACTTCTCTCCCCGTGAGCAAGAGATTATTCGTATGCGTTTTGTTGAAGGCCTCACGCAAGTAGAAATTGCTGATAAGCTTAATATTTCTCAGGTACAAGTTTCCAGACTTTTGCGTAGGACTTTAAAGCGTATTCAAGAAAAAATTGATCCAGAAAGTGTGAATCGTTAATGGACCAAAAGTCAAATGTTTCTCGTGACTCTTTTCCTGATTGGAAGAAGCGTGGTTTACTTGTTTGGACCATAATCGGTTCAGTAATACTTTGTGCGCTTATTCTCTATATTCTTGGGATTTTGAGTCAAGCAGTAGAGCTTCTGGCTATTGGCGCCATTGTTGCATTTGTATGTAGCCCCGTAACTAACTTTCTTGAAGATAAAGGGATTTCAAGAGGTATTTCTGCATTTATTTCACTTGTATTTACACTGGTGGTTTTAGTTGTATTTTTTATTCTTATTGCACAGCCATTGATTTTTGAGTTAACAGAATTGCTTAAAAATGCGCCAAGTTATGCCAGCCAGATTGCTGCAATGGCAAGAGAATTTTGGTGGAATTTTGATTCGGCTAATAATCCTACTATTCAGCAAACTGTTGAGCTAGTTATTGAGCAGGCATCTAACATTGGTGTATCAGTTGCATCTGGTATTTTGAGCTGGATTTCTACTTCCGCCTTAGGCAATATTTCTTCTATGGCAAATCATTTGATGATTTTCTTCTTAGGTCTTGTGCTTTCTTATTGGTTAGCTAAAGATTATCCAGTTATCGTAAGAGAGCTCGCTCTTATTGCTGGACCTCAAAAAGAAAATGAGTTTAGGTTGATGCTTGCAATACTGAGTCGATCAACAAGCGGTTATATGCGAGGTACCATTATTACGTCTGCTGTTAACGGTATTCTTGTTTATTTTGGCTGTCTACTTCTGGGCAATCCGTATGCAGCATTGATTGGAATGGTTACTGGTATTTTTCATATTATCCCTGTTGTTGGGCCGGTTGTATCGGCAGGTATTGCCCTTGTTTTAAGTATTCTTGTCAATCCACTTATGACGTTATGGACACTTATTATTTTGATTGTGTTCCAAAATCTTGTGGATAACGTCCTTTCGCCTTTAATAATGGCGAGCAGCGTGAAAGTTCATCCGGGGTTATCGCTCCTTGGCATTGTGATTGGAGGCGCATTAGGTGGTGTAGTAGGAACCATTTTAGCCATTCCGCTTACTGCTGCCTTAAGGGGTATCTTTGTGTATTTCTTTGAGAAATATTCAGGTAGACAAATTGTTTCTCCAACGGGGGCTCTTTTTAATTCAACGCAATATGTTGATGAAGAAGGTAGAATTGTCCCTGAGATTGATGCTTTGGATGATCCTCACTTTTTTGAAGATTCACGTCTGGTTGATAGGGATATAGCGGGGCATGTTCGTAGAAAAGCAACTGGCTCAATGCAAAAGATATTGGGACATGATTTTTATCAGTTACTTTTTAAAATTCCACGAGAAAATATCGATAGCTCAGCGCACTCATCATCAGATGAGGTAGACTCAGACAGTGGTAAAAAGTAGTTTAAGAACACGGAGAAGTACGGTATGGCCGACTATAAAACAATGACAACAGCTGAAATTCGTAAGAATTTTCTCGACTTTTTTGAGAGTAAGGGATGTAAGCGTTATCCTTCCTCTTCTTTAGTTCCCTCTGACCCATCGCTCCTTCTTGCTAATGCGGGTATGAATCAGTTTAAAGAGTACTACCAGGGAATTAAGACTATGAAGGAAATTGGTGCAACGTCGTGCCAAAAGTGCCTTCGTACGAATGATATTGACAATATTGGCGATTCTCGTCATTTGTCTTTTTTTGAGATGCTCGGCAACTTCTCCTTTGGCGGCTATACCAAACGAGATGCGTGTACATGGGCAATGGAGTTTATATCTTCTCCTGAACATCTTGGTTTACCACTTGATCGTCTTTACTTCACCGTATATGTGGATGATGACGAGGCAATTGAGATTTGGAAATCACTTGGTGTAGCTGAAGATCACATTACTCGTCTTGGTGAAGAAGATAATTTCTGGGCCGCCGGGCCTACGGGACCTTGCGGTCCTTGTTCAGAGATTTACTTTGATCAAGGTCCTGATTTTGAGGGAGAAGCCCCTGGTGATGACGGAGACCGTTATCTTGAGTTCTGGAACTTGGTTTTTACGCAGTATGATCGTCAAGAAGACGGCTCAATGCCCGAGCTTCCTCACCGCAATATTGATACTGGTATGGGCCTGGAGCGTATTGCTGCAATTATGCAGCACGAGGGAACCAACTATGAGGGTGACATTATGCGCACTCTTATTGCACTTGGCGAGAAACTCTCTGGTAAGAAGTATCACACGTCTGAACAGATTGATCGAAGTTTACGAATTTTAGCTGATCATTCACGTGCTGTTACCTTTATGATTGGCGATGGTATCCTTCCTGGTAATGAAGGAAGAAGTTATATTCTTCGTCGTTTACTTCGTCGCGCGGTATATCATGGACGTCTTCTGGGTATTCAGGGAATCTTTATGGCAGAGTATGCCCATGAGGTTGCGCATCTTTTGTCAAATGAGTATCCAGAGTTAGTCGAGAAAGCCGCTCTTATCGATGGTATTTTGACTGCAGAAGAAGAGCGTTTTGGCGCTACGCTTGATGCCGGTGAGTCGAGACTTGCTACAGAGCTTGACCAACTTAAAGAAGGCTCACAACTTTCTGGTGCTGTCGCATTTCTATTGCATGATACCTACGGTTTCCCCATTGATTTGACGCGTGAAATTGCAGAAAACGCCGGTCATTCAGTTGATATGGATGCTTTTAATGTTGCAATGACTGAGCAGCGTGAACGTGCTCGTAAATCGGCAAACCGCGACGCATGGGGTAAGGCTCAAAGTGTATGGGTTGCGCTTTCAGATCATCTTGATGAGACCGTTTTTGATGGCTACGACAATAATGAGCTTTGCGGCGTTAAGGTTGTAGCTCTTGTCCAAGATGGCCAGGAAGTTGAGTCTGTCAGTGCGGGTTCTGATGTTGAGGTTGTTTTAGATAGGACACCATTTTATGCAGAGATGGGTGGTCAGGTTGGCGATTCTGGAAGTCTTACAGCACCTGGTTTGTATGTCCACGTATCTGATACTAAACATCGTGATGGTGGCCTTGAATCGCATATTGGCACAGTAGAGGAGGGTACGCTCTCTGTTGGTGATTCAGTTACCGCAACTATTGATGCTGGACGTAGAGAGCTTATTCGTCGTAATCATACAGCAACGCACCTTTTGGACGCTGCTCTTAAGAAAGTTTTGGGAAATCATGTTAACCAGGCGGGTTCTTTAGTTGCTCCAGATCGTCTACGTTTTGATTTTACGCATTTTGAGGCTTTGACCAAAGATGAGCTTGAGCGTATTGAGGGTATGGTAAACGCTGAAATTTTTGCTGCTAAGTCAATTGTTACTCAGATTATGAGTATTGAAGATGCAAAGGCAGCAGGTGCGGTAGCACTATTTGGCGAGAAGTACGGTGATGTAGTACGTGTTGTTTCCGCAGGTTCGGAGGATAAGCCGTTCTCTCGTGAACTTTGCGGTGGTACGCATGCGCGAAATACTGCTGATCTTGGTTTGTTTAAGATTGTTTCAGAGGGCTCTGTTGGTTCTAACTCAAGGCGTATCGAGGCTGTTACTTCTATGGGCGCTATCCAGTACGTAGACGAGCGTCTCACACAGCTTGATGAAGTTGCCGCTGAGCTTAAGGTACGTCCGGATGTAGTTGCTGAGCGTGTTGAACAGCTTCAGCAAGATCTTCGTATTGCTAACCATAAGCTTGAAGCTGCACTCACTGGTGCTGGAAGTAATCAGGTGGCCGAAGCGGTTAAAAGCGCTATCCAGCTTAATGGCTATAGCTGTGTTATTGCAAAGCTTGAAGGTCTTTCTGGTAAGGAGCTTCGTTCTGCTTGGGACGGAATCCGTGATGCATCTGATGGACAACCTGTAGCATGCGTTATTGCATCTGCTACGGCTGATGGAAAAGTGTCGCTGCTTGCTGGCGCTACTGATTCGGCAGTTGCTGCGGGTTTCTCGGCAGGAGAAATTATAAAAAGTATTTCAGGGTATATTGATGGTCACGGCGGAGGTAAACCTGCAATGGCGCAGGCAGGTGGGTCAAATTCAGCCGGAATTGATCAGGCGCTTGCAGCTGCAAAAGAAAAGTTAGGTGCATAAGAGTTGCGTGTTATGGCACTTGATATTGGTGAAGTTCGCATCGGGGTTGCAGTAAGCGACCCCGATGGTGCTATTGCGTCACCAGTGTGTGTGCTACCTACTCAGGAAGTGATTGCTCATGCAAGATCATTTAGAAACGTATTGGATGATTGGAACCCTGAGCTTTTAGTTTGTGGACGTCCTAAGACGCTCTCTGGAGAAGATGGGCCACAAGCGCAAAAAATTACCTTTCAAGCTCAACAAATTGCAGAACACTGTCAACTTCCATTAGAATTTACGGATGAAAGATTTTCATCCGCGGAGGCAAAAAAGATTCTGCACGCACAGGGGCTGTCAGAAAAGTCTATGCGCGGAAAAGTTGACATGATTGCAGCTTCACTTTTTTTGCAGTCATGGCTGGATGCACAAAAACATAAGGGAGTCTAGATGTCTACTCTATCCGATAATTCTTCTTCACGTCAGAATGGTGCACACTTTTCTGTGCCAGCGTCATCTTCAGAAGACGCACAGAAAGATTCGGTTGAGTCAGCATCATCACAGAATAATAAGGAGTCTTTTCAAAAGACTACTACGGCGGAAACAACGGGGTCACTTCCTGCATTAATGGGTGGAAAGCTTTCTTCAAGAAGTGCAGATGTTACTCATAAGGCAAAGAATAAGCAGGTAAAACACAGAGATAAAAAAGCGTCGAAGCGTTCACGAATCATATCAGTGTTTATTGGTTTAGTAATGGTTGCTATTTTGGTTGTTTTTGCATGGAAAGTAGCAATTCCAGAAATTACTAAGGACATTTCAGGAACCCAAGATATTACTCCTGGCCAACAAGTGAATGTTACTATTCCAGATGGTTCAGGTGCTCAAGCAGTGGCTAAAATTTTGTACGATAATAAAGTTATTGCTAATAAAAATGATTTTTTGTCTCAAGTAAAGCGTCAAGAAGCAGAACAAAAGATTAAGAGTGGCTCTTATATTTTTGTGACAGGAACAAGTGCAGCAGATATTGTTCATACCCTTATATCTGGTCCAAATGCGCCTGGTAGTGGTCTTGTTATTCCAGAAGGATATACCGTTTCTCAAGTTGCCGATGCAGTACAAGATTACTTTGGTATTTCTCGTGATGATTTTTTGAATCAAGCAAAAGCCTCTAACTATGTTTCGGACTATTCTTTCTTGAAAGAAGCTGTATCCGCAAATGATTCGCTTGAGGGATATCTGTTCCCTAAGACATATACCTTTACCGACTCTAATGTAACAGCAGATACTATTATTCGAGCAATGCTTGATCAATTTAAGGCAGAAACAGCTGATTTGAATATTGATGCTGCTCGCGTTACGTTGAACAAGCGTTATAACTTGAATCTCTCTAATGAACAGATCATCACTATGGCTTCTATTATTGAGCGAGAAGCTCAGTCTGATGATGATCGTCCTAAGGTTGCTTCAGTTTTTTATAATCGTCTGTATGATGGAATGAATTTACAAAGTGACGCGACGCTTGCATATTCTTTGGGTAGAGAAGCTACTGCAGATGAATTGAGTAGCATGACGTCAGATCCTTATAATACTTACGCATTTGCAGGTCTTCCTCCTACACCAATTTGTTCACCTGGTTACGCTTCAATTAAGGCCGCAATGGATCCGGCAGCAACAAACTACTATTACTTCTGGATTACTAAGGACGAGCACGTATTTTCAGAGACATATGATGAGCATGTCCAGGCTATTGAGAATGCACGTGAACGTGAAGCTTCCAGTAATTAAGCGGTATCTATGAGCCTTATTCGTGCAACATATTATGTAACCTCACTTGAAAAGGTTTCTATCGTGCAGCTTAAGGAGCGGGGGATTAAGCTTGTGCTTTTAGACCGTGATAATACTTGTATACCGCGTGACTTAAAAGTTGCACCTCCTCATGTAGTTGAATGGTTTAAAGCTGCTCAAGAGGCGGGGCTGACGCTTTGTTTTATTTCAAATAATATTCATCTCTCTGAAGTACGAAGAAGTGCACAAGAGCTAGGAATTGAGGGAGAAGGTTTTGCAATGAAGCCACTTCCACGAGCCCTTAATTTTGCAATGAAGCGTTTTGATGTAACACCAGAGCAAACGGTAATGATTGGTGATCAAATTTTTACTGATATTATTGCAGGTAATTTAGCTAAGGTTTCGACTATTTTGGTGCTCCCTCAGTCAGATGAGGATCTTTGGTATACCAACATCATTCGTCATGTTGAACATCGAATTTTAAAAAATGTAACTTTTACGTCATAAACACGATGGCTTTGTATACTTGCTCTAACTCGATGCTAGAATCGTTTTGATGTGTCTGGAGGAGCATGGAGTTTTTTGATTCAAGATATATAGTGCATGAAGATTGTGATCATATCTTTTTTATTGGCTTTCTAGGTGCTGGAAAGTCTACACTTGCGCGTAACTTAGGTGAGTTGTTTCACCGTAGATATGTTGATACAGATCGTTTAGCGGAAAGAATTATTGGTAAGTCACTAGCCCAGATTTATGCAGATGGTGGAGAAGAACAGTTTAGATGTGCTGAGACTGAAGTTCTTCAAACGCTTAAATCAAAAAAATCTCTCTTGGTAAGTTGTGGTGGTGGCATAGTTGAGAAGGATATAAATCTTACACTCATGCATGAGATGGGTGCTATTGTGTTTTTAGATGGTGATTTGTCAGATTCTTTGAGACAAATCCAGCGTACTGATAGACGTCCTGATTTAGGTACCATTGCAAATGCAGAGCGTTTGTATAAGAAACTTCGTCCTCGCTATGAATATGCGGCAGATATTACGATAGATATTCGCGAGAAAACATTCGAACAGGTTGCAATTGATGCTGGTAAGCTGCTTTGGGAAAGAGGTTTGCTATGAGCAATGATAATCAGAATGAGCTTGTGGAAGAAGAACTTCCACCTGTGCAAATAAAACAGTGGGTCTCAATTCCTGGTGGTTCGATTGCACTTCGTTCTGGAAGAGGAGTTCTTACAAACTTTGGCACTGAGATGAGAACTGCTGTTGGAAGACCGAATCGTTGCGCTTTTGTGACTAGCAATCAGGCTGATAAAGATGTAGTCGAACTAATTAAAAGAGATCTCACTACGGTTGGTTTTTTTGTTACTTGTATTGAAATTGAAGATGGACCTCAAGCGACTACGCTTAAGTCAATATCAAAGATATTCTCGGTATGTGCAGAAATAGGACTTACAGCAGATGATCTTATTGTTGGCATTGGACATTCTGGTGTGGTTTCCCTTGTCAATCATGTGGCACATGATTGGTGTGGGGGAGTCTCGCTTGCCACGGTTTCTTTAGATCTTGCTGCCGTTATTGTGTCATCTATTACTCCACGTGCACTTGATGTTGATCTTGAGCACGAGCGACTTATTACTACATCTCCATGTGCGCGTTACTGTTTTGCTGATTTAGAGGTTATGAACCTGACTGACGATACAGCTAAAGTTGCCCTTGTTTGTATGGTTGCAACAGCAATGTCTGACAATGAGGCAGAGTTTGGACGCATTTGGGATAGGGCAGAAAATCTTAAAGATGGCGTGGTAGATACTATTGCTGAACAGCTTGCGGAATCTACAAAAACACGTGGTAGACTTTCTGATTCTTCTGCAGTTGCAATTAGGCAGTCTGTTCCTTATGGTTGGATTTTTGTTGAAGCATTAAGAAAGCTTATTCCAGACAATCAGCCCCTTTCTGCCCTGTATGCAGATGCATTGCGTTTCTCGGCGAGAATTGCTGTGGCAAAAGAAGAGCTTTCAATTGATGATTTGCTTGCACAAGACGAAATTCTTGAGCGCTTGGGCATAGGTTCTGTGACGTGCGATATTACAGCTGAACAGCTTATTGCAGCTCTCAAACAAGAATGTTTCCGTTTTACTAATCGTTTTATGTTGCCGATTCCTCTATCTATTGGAAGGGTAAGATTAGCTTCAGTAGATGAGGAACTTCTCGCCGAACATGCACGTGCTTGGTGTGAAGCTCATGCAATATAGAAAAAATGTATAGTTACTTTGTTTTATGTATCTCGAGAAGGGATTTGAAATGGCGGATTTACATGTAGGAGCAAAGCGCATAGCACGTTTTAGAGAGCTTATGGCACAAAGAGGTTATGATGCAGTTGTTTTGCGGCATAATCCAGATCTTCGTTGGTTGACTGATGCTGAGCGCACGTTTGATTTTGAGCAGGCACATACGGCGTTTATTACACAGAATAATCTGTTCTTACACACGGATTCTCGTTACTATGGAACGTTTTTGGAGCGCCTAGGATCCGATTCTCCTTGGAAGATTGATCAGGATTCTTCTACTCCAACCGAGTGGGTTGCTTCTCATATTGCTGACGCACGTGCACGTGTAGTAGCTGTTGAGGATACTGTTGATCTTGCGTTCTTTGACAATCTTGAGCAGGCATTGAGGGATCGTTCTGTAGCAGCATTGCTCCCTCGTATGCATGGTGATATTGCTGAGTTACGTATTGTCAAAGATTCAGCAGAGATTGAGCTCATGAAACATGCTCAGTCGATAACCGACCAGGCTTTCTTGCATATCTGCGAGTATATTAAGCCAGGCCTCACTGAACAGCAGATTCGTGCCGAGCTTGAAAATTATATGCTTTCTCATGGTGCGGATGCACTATCGTTTGATTCCATTATTGCGTCTGGTCCTAATGGCGCCAATCCTCATGCACAGCCTGGTGAGCGTGTTGTTCAGAAGGGCGATATGATTGTCATGGATTATGGTGCGGGCTACTTAGACTATCACTCAGATATGACCCGTACTGTTGTTTTAGGTGCCCCTTCTGAGGAGCAACAGCATGTGTATGATATAGTTCGCAAGGCAAATGAGACTTGTGCAGCAGCAGTACATGCTGGTGTTATTGGCTCTGATATTCATAATCTGGCAGTAAAAGTAATCTCTGATGCTGGCTATGGTGAATATTTTGGTCACGGCCTTGGTCACGGTGTTGGCATTGAGATTCATGAGCGTCCATTCTTTAATGCACGTTGGAATCATGTAATTCCTGCAGGTTCAGTAGTTACTGATGAGCCAGGAATTTATCTTCCAGGTAAATTTGGCATTCGTCTTGAAGACTTTGGTGTTGTTACTGAGGATAGTTATGACGTCTTTACTCAGTCTACACATGATCTAGTTTCTCTTGATTGCTAGTCAATTACGCTTTGAGATAGCCTGTTTTCTTGCAATGCACAACATGAGCAATATGAACGGTCAGAATTTATCTGACCGTTTTTTGTTTGCTCTGCCATATTGAGCACTATACAACTATAGAAAAGTTGGAATTCGGTTAGATGAATATGGAAACTCAGTATTGTGAGTACTTTTAAGATATAAAATTAAAGACATAATGGTTTGGTTTGTTGTTATGCATAAAGTTTTTACGTTACGAGGTTAAAAGGAGGAAGGAATTGGTTAGTATTGTTTTAGCCAGCCACGGCAATCTTGCCGAAGGTATTAAAGATTCCGGCAGCATGATCTTTGGGCCTCAAGAAGAAGTTGTTTCAGTTTCGCTTACACCTGATATGGGTCCAGATGATTTACATCAGAAATTGCTTGATGCAATTTCAACGTTTGCCGATCAAGAACACGTACTTTTTCTTATTGATCTGTGGGGTGGAACACCATTTAATCAGGTTTCTCGTATTCTTGAAGAGCATAATAAAGAAGATTGGGTTGCTGTAACTGGTCTTAATCTTCCTATGCTTGTTGCTGCATATAGTTCTCGGCTGGGTGCTGATTCTGCTGTACAAGTTGCTCAAGAGATTTATTCTGAAGCTCGTTTAGGAGTTAAAATAAAGCCCGAGGAGCTGGAACCAAAAGAAACTACTTCTGCGTCGTCTTTATCAACAGCTCCAGCTTCACAAGGTGCCATTCCAGAGGGAACAGTTCTGGGAGATGGCAAACTTAAAATTGTGCTTGCTAGAATTGATACTCGCTTACTTCATGGACAAGTGGCAACTACCTGGACAAAGATGACAAAACCCGATCGTATTATTGTCTGTTCTGATGGTGTTTCTAACGATCAGCTTCGTAAGACAATGATTATTCAAGCAGCTCCTCCAGGAGTTCATGTACATGTTGTACCAATTAAAAAGATTATTGAGATTGCTCATGATCCTCGTTTTGGTAATACCAAAGCAATGCTTCTTTTTGAAACTCCTCAGGATATGCTCCGCGTACTTGAAGGCGGCGTTCCTATTACAGAGGCAAATCTTGGTTCAATGGCACATTCTGTCGGAAAAGTTGTTGTTACCAATGCAGTAGCAATGGACAACGCAGATGTTGAGACCCTTGAAGCAATCCAGGCGTTTGGTGTTAAGTTTGATGTCCGTAAAGTTCCTGCTGATAATGCAGAAAACTTTAATGCAATGATTAAAAAAGCAAAGTCCGAGCTTGCTGCTCAAAAGTAATTAAAGGAGGTAGAGATGACACCTATTACCATATTGCTCGTTGTTATTGTCGCCTTTCTCGCCGGTATGGAAGGCATTCTTGATCAGTGGGAATTTCATCAGTCACTTGTTGCCTGCACGCTTATTGGCATTGTGACAGGCCATCCTACTGAGGGAATTATTCTTGGTGGATCGCTTCAGATGATTGCACTTGGCTGGGCTAATATTGGTGCTGCGGTAGCACCTGATGCAGCACTTGCTTCAGTTGCATCTGCAATCATCATGGTTTTAGCACTTGATGGCGGCGATACTGATACCTCAGCTGCAATTAACACCTCTATTGCACTTGCAATTCCTTTGTCTGTTGCAGGTCTTTTTTTAACTATGATTGCGCGTACTATTGCAACTGGTATTGTCCATGCTATGGATACAGCTGCCGATAAGGGCAATTTTGCTGCAATTGAAAGATGGCATATTGTGGCAATTTGTATGCAAGGTGCTCGTATTGCAATTCCAGCTGCAGCGCTTTGCTTTATTAATCCAACTCTCGTTACGGATGCACTTAATTCTATGCCCAAGTGGTTAACAGGCGGTATGGCTGTTGGTGGCGGCATGGTAGCCGCAGTTGGTTATGCAATGGTTATCAACATGATGGCGACCAGAGAAGTATGGCCATTCTTTGCACTCGGTTTTGTTTTTGCCGCTATTAATCAGTTAACCCTTATTGCTCTTGGCGTTATTGGTGTTTGCCTTGCAATTATTTATCTGGGTCTCAAAGACCTGGCTAAACAGGGCGGTGGATCAGGCGGTGGATCAGGTGATCCACTTGGCGACATTATTGATAATTACTAGTTCTGAGGGAGCGTGACATTCATGGATACAAAAGTTCAACTTTCAAAGAAAGATCGTTTATCTGTTGCTCTTCGTCATCAGTTCCTTCAGGGTTCGTGGAACTATGAGCGTATGCAAAATGGTGGTTGGGCATACTCGATGATTCCAGCTATTAAAAAGTTATATACCACTAAAGAAGAACAATCCGCAGCTCTTAAGCGTCATCTTGAGTTTTATAATACGCATCCGTACGTTTCTGCACCAGTTATGGGCGTTACACTTGCTTTGGAAGAGGGGCGCGCAAATGGTGAGCCCATTGATGATGTTGCAATCCAGGGTGTTAAGGTTGGTATGATGGGCCCGCTTGCTGGTGTTGGCGATCCTGTGTTTTGGTTTACAGTTCGTCCAATTCTTGGTGCACTTGGCGCTTCCTTGGCACTGGGTGGATCTATTGTTGGCCCAATACTTTTCTTTGTTGCTTGGAACGTAATTCGTCTTTTATTCCTTTGGTTTACTCAGGAATTTGGCTATAAGGCTGGTGCGTCAATTTCTTCTGATTTATCTGGTGGTCTTTTGGGCAAGGTTACCGAAGGCGCTTCAATCTTAGGTATGTTTATTATTGGCGCCTTGGTTGAGCGCTGGGTTTCGATTTCATTTAAACCGATAGTCTCTAGTGTTCCTCAGCAAGAGGGTGCGTATATTGATTGGGCTAATATCACTAAGGTCATTTCTGAAAATGGCCCTGCTCAAGGTATTCATGATGCACTTTCTAGCTTTGCGCAGCTTGGACCAACCGGTCTTGAGCAAATGAAGGTTACAACGCTTCAGCAGAATCTTGATTCGTTGATTCCCGGTCTTGCTGCGGTTGGCCTGACGCTTCTTTGCTGCTATTTGCTTAAGAGAAAAGTTTCTCCAATTGTTATCATTTTGGCGCTCTTTGCTGTTGGTATTATTGGTCGATTCTTTGGTTTTATGTAATATTTTTAATATATCTTGTGAA
>JABZIF010000019.1 GCA_015258485.1 Atopobiaceae bacterium | reverse complement strand
AAATGGCGAGAAACGCTGGTCAGGACCAGATGGAATTCTCACTGGCCATATTTCATCTGATGGAATCTTTACCGCAGACGACGGTTCCCAACCTACTGGAATCATTGAACTTCCTGGACTTAAGCTCCATGTCGACTCAAATCACAAAGTTAAAACTGGATGGATTAACGAGGATGGGATCACATATTACTATCAAGAAGATGGCTCTTCTGCATCTGATTGGGTAAAAATTAATGGAACTTGGTACTACTTTGATAACAATGGCGCTATGCAAACAAGATGGCTACACCTTAAAAGCGGTTGGTATTATCTAGGCGATAACGGAAAAATGCTTACTGGCTGGATTAAAGATGGCGGCAAAGACTACTATCTTGATAAAAATGGCACTATGCAAACTGGCTATTTGACATGGGGAAATAGACTTTACTGGGCTGGTGCTGATGGTGCCATGATAGAACAACCTTGCTACTATCCAGATATGTATCGTTATGCACAAGGATACTCAAGCGCTACAAACTGGCTTATCCAGGTTGATACAACGGGAAATCGTTTTGCAGTTTATAAAGGATACAGAGGTAACTGGGTCCCATGGTATGAATGGCGATGTACAACAGGTGCCCCAGGAATGTGGACTCCACACGGACAATTTAGCGTTGGAGGAAAAGGACTCTATTTTGGTTCTGGATATAGATGCTGGTATTACACCACAATTACAGGTGAATATCTGATTCA
Source organism: Atopobiaceae bacterium (assembly GCA_015258485.1). Next base: position 13,824 of record JABZIF010000019.1, on the reverse strand, counting down.
TTCCATTTTGTATCATGCTGATGGTTATACCGTACGTGACGGAAGACTGGGTTATAACGGCTCCCATGGTTGTGTACGCCTTGCAACATCAAATGCTAAATGGATATATGACAATATTCCTTATGGTACAAAGATTGTCATCTGGTAAGTAGCAACATATACTGCTACAAAAAGTACTCCCAGCTAAGGCTGGGAGTACTTTTAACAAAACCTTAAACTCACACTCAAAAAATGAGACATACTATTTATTCAAAATACTTAGCGTTAAAATCTACAAATTGCTCAGGAGTAGCATTTAGATTTACCGAAAAAGACTGTGCAACTGCTTCTGCCTGTTGTCTTCTCAATCCGGCCTTATCGGTATCACCTAGCTTTTCATAAACACGAGAAAGTCTATCAAGAGCGTAGACAACATATTCTGCTACCGAGTCAGCCACTCCCGACAACAGCATCATCGTGACAAGAGAATCTGGAGAAAGAGCTAATGCAGTTTCTGGACTCAAATCAATCAATTCAGCAACAGCGGCCTCTACTCCACCGAGAGACTGTTCCGATTGATTCTTTATTGCGAGCCCTAGCCCATCCATAACAGCATTGGTAAAGTCATTAATAATTTCCAAAATATAGTCACGTTGGAACATACTACCCACCTATCTATCAGAGGGAAAAGAAATATTAAGATGATCAAAGGCGGTATGAGTTGCTTGTCTACCTTGTGGAGTTCTAATTATCAGGCCTTGCTGCAGAAGATATGGCTCGTATACGTCTTCTAATGTTGACGGATCCTCTGAAACTGCACTTGCAAGGGTAGTCAGACCAACTGGTCTACCCCTAAAAGTTTCACAGAGAGCTTTCAAAACTCTCACATCCATAACATCTAGGCCAAGCTCATCAATCTCAAAAAAAGAAAGAGCTTCAGAAGCAACCCGCCACGTAACAAGGCCTTCAGCCTTAACCTGAGCATAATCTCTTACGCGCTTGAGTAATCGATTTGCTAAACGAGGTGTTCCTCTTGAACGGGAAGCAATCTCTGCAGCTCCTTGCTCGTCAATTTCTACATCAAGAATATTTGCAGAACGCATAACAATTGTCTGAAGCTCCGGAACCGTATAGTAATCAAGTCTATATGAAATTCCAAATCGATCACGAAGTGGTCCCGTTAAAAGACCAGTTCTTGTTGTAGCTGCAACAAGAGTAAAACGTGGAATATCAAGTCTGATAGAGCGAGCAGCTGGTCCCTTTCCAATAACAATATCTAAAAAGAAGTCTTCCATAGCTGGATATAAAACTTCTTCAACCTGATGATTTAAACGATGAATCTCATCAACGAAGAGAATATCTCCCTCTTCAAGATTAGTTAAAATTGCTGCTAAATCTCCAGCTCTTTCAATAGCAGGACCAGAGGTAGTATGAAGTTTTGATCCCATCTCCCCTGCTAAAACACCAGCAAGCGTAGTTTTTCCTAATCCCGGAGGGCCAGAAAAAATAACATGATCTAACGGCTCGTTTCTACTCTTTGCCGCCTCAATGAGAACGCGTAAATTAGACTTAACACGTTCTTGGCCTAAATATTCATCAAGTGTTTTTGGACGAAGATTTCTCTCTTGTTCTAAATCTTCTGCTTGTAAATCGCTGGATACTGTCCTCTGTGAAGAATGACCTGGAAATGGTGCAGGTGTGGATGACGATTCAAACAGATTATCTGCATCTGCTTCCCACATTAATTACCACTTCCTAATCTTCTCAGAGCATAACCAATGGCCGCTTCAATTGTAACTGCTCCAGCCTCTTTATGTCCCTCAAGAGCAAGAGACGCTTCTTGAGAAGTAAAGCCCATTCCAAGAAGTGCTTCTACAGCTTCTGCTTCTAATGATGTTGTCAAAGATTGTGGTGAAATATCCAAATCATCTGGAGAAGTCAGTCCAACAAGTGCTTTTAACTCCACATCTTTAGCAAATACATCAGAAAGCTCAATAAGCAAACGCTCTGCCTTTTTCTTACCTAATCCAGAAACATTCTTTAAGCGTCCTCCATCATTATTTGCAACAATGACGGCTAGCTGTTGAGGAGTAAACGTTGAAAGAACTGCAAGTGCCAGCTTGGGCCCAACTCCAGAAATAGCGCGCAGACGATCAAAAAGTGCACGCTCTTCTCGAGAAGCAAATCCAAAAAGCTCTTGAGAATCTTCTCTAACAACCATGCGCGTTAATACAGTAACACCAGCCTCACCTGCTTGTGGAAGAGCTGCTGCGGTTGATGCTGATATACCCAACTCATAACCTACTCCATGAACGTCAATTATTGCTGACGAGGGAGTAACAGATATAAGAGTTCCTGTAAGTTGGACAATCATAATTGTATTCTGCCCTTTCCAAGAGATGTTGTTCTTACAAGATTAGCATGGCAAACTGCTGCTGCTAATGCATCGGCAGCATGATCTGGATGCGGTTGGTGATCCAAGTGCAATATATTTTGAATCATATACATAACCTGTTGTTTATCAGCAGCTCCAGTGCCAACCACTGCCTGCTTTATTTGCATTGGTGTATACTCTCCAACGGTTAACCCAGCTTTGGAACAAGCTACAATGGCTGCCCCACGAGCGTGTGCGGTAGGAATTGCCGACTTAACATTTTGCCCAAAGAAAATACTTTCTATAGAGAGCGCTTCTGGTGAAAACTTCTGAATAACCTGAACCAGCTGATCGTAAATTCTTCCTAAACGCATATCAATTGGCTCATCCGCAGTAGTTGTAATACATCCATAGGCACGTGCGCGGCACTCCGAACCCCTTGTTTCTACAATGCCCCATCCCGTGTGAGCTAATCCGGGGTCTATTCCAAGAATTACCATTGCACCTCCTAAATATAGAACGTCCGTTCTATATTATCATAAGGTATGGTTTCTCGGTTATTAATTTTCAGAAAATGGACCTTTCCACATTTTTGGGTTCACCATTCCGATATCGGTATTTGCACCTTCACTAAGTTCTTTAAGAAGTTCAAGTATGCTTCTAAAGTCTGGCTGCGATTCTTCAATAGTTTCAGAAAGTCCAGAAATCATAGACGAAAGCGTTTGATTTTCTCGTAAAGAGTTCTTAAGAGCAGTAATGACATCAGATTGTTCAGTTTTTGCATTCCTTATGCAATCTTGCCAAACAGAAACATGTGAAATTTGCGCATGAGTCAAAGATTTTGAAGACATTTCGAGAACTTCGGATGTGTTCCTTCTCTCTTTTTGACTTTGATGTAATGCATTAATGATTGCTTTTACAGCATCTACTTTGCCCAATTCCGCAACAATAGAAGTAATACTTTTATTCCACTCAAGATAGTTTGCAAGTACGTAATCAACAAATTCAATTCTCTCTTTGGCGGTGTTTCCAGCCTCTTCAATTCCATCGATAGAAACTTCCGAGAAATTTTCAAGTATTGATTGATTAATAGCTGGTGAAAATGTGTTGCGTACCTTTGCTAAATCAAGGATATCGGCATGATACATGTCACCGAGTGGCCAAAAAGAATGCGCACTAGAAATCTGTATACCCTTAAGCGCAAGGATTGTCTTATCCTCACATTCCAACGTAACGTAATTATGTTTGTCAGCATATGAATAGACAAAAGCTTTTAACAAATACGTATCAGTGAGTGATTCCAAATCAGTAGCATCGGGCTTTACGGTATCTATTCTCAACTGTGCGGCGAGAAGTTCTGCAGAACTTGCTACTCGAGAATCTTCTGTAGGAAGTAAAAGTGCATGAACACGCATAGGACCCAGGGCATCTGATGCTAGTGCCATAACAACCAAAGAGTTCAAAGACCCATCTACTACAACACAAGCTCCATCAAAGCCAGACTTGATAGTGTAATCACGCACTCCACTTGAAAGCGCTCCCCAAGTTGTCAAAGCACTATTGTAAACACCCGATGTGTCTTCTCGATCAAAATTTTCTATAGTGTCTTGATCAATATCGCACACAATTAAATCTTCTGAAAAAGACGCTGCCTGCATTACTAAATCGCCTGATGGAGAGAGGAAGAAGCTCGATCCACAGAATACCTGATTACCATATGCACCTACAGCATTTGCGGAAATAAGCCAACTGTCAAGCTCCTCAACGTCACCCAAATAACGTCCTTCAGCTATTGCCATTCCCATCGCAGATGAAGAATCATCTACAGCAAATCCAAAGTAAGGAAGGTAGATTACCGCATCAAGTGAATCATCGACATCTTGCCAAGCATCCAAATCCTCGTAGGTCATCGCAATTCCAAAGGTCAAATTATCCGCTTCAAATTTTGCTAATTCTGAAGCAGTTTCCTCGGCCACATTCGCCACATTTCCCGTTCTTGCCAGCGCACTCATTTGAGCAATTTGGGCGGTCAGCTTAAGCGGAGTAACTGCCTGATTTCTAACGAGAAGTACATCTCCTACCGGCTCACCAGCAAGCTCTGTAATAACAGGAATAAGCGCTGCAATAGGAAGTTTATGTGATAAGTCATTCACAATATCTGCAATGTCAGCAAATAAGCCATCAACGTCTGCCTCTGGAACACTTAAAAGACCAGTTAACGTTGGAGAAGGATAAATTATAAGCTCAGCTCCCTGTTGCTGAGCTCGTTGAGCTGCCTCCAGCATATTCTGAGCGGTAAAATCAAAATCACCTGCAACGGTATTCATTTGTGCAACTGCTATGCGCATATCATTCCTAACATGGGTATCTTATAGTGTTTTACCCATTAATGAATACGTCTTACAAAACACGGAGTCACATAAGTGACTCCGTGTCGTGTATCTATACTGGTATTAAAACGAGCAAACCAGCATCAATTTTTTAAAGAGATGTCTTCCAAAGACCGTGCAGATTACAATACTCGTATGCCTCTGCAGATACACCCTCTTTTAAGGTAAACGTAGCAACTGGTTCCTGACCAGGCTTGAGATATGCAAACTGTGCGCCATCCTCTGTTACAAGAGCAATAAACTCAATAAAATGCTCTTCGAGCATTGGATGAGCAACTTCACCAACACGAACAGTAACCTTATTTCCCTCACGAGAAACAAAAGGAACATGCTTTTCAGCTGCACCATCACTAACACCAGCTTGTAAAAGCTCAAGTCCAGAAACAGCTCCCTTACCAGCTACAGAGCAAAGGACAGATCCTGTCTCTTTATCACGATAAAATTTTGCATCAATCATATTTTCTCCTCTCACGACATCAACACGATGTCAAAATTCATGCTACAAAAGCTCTTAAATAGTAACAGTTCTTATTAACTAAATCTCTTGTCAATAAAACAAAACAAAAATCTAAACAATCTGTGCAAATCCTTCTTGCCCAATATAATCTTTAAGTTCAGTAAGCAAAACCATGCTACGTCCGTCAATTTTTGTTGGAATCTCCATACGCATGACATCACCAATCTCACTCTCCACACGAATTTCAACACAATCCATTCCTGGGTATCGAGAAAAAATTTGTCCAAGAGTCTCTATTACTGGTTTTTGGAGTTGCTCTACAGGCATATGAATAACAAGTGTTTTAGGAGTATTGTTGGCACCGTGTAGCTCAATAGATTTGACTTCTTGTGCAATCACCTGATCCCCTCTATCAGAGCGCTCGAGCTTTCCTAAAACAGAGATAAAAATGTCATCTTGGCTCTCTCCCGTCTCTGGATTCACATCTCCCGCAAGAATTTTTGCTGCTTTCTTATACAGCTTAGGGAACATAACAATAGTTACGGAACCTTCCATATCCTCCAGAGTAACAATTGCCATTGGATCGCCATTTTTTGTAGTACGTTTCATAACATTGGTAACCATACCAGCAAAGCGAATAGGTTTACCTTCTGGAACTTTGAACTGCTGGGACATGGCACCATTTGGAAGCTGGACTTCAATGTTTTCTTCAATATCAGCAAGCGCAAAGTCTCTATTTTTTGCAAGTGCATATTCATAAGGGCGAAGCGGATGATCAGAAACATAAATACCTAGTACATCGTATTCACAAGCCAATTTAAAACGTCTATCCCACTCAACACCATCAGGTTCAGGAACCTCATTTGTAAAGCCAGAACCTTCTACCTCTCCAAACATATCGAACATGGAGAATTGTCCAATAGCCTTATCCTTTTGACGCTTTGTAGCAGCATCAATGATATTTTGAGGATTATTTTTATCCACAAAACTCATCATTTGCATGCGCGTATAACCCGTAGAATCAAAAGCTCCTGCTTTAATAAGTGCTTCTACAACATTACGTTTTGCCTGACTTGCATCTACTCGATTAACAAAATCATGAATGCTTGTAAAAGGACCGCCCTTTTGGCGCTCAAGCATAATAGCTTCTCCAACGCCCTCTCCAACGCCCCGGATGCCAGCAAATCCAAAACGAACACCCTCTTTGGTGGCGGTGAAGTCTTTACCAGATTCATTAATATCTGGAGGAAGAATCTTAATTCCCTCATGACGACAAGCGCTTACATAGTGAACAATCTTATCGGTTTTTCCCATATAAGAAGTAAGTACTGCAGCCATAAATTCATGAGGATAATGTGCCTTCAACCAAGCAGTCTGCATAACTAAGATGGCATAGCCGGCTGAGTGAGACTTATTAAATGCATAAGATGCAAATTCCAGAACATCATCCCAAATGTTTTCTGCAATTGAACGATCAAACCCATTACGAACCGCACCATTTTTCCAGTGATCTTCCATAGTCTCATCAGTACCGTCATCCCAATGCTGGATAACTTCTTGCATGAGCTTAATTTTCTTTTTTGCTACGGCTTTTCTCACCTTGTCAGACTCGCCTGCAGTAAAGCCAGACATCTTCATAGAAATCTGCATAACCTGCTCTTGGTAAACCATGGTTCCATAGGTTTCCGCCAATATATCATGCAAACGAGGATCGTAGTCTTTAACTTCTTCTCTACCATTCATTCGGTTAATATAACTGGTAACCATACCTGCATTTAAAGGACCAGGTCGGTACAAAGCAATCAATGCGACAATGTGTTTATACTCCGTTGGTCGCATGCCCTTAATAGTTGCTGTCATTCCTGCAGACTCAACCTGGAATACTCCTGCAGTTCTACCTTCTCTTAAGAGTCTATAAATTTCTGGGTCATCAAAAGGGATTTGATCGACATCAATAGTAACGTTGTCATTTTCTTTAATATTTTTGAGTGCTCGAGAAATAACCGTCAGAGTTCTCAATCCCAAAAAGTCCATCTTAAGAAGGCCCATGTCCGCAACAGAATGACCCTCATACTGGGTAATCTCAACGCCGCCTTTGGTATCAACCTTAGTGGGCACGTGATCATTTACTGGCGTAGGAGCAATGAGAACTGCACAAGCATGCACGCCTTCACCTCGATGAAGTCCTTCAATTGAAAGAGCAGCATCAATAATTCTTCTTGAGTCAGGATCATTCTCGTACGCGTCCTCAAAATCTGGAGAATACTGATCCGCGCCCTTTTGTCCTTCTTTTCCTTTATGAAGAACAAACTTGAGGTGAGCGTTGGGATCTCCTGGAATCATTTTAGAAAGACGCTGTCCCATATACACGGGATAACCCAACACACGGCAGGCGTCATTGATTGCTTGTTTAGCCTTAATAGTTGAGTAGGTAATAACGTGAGAAACGCGATCAGATCCATAAATTTGACGAACGTGCTCAACAACCTCTAAGCGTCGTTCATCGTCGAAGTCCATGTCAATATCAGGCATCTCAGAGCGCTGAGGTGACAAGAATCGCTCAAACATTAGGCCATTTTGAAGTGGATCGAAGGTTGTAATGTCCATGGCATACGCAACAATAGCACCTGCAGCTGAGCCACGACCTGGCCCAACACCAATTCCATTTTCCTTAGCCCAACGTACATATTCTTGAACAATAAGAAAGTAATCTGCAAAACCTTTTTTACAAATAATGTCGTATTCGTATTCAAATCTGTCTTCAACGTTAATACCGTTGATAACAACATTTTTCCAATCATCGCCATAACGACGCGCCAGGCCTTTGAGACACTCTTCTCTAAAACGTTCTTCTGAAGTTTCCCCTTCTTTGAGATCTGGGAATTTTGGAAGATACATATGAGACCAGTCAAGCTCATAGTTGCATTTATTAGCAACCTCAATGGTGTTCTCGATAGCTTCAGGACACCACGAGAAAATCTGACGCATTTCCTCTTCATTTTTAAGATAAAACTCTGTACCCGTCATACGCTTACGATTTTCATCGTCAATGCGAGCTCCAGATCCAATACAACTTGCAATATCTTGTACACTTGCGTCTTCTCTGGTGAGGTAATGATTATCGTTAGTAGCGACAACCTTAATTCCAAGGTCATGACCCATCTTTACAATACGCTCTGAAAGAGTTCTATCGGTATAACCTCCCCAGCTAGGATCTGATAAACCATGATCTTGAATCTCTAAATAAAAATCGTCACCAAATATATCCTGATAAATTTTTGCCCAGCGTTCTGCTTCTTCTGGACGCCCCTCAAAAAGCATGCGAGGAATAATGCCTGATACGCAAGCCGATGTACAAATAATTCCCTCATGATAGCGTTTAAGCATGTCAAGCGTAGTACGGGGCTTGTAATAGAACATTTTTTTAGAGCCAGCCTCTGACATCATCTTCATAAGATTAATATAGCCAGTTTCATTTTTTGCGAGCAAAATGAGGTGATAGCGGACTTGTTTGGTTCCTTTTTCTATACAATCATCCAAAATAAAATATGCTTCACAACCAAAAATAGGTTTAATAAGTGGAGCAGGCTTATTTGCTTTAACCGCCTCTAAATCATGTGTTTTATTCCAAATTTGTACATCAGATTCCCATTGAGCATGGATTTTATCGTGAATATCGGCATCTGCAGAATCGGCTGGGGGCTCTTCAAGATCCCAGCCCTTTTGAAAACATTCAACATCATGACACCACTGATTGTGATCTTTTAGTGCATCATTGTATTTTCGACAAGCAAGATCAAAGTCAGGAACTCCAAATAAATAGCCATGGTCAGTAAGGGCAAGCGCTGGCATTCCAAACTCTACAGCTTTGTCAACCATATCAGAAACACGACTTGCGCCGTCAAGAATAGAAAAATCTGAGTGGTTATGTAAGTGAACAAATGCCATCTTCTATGCTCTTCTCTCTAACTCTTTAATTTGTTCTATTAAAAATGTATGAGTAAATCATTTTGAATAGTGTAGCGGATTCACGTAACAATAACTACTAATACAAACATATGTTCTATCTGCATAAATTTGTATTTTACCAGGTAAACAATATGAAAAAAATTTTGCATTTACTTAGAAGGTGATTTTTTCATCATACAAAAATAAAAAGTTTCAAACTAGTAACTCTTGGTGTAGTGGTGGCCAAATTGGGAATATAGTTTTCATGTTATGTATTTGAACGAAGGAGACTATATGGATCAAATGAAAAGCATTTCCTTTGATGACCTTGCTGCTGCACAGAAAAACTTTGTATCAGACCGTGCGCACATTGTTGCAAAAAATGCTGCAGCAAGTGCTGGTATTAGAAAGGCAGCCCGTGTACCTGAAGGAGTTGCGCTTAACCCTCTAACTTTTGATATAGAGGTTAAGCAAGGAGATCGAACAAATCAGAAGCGTTCGGGTCGTTGTTGGATGTTTGCTTCACTCAATACCTTTAGGTATCGCATTATCAAGAAATACAACCTCTCTACGTTTGAACTTTCCCAAGCATATCCCCTTTTCTGGGACAAAATGGAAAAGTCAAACTGGTTTCTTGAGAACATTTTGGACACTCTAAATGAGCCTCTGCATGGCCGTCTTGTTTCTTTTCTCCTCACCGACCCAATCGGCGATGGTGGACAGTGGGATATGTTCAAAAGTCTAGTTAAAAAATATGGCGTTGTCCCAAAAAGCGCTATGCCAGAAACCGCTAACTCTTGTAACACCCACGACATGGACAAATATCTTACTCGTTACCTTCGTAGCGCCGCAAAACGTCTTCGTGAGACTGCAGAAGCTGGTGAAGACCTTGCTTCTCTTCAGGAAATGAAAAAAGAAATGATGGAGGACGTCTACACCTTACTTGTTACGTGCCTCGGTGAGCCTCCTGTATCATTTGAAGTACGTCTTCGTGACAAGGACGAAAACCTCGTACTCAACGGTACATTTTCTCCTCAGGAATTCTTTGCAGAAACTGTTGGAATGGACCTTGATGACTATATTTCTGTCATCTCTGCACCAACCGCAGACAAGCCTTTTAACCACACCTACACCGTTTCCCGCTTGGGTAACGTTGTTGAGGGTGGCGGTGTTCGTTACCTCAACCTTGAGATTCCTGAACTCAAACGCCTTGCTGTAGCTCAGCTTAAAGATAACTTACCTGTCTGGTTTGGCTGCGATGTTGATCAATCTTACCTACGTGAAGAGGGCATCATGGATACCCGCGCTCTTGATATTGATAGCCTCTTTGGCTTCCCCGTTGAAGGGGCGCTCAACCGTGCCGAGCGTCTTGACTACGGCGAGTCTCTTATGACCCACGCAATGGTTCTTGAAGGCGTTAACCTAGACGCTAAAGGCAACACAACCCTCTGGAAGGTTGAGAACAGCTGGGGTAAAGACCATGGTCGCGATGGCTTTGATACCATCTCTGATTCTTGGTTTGATGAATACGTCTACCAGATTGTTGTTGACAAAAAGTACCTCACGCCTGAACAGCTGAAGATTTTTGAGACCGAAGAGCCAACTGTTCTTGAACCATGGGATCCAATGGGCTCTCTTGCAACTCTTCGTTAAAAATCTGGCGAGAAGACCCAACCATCTCGCCCTATTTTCTTATTACCACACACGTAAGGAAACTATATGGCTAAGCAAACCGTAGATACAACCTGGACAAACAAGAAAACTAAAGCTTTTGGTTCAGACCGCGCCAATCGCGTTGCCCGCAACTCTGTGACCTCTATGGGAGTTTCTGCTGCTGCGCGTGATATCTCTACCATGCGCACGTACACCGACACCTATGGTGTAACAATCTCAAAGACCGGCGACGTTACCAACCAGCGCCAAAGCGGTCGTTGCTGGATGTTCTCTTCTTTTAACGTACTTCGTCAAGAAGCAATCAAAAAACTTGATGTTGAAACCTTTGAGTTCAGTCAGGCATACGGCATGTTCTATGACAAGCTAGAGAAGGCAAATTCAGCACTTGAGTACATCATTCAGACTGCTGACCAGCCAACTGACTCTCGTGTTGTTCACACACTTTTGACTGAGGGCATTGGTGACGGTGGTTACTACTCGTTTGCCATGAGCTTGGTTGAGAAGTACGGCCTGGTTCCTAAGGATGCCATGCCAGAGACTGCTTGCTCAAAGAACTCCACTCAGATGGATGAACGTATTGATCGTCTATTCAGAAAAAGTGCTGGTGAACTTCGCGCTGCTTTTGCAAAGGGTAAATCTATAGATGACTTGCGTAAACTTAAACAAAAACAACTTGCCAACTTCCACCAAATTCTTTCCGTCTGCCTTGGCGAGCCCCCTCTAACCTTTGACTTTGAATGCAAAGTTGGAAAAGATGCCCAAGTAGATAAGACAAAACTCTCCCCTGTTGAGCCTAAAAAAGCTTCTGACAATAAAGACAAAAAGGATGACAAGAAGGACGGCGAGAAGGGCGAAGAAGGTGCTCAGATTCTTCGTGATTTTGGCATCACACCTCTTCAGTTTGCCAAGCGTTATTGTGGCATTGATCCTCGCGGCTATGTACAACTCATTTCGGTACCAAGCAAAAAATACCCATATGGCAAAGTCTACCATCCAACCTTTATCGACTCTGTCTTAGGCGGTATTCAGACCCGTTTCTTAAATGTTGAGCCTGAAGTGCTTGAGGCTGCAACTATTGCATCTTTAAAGGATGGCAATCCAGTTTGCATGGCTTGTGATGTTATGCAAGAGTTCCCTCGTCACAATGGTGACTTCAATTACGTACTCTCAACTGACACCATGGATTACAGTGGACTCTTTGGCGTTGATTTTGACATGAATCGCACTGCGATGATTGAAAACTACGAGACTTCCCTTACCCATGCAATGACTTTCCAGGGCGTTGAACTCGACAAAAACGGCAAGGCAAAGCAATGGCGTATCGAAAACAGCTGGGGTAAAGATGCTGGTAAAGATGGCTATCTAATCATGAGCGCTGATTGGTTCCGTCTCTATGGCGGCGAAGCAGACGTTCGTCGTCAATATGTGCCAAAAGAGTTACTTAAAGTCTGGGATGAAGGCGAAGATGTTCAAATTGACTTCTGGGAAAACCTTGGTTACTCCCTTGGTGGCCGTGCTCGTAAATAAGCTCTCATAGATAAATCTGGCAAAGCCGACATAGGCGTTTCTGTGTCGGCTTTTTCTTAAAACAAGTCATAGCGAGCCGCAGATATCTTAGCTGTAATCTTTCCAGCACTAAGCTCTGTCAACGCTTCTGTGAACGGAGCTTCTTCTCCACACCTAAAGTCTATGGCGAGAAAAACGTCTGCTCTAAACTCAGCCGTTATGATCTTGCCGCCAACATCTGAAACCAAATGTTGAATCTGCTCATAGAGGTTATACGGAGCCGACAGCTCTATGCGCACAACCTGCAACATTTCCTGAACAGCAGCCTCACGCTCAGCAGAAGCAAACGCTTCTTGAGTTGCCGTTGTATACGCGCGAACAAGTCCACCAGGGCCTAGAAGCGTTCCGCCAAAGTAGCGTGTAACAACGCAGCAGACGTTTTTGAGGCCCACTCCACGCAATACTTCAAGCACTGGCATTCCTGCCGTTCTAGAAGGCTCTCCATCATCAGAAGCACGTTCTGTACCGCTCTCCAAGATCCATGCGGGCACGTTATGTCGAGCGTTATAGTGCTTCGCTTTCACTGAGGCAAGAAACTCACGCGCTTCTTGCTCTGTTTTTACATGACAAAGCTGAGCTATGAAACGGCTCTTTCTATCTTCAAAGAGACCTTCCGCAACATAACCCAGCTTAAGTGTTTTATATGATGTATCAGACATACTGCACAAAAAGATAAAGCCTACTCCATGAGCAATATATTATGCGACTGAACAGACCTTCTCGCCTGCAGAAACTTGTGTATCCGAATTAACAAGAACGGTAACATTCTCATACTCAGCAGAATTAGTAACTGCAAGAATAACAACCTCAGGATGACCAGCAGCTTTTACTTTTTTAATATCAAAACTCATAAGCGGCTGACCAACTTCTACATGCTGGCCTTGCTCAACAAAGCTTGTAAATCCATCGCCTTTCATCTCTACCGTATCAACGCCCACGTGAATAAGAATCTCTACGCCAGAATCTGAAGTTACACCAAAAGCATGAGCGGTTGAAGTAGTTGCAGTAACAGTGCCTGTTACTGGAGAATACACAATACCCTCAGATGGCATAATGCCCAAACCATCGCCCAGCATTCCTCCAGCAAATACTGGATCAGGAACATCCTTAAGTGCTAAGACGCTACCTGTTGTTGGAGCATATACGCTACCCTCAAGGTATTCAGCAACCTGAAGAGGCTCTGGAGCAGCTGGTGTAGCAGGTGATTTTTTAAAGAAATCAAACAGTCCCATACGTATCCTTCCTAATAAAGCCAGTAAATTAATACTACCAGCATTTACCTATATTGTTGAGATAGTTAAAAAATTACAAAAACGTGATACAATCGCCCATGCAAAGTGGACCAGACAACTGCGGAGCACTCGTCCAGTTATGTGGAAGGATGCTATGAGGAAAGTCCGGGCTCCACAGGGCAGGATGCTGGCTAACGGCCAGGC
>JABZIF010000102.1 GCA_015258485.1 Atopobiaceae bacterium | reverse complement strand
TATATCCCACAACACAAGAATTAGCAGTATGTTCATTTGCTTGAAGAGCCGCAAGCAAATGTTGTGCATCATTATGGGCTACGCTTATCAATAATCCACCAGAAGTTTCAGGACAGAAGAGCACATCGCTCATCTCGCGAGAAATCCCTTCTGCTTGCACGTACTTCTCGGCATAACGACGATTACGATACATGCCAGCTGGTAAAATTCCTAAACGTGCTAATTCAAATACTTTCGTAGATAAAATTTTTATATCATTTACGGTAATCTTTGCCAAAAGCTCCGAACCTTGACACATTTCAAGCAAATGTCCCATGAGTGAAAAACCCGTTACATCCGTAACGGCATGCACGTCATAGTTCACCATAATGTCTCGAGCATACCGATTAAGAGTCATCATAGACGCTTCGGCAACACTTATCTCTTCTGCGGAAAGCATATCTGCTTTTGCAGCCGTTGTCAGAACACCTACACCAAGAGCCTTTGTAAGAATTAAAACGTCATCTGCACGTGCACCAGAATTGGTATACATCTTTTTTGGATTAACAAACCCTGAAACAGCAAGACCATATTTTGGTTCATTGTCATAGATGCTATGACCGCCAACAATATTGGCACCAGCCTCATATACTTTATCGTAACCACCACGTAAAATCTCATACACTACATGCGAGGGCATGTCTTCGGGTACAGCCATAACATTAAGAGCAACCTTTGGCTCTCCACCCATAGCATATACATCCGATAAAGCATTGGTAGCCGCAATGGCACCATACGTATACGGATCATCAGCAATTGGAGGAAAGAAATCGATTGTTTCAACAAGTGCTATTTCATCAGTCACTTTGTAAACAGCGGCATCATCCGCCTTATCAAAACCAACTAATAAATTAGGGTCATCATGAACTTTAATATCTGAAAGAAGCTTTGCTAACTCACCAGCACCAACCTTAGCGCCACAACCAGCACAATCAGCAAGTTTTGTGAGTTTTACATCATTGATCATGTTTATCCAACCAGTCTTTCAGTAAAGTGACAAAGCGCTTCAAGAACACCGCCACCAACAGCTCGAGCTTTATCCGAAGCAGAAAAACAATGTCCCGGAGCACAACGAGGATCAATATCCCCTGATTTCATACCTTTAAAAACAGGAACCCCCTTTTGTAAAAGACCACGAAGTACTCCATTAATGGTTGCTTTAACAGGTATTCCAGAAACAGTCGCTACAATGTCTCCCTTAGAAACCACATCGCCAATCTTGGCAACAGGCTCAAAAATTCCATCTTGAGGTGCTCTCAACACACGCTCTTTTGTAAAGCCACCAATATTTCCTGGAACACCCGTATTTGGAATAGCCGATCCGTCATAAATGACGCGACCTAAATAATGTCCACGTTTTGTCTCTATGACCGCATGACAATCTGCAGTGGAGTTTTCACCTGACGTAAAACCTGGTCCAACGCCAATCACTAAGGGTGCCATATCTTTTGTAGTACCTATATTTTTCTTAGCGAGAATAGCGTCTACAAGTACCTCAGGATGCAATTTTGCAATATTTGTTCCTTGAGGATCGACGAGAACAGCGATGTTTTTCTCGTTAACAATGCGCAATGCATCTTCTGCGTCTTTGGCTCGTACTGCCGT
Organism: Atopobiaceae bacterium; assembly: GCA_015258485.1. Next base: position 1,005 of record JABZIF010000102.1, on the reverse strand, counting down.
CACATTTTCCACTTTTTTCTTTCCAAGACGAATAGCTTCTGAAAATGCTACTGTGCGACGAACTGCTGTAGGGACCTCTACATCCAGCATCACAATACTCAAGCCAGCTCGATATAATCTCAGAGCAATGCCTGAGGCAAGATCACCTGCTCCTCGTATGACTACCAGCATTTTTTCTCCCCACTTAACCTACACTGCCATATTTTTGTATTACAAATCAAGCTCATATATTCCCGCTGCCTTAAGACTTCCTGCAATTTTTATTTCAAACGCTTCTTTTTCTGCGGGTAGCATTGCCCACGCAAGGCCACAGTCTGCTTTAATTTCTACCGGAGTCGGAATAAGCCGCCCAGAGATATCTTGCTCCTTACACATTTGCTCACAGGTAAGTGCCTCATGCGTTGAATCAAACGCAACAACTATCTGAGAGAAACGTTTATGGAAAGAGTGACTTTGTTCTGCCACACTACATCACCGATTTTGCTAGCTCATTAAGGGCCGTGGTTGCCTTATGTATCTCATCCTCTGTCGTATAAAATCCAAATGAGAAACGGACCGACCCCGTATCTTGCGTTCCTAATGCTCTGTGCATACGAGGAGCACAATGAGCTCCTGCACGAACTGAAATGTCATACTCAACACTTAAAACTCTTGCAAGTTCTGAAGAAGTCCACCCATCTAAATTAAGTGTCACAATGGGTGCATGATCTTTTTGCGAACTCTCCCCATTCAGTTCAGAAATGTTATCAGGGAAACTTCCATACAACTCTATTCCAGGTACCTGACGAACCTCAGCTACAAACTGTTTGACCAATTCCAAGTCATGACTGTGAACAGCACATACTCCTTGTGTTGATACAAAATCTACTGCAACAGAAAGACCGGCAATACCGTGACTATTAAGCGTTCCCGCCTCAAGATGTTCTGGATATACTTGAGGCATTTCCTCCTCAAAAGAAAGTACGCCCGTTCCTCCTTGAATAACTGCTTCTATCGCAACATGTG
>JABZIF010000018.1 GCA_015258485.1 Atopobiaceae bacterium | reverse complement strand
TCGCGTGTACGTCACCGTTAACGTTGTTGTTAAGTGGGATGAAATGCAGCGCGTGTTGCGTCTGATTCGTCGTGCGTGGATTCTTGGAGCAGATGCTTTTATCATTCAAGATTGGGGCCTTATGGATCAGGTAAGAAAAACCTGGCCAGAACTTGAATGTCATGTTTCCACGCAAGCAAATATCCACGATACACGCGGTGTTGAAGCCTGTAAAAAGCTTGGTGTTGGTCGTGTGACGCTATCAAGAGAGCTTACCAAAGAGGAGATTTCAAAAATCTCTAAGCTTGGCGTAGAACTAGAGTGCTTTGCTCATGGAGCACTTTGTTTTTGTTATTCGGGCATTTGTCACATGTCATCTATGCGTGGAGACCGTTCCGCTAACCGCGGAGCTTGTGCACAACCCTGTCGTCTGCCTTATGAGCTGCTCAATTCTAAGCATGAGGTTGTATCTATGGGTGGCATTGATAGGCTTTTGTGTCCAAAAGATTATTGCACTATTGATGATGTGCCTGATCTCATTGAAGCAGGAGTTGGCTCGCTCAAGATTGAAGGCCGTATGAAAGCTCCTGAGTATGTTTATTCGGTTATCTCTTCCTACCGTCAGGCACTTGATGCTGCCGAGAAAGGTGTTGATAACCAAGCAGATATTGCGCGCCGCCATCGTTTGCTTAAACGTTCCTTTAATCGTGGGCTTACTAATGCGTATCTTCACGGAACTGCTGGTAACGAAATGATGAGTTATGAGCGTTCTAACAATCGTGGTGAAATTGTTGGTGAAGTTACAGGTGGTCATGCTCTTGAGGATGCACTTGAGCGTAAGGGCGGACTGAACGGTGGCCGCGTTAAGCTACGCCGATATAAGCAGGCAGACGTAGAGCTTATCGCTCATGCGCCCATTGGTAAGAATGATTTACTTGAGATTAGACCACTCGATGAGCCTGATAAATTCCTGACCGCTCTTTGCCCTGAAGATGTCAAACCAGGTCAAAGCATCACAGTTCGCACTTCTCGTGTTATGCAGATTGGCTCGACAGTGCGCATTATTCGTTCTGAAGCTGCACGACAAGCAGCCGAACAGATTTCTTCTTTGGAGTATCCACGCAAACGGGTGGTTAGAGTAGCGGTTACTGCAAAGGTCGGTCAGCCCTTTGCCGTAGAGCTTGCAACTGTTGATGGCGCTGCATCTGTATCTGCAGAGGGTTTTGTGGTTGAATCTGCTCGTACTAAAGCTGTTACTAAAGAAGAACTTATCGAGCACGTTGGTCGTATGGGGACATCTCCTTTTGAACCGGATTCGTTTAAAGTTTACATGGATCAAAATTGCGGTATGAGTTTTAGTGCAGTGCATAAAGTTAGGGCTACTGCTTGTGATTTACTTGAACAGACATTGCTTGAGCCGTATAAAGATCGCGAACATAAAATTGCGCCACTCTCTAGACTTGCATATCAAAGGGAGCGAGAAGCTCAAGATAAAGAGAAATTCTTTGTCTTTGATCAGAAATGTGCAAAGGAAAGTGCTGCTAAAGCAGAAGTTTGTGTTTTGGTAGAAACACCAAAACAGGCTCGAGTTGCACTGTCTTCTGGTGCAACTAGGCTTTATGCAACATCGGACGCTCTTCAAGAATATTCTTGGTCAGATGACCTTCTTGCTCATGTGGTTCCTTGGCTTGATGAGGTATGTAGAGAGATAGATCATCCACGCATAGATCCGTTTATTGTTTCAGGCAGTTCTGTTGCTGTGGGCAATATTTCAGAGCTTGCATTAGCCGTGCAACGAGGAGCAACACCAGAAGTACGTGAATGTATTCCCATTCACAACGATTATGCCGTACAAGCTCTTGCTTCTCTGGGTGCACAAGGTGTATGGCTTAATTCTGAGCTCACACTTCAAGAGATTTGCCATATCGCAAGAAATTCATCTGTTCCTGTTGGTTACATGGTAAGCGGTAGAATTCGTACTATGACTACTGAACACTGTATTTTGATGTCTACGGGTAAGTGCATCCACGACTGTGATGCTTGTAAACTTCGTCTAGAAGAGCATACACTTCGTGGAATTGACAATGATTACATGCCGGTAAGAACTGACAGGCATGGCCGCTCAAAGATTTGGGGACCAAAACTCTTTGATGGCGTGCCTGAAATTGCAGATATGCTTTCTGCTGGAGTTACACGTTTTATGGTCGATGCCACGCTACTTACTGAGGAGCAAACTAAAGAAGAAACTACGCGTGTTTCTCAGGCAATTACCTTAACAACAGCAGGTGAGAAATTGCCTAAGAGACATAAGGAATCATCGACTGGACATCTTTTCTCGCCAATTGAATAAGAGAAGAAACAAACTAACTATTTTGGGTAGGATAGAATTGTTGCCAATACAGTAACATTTTTAAATGAATTGTACGTTAGGTATAGGTTGGAGAGAAGTATGGCCATTAATCGCGATCTTTTAAGTGCAACACTTGACGTCATTCGTCAGAGTCTTCAAACAGACGGCGGTGATGTTGAACTTATTGATGTTAATGATGAGGACGGAACGGTAACGCTTGAAATGACTGGTTCATGTGCAGGCTGTCCCATGTCTGTATACGATATGTCTGAGGGTATTGAGCGTATTCTTATTGAACACGTTCCTGGTGTTAAGCGTGTTCAGCCAGCGGTAATGTAGCTTAACGTATTTTTGTAACAGGACAGATGTACCATTCTATGCGCTATCCATGGATTTTATGCATAGAAATTTTTACAATATGTTATTGACCTGCTAATTTACAAAATATATCTATCACGCTCCGCACGTGTCTGTGTTGGGCGTGATATTTTATATAAAGGTAAAAATGGGTGAATTATCATACTTTTTGTGTGGCGTATGAGAGGTGGATGTTTTGGTTCTTTCTGATCGTGACATTAAAGCTGAGCTGTCTGCTGGTCGCATTGTTATTGAGCCTTTACTTGAGCAAAATGTGCAGCCTGCATCTGTAGATGTATGCCTTGGCTCAAATTTTAGGATTTTCCGCAATTCTACGCATACTTGTATTGATCCTCTTACGGCTCAAGAAGGATTAACTGAGTCAATTGACGTTCCTGAAGGTGAAGTATTTGTTTTGCACCCAGGCCAATTTGCGCTTGGTACCACCCTTGAGCGTATTGCTATTCCTGATGACATTTTAGGAAAACTTGAAGGCAAGTCTACGCTTGGACGCCTAGGACTTATGATTCACTCTACTGCTGGATATGTTGATCCCGGTTGGGATGGAGAGCTGACACTTGAGCTTTCTAACGTAGCCAATCTTCCTATTGTTCTTCATCCTGGCATGCGCATTGGTCAACTTTCTTTTGAGCGGATGAGTTCTTCTGTTGAGCGTCCTTATGGTTCGGAGAAGCTAGGTAGTCACTACCAAGGTCAGCGTGGCGCGACTCCATCACACGTACTAACTAAGTAGCGATATACATTAAGTGAGTAGGACAGATTGTGTGGCTTGATACTTTTTACCATTCATTAAATCCAGTAGCGCTTTCATTGGGTCCATTATCAATAAGGTGGTATGGCCTTGCTTATCTTGCAGGTTTTGTGCTTGCAGGTGTAGTTATGTACAGAACTTCTCGCCGATGGAAGCTCAATATCACACTTGACGATATTCTGAATTTGATGGTTGGTATTTCATTTGGTGTCATTGTAGGTGCTCGTCTGTTCTACGTTATTTTTTATGGTGCCGGTTATTATTTTGCACATCCACTTGAAGCTTTTGTTTTAAGCCAGGGGGGCATGAGTTTTCACGGTGGTTTGTTTGGAGCAGTGGTCGGTGGATCGATTGTCTGCAAAGTTACAAATCTTTCAATTCCTACCGTCTGTGATCTTGGAGTTATAGGTGCGCCCTTAGGTCTTTTCTTTGGTCGTTGTGCAAATTTCATTAATGGTGAACTTTGGGGAAAGCCTACTAATCTTCCTTGGGGAGTCATGTTTGAGACGGGCGGTGCAGTGTATCGTCATCCTTCTCAGCTTTACGAAGCACTTCTTGAGGGACTTTTAATGTTTGCGATTTTGTACGTTCTTTCAAGAAAGTACCCGCCTCGTCCTCAAGGTACGTTTATTGGAACATTTTTGCTGCTTTACGGTATTTTTAGGTTTTTTGTTGAGTTTGTCCGTGTTCCTGATGAACAGCTTGGTTATTTATTTGGCGGATTTGTAACTATGGGTCAGCTTTTAAGTTTGCCTTTGGTTGTATTAGGTATTGTAGTGCTTGTGTTTGCTACAAAAATTCACTCACCCCAAACGGGAAGGGATTAAAAGTATGATTAAAAAATTTTTTAATTGTCTTTTTTCTCTCCTCCTTGTAGTCGCACTTATTCCAACTGCTGCTTTGGCAGAGGTAACGGAAGAATCTTCTGTTGGAACAGAAACAGTGACTGAGTCTCCAGAAGAATCACCCTCTTCTGACAACAAAACTAGTGAGGTTTCAACATCAAATACTGAAGGCAGCAGTTCTTCAACAGAGCGCCCTGTTGAAAATTCTTCTTTTGAACATACAAATGATGTAAGTGCTCAGAAGACATTGGAGCAAGCGGTAGATACGCTTACCAGTTCTTTCTATAAGCCAAAACTTAATTTTGGAACTGATACCAACATAAATGATGTTGTTGCCCAAGAACTTCGTCGTATTGGTGCTGGTGATATTTCTGTTCGGGTAGTGGACGTTAAGATGTCTGCAACGGCAGCGTATGCCCACGCAGGAATATCTTCTGATTCTGCGAATAATGGCTCAATTGAATATTTCTGGATGGATTCCTCAGGATTTGATAATTCATTAAGTACCCTTGTTTTGCGTCAGGCTCAGGTAACTTTTGAGCTCAGCAAAGATGGTAAAACCGCTCAGTACACGTGTAATGTTTTGATTCCTTGGGATACTACTAAGACTTCAACTCTGCTGCAAAATGTATCCCAGAACCTCGCTCCTCAATTTGAAGGACAACAAGAGACTTCTGGCGTGATATCAGATTTTACCCTTCCTTATAAGCTTTCTTCTGAGGATGGTTCAACTCTTTCTTGGTCAAAAGTTACCTGGACAAGTTCAGATACATCTGTGGTTCGTATTGATGGTTATGGCACAGAAAATTACAAAGCTGTTGTTACTCGTGGTGTTGCTGATAAACAGGTTACCCTTACCGCTGCTGTTTCTTTAAGTTCATCAGACGCACCAGATGCGACCTATCAACGTAGTTTTACTATTACCGTTCCAGGTGATCCTGCCGCAGTTACTGAGGCACAAAATAGTCTTTCTCGTAGAATTGGAAGACGTTTTAGAGCATCTAACATCAAAGACGTTTCAACAAATCGACCAGCTGATTTAAAAGCGATTTCCAATGATCTTCAGATGCCACGTCTAAAAGATTTTGGTTTAGATGGCAAGCGCTATCAATTTACGTATTCTGCTTCTAATTCTTCAGTTTCTTTTAACGGGTATCGTGGAACAGTTTATCAACCACTGCCGGAATCAAATTCGCAGCAGGTAGACATTACCCTAACAGTTACCGATAAAGAGAACCCAGAAGTTAGCGCGTCTAAGACAATCACCGCAACTATTTCTCCTCTGAATCAAGCTGCAATTGATTCAGAAGTTCAGTTGATGAACGACGTTAAAAGTCATTTCTGGGAAGCACTTTCTACCCCTTCAAATCAGCAGGATAAGCAACAGAGTGTTTCAGCATCTCTTTCAACTCCACTGAGATATTATCGTGCTCAAGATGGCTCAGTTGCCTGGTCATATGACGCTTCCGATACTACTTCTGCAGAGAGTGGAATAGTTCCAACTCAGCTTCCTTCATATGATTCTATGGGCTCTGCTACTCAAGCTCGTACATATAGCTCGTCTATGCCCAATCTTATTCAGAATGAAAATTTGGTTTTAGCTCAGACGCCAGAGTATGACACTTCTGTTACGGTTTCTGCCCGACTTTCAAGTGCTCGTTATGCTCGGTATGCAAGTTTATATCCAGATAATAAACAGTTCCAAGCTCTTGCAAATCAGCCTGTTTCTGCAACATTTACGGTTTCTGGCGAGAAGGGCGCACAACCTTCTGGTACTACCAGCAATAATGAAAAACAGAATTTAGTGTCCGTAACCTTCTCTGTTGTTGGGCGTAATATAAACGGTCAGGCTCAACATTGGGCTCCCACCCAGACTATTGAGGTGCCAAAGGGTACTACTGCAGACCAAGTAACCTATCAGTATTTGAAAGCTCAAGGTTTAACCTATGATACTCAGGGCGGTTATTTGTCGTCTATTACGTCACCAGCACTTAATATGACTTTAGCTACTGCGGAGAATAATGGTTCGTATACATGGTGGCAATTCTTTGTTAATGGAACTCTTTCTGACAAGATGGCAAATAATGTGTCTCTTGATAGTAATACCACCATTACATGGGTGTATGCGGGGCAGGAAAGTCTTAATCCAGCTCCAGAAAATACACTTGTAATTAATCCGTTTGCCCAACATCCACAGGTTGATTCTTCTTGGAGCGGTTTTAATGGTGTTAATTCGCTCGCTACGACACAAACTACTCCTGTAGATACGGCTACACTTCGTTGGAGTATTACCGAAGGTACGTGTAAGGTACCAGGATTTATATCTGATCAGGTAATTGTTGGTAATACTCTCTATTATGTTAGCGGCTCGGTTCTTAAAGCAGTTGATAAAACAACAGGAAAAATAATAAAAACTGCTCAAATTGGTTCATCAGTATCTTATTTTGCACGCCCAATTTATATTAACGGGCTCATTGTTGTTGCAACTGATGATGGTTGTCTTACTGCTTTTTCTGCAGAAACTATGGAGTGTGTTTGGAAGTCATCTAAACTTAAAAACGTAGGTTCTCTGCAGTCTGTTTCATCAATGGCAGTTAGTAAAGACACCATTCTTGCTGAGTTTACTCAGATGAGTGGTTTTAGCGCCGCTGGTGGTTACATGGTTGCCGTTGACGCTGCAACGGGTTCAATTAAATGGATGCAAGAGGCAAAGCCATCTCAAAGTACTAACCCTAATGTTTTTCCAGACGTGCAATCAGCGGGATATTACTGGGCTGGTGCCACTGCTTCTGGTTCAGATTTTATTATTGGTGATGAAGCTTCAACGGTAAAACTTATAAACGGAGCTACGGGAGCAACTACAGCAAAGTTAAACCTTGGATCTCCTATTCGTTCAGGTATTGTTCCCGTTTCAGTTGATAAAAATGGTGACGGTACCTATTTAGCTGTTACAAGAAATGATGGTGTTCTTCATCTTATTAAGCGAGAAGGCCTATCTCTTGTGCAACTTAAACAGGTGAAGTTTGCCTCTGAATCTACATCAACACCAACTGTCAGTGGTTCTAATGTATTTGTAAATGGTGTTGATACTGACGGATATGGAACTATTTCCGTTATTTCGTTGGATACATTTAGCATTGTTGACCAGGCTCGTGCTGGTAAAGGTAAGGCACAAAGTACACCTCTTGTTTCTGTACAAAAAAGTGGAACCTATGCATACTTCACTACGAATGGTCTTCCCGGCGGAGTTTGGATGTATACGTTAGGCACTGGTAAAGCAACACAGATTTTCTCGCCAGATGCCCATCATCAAAATTACACTACCTCATCGGTTATTGCTGATTCTGAAGGTAATTTATATTACACAAATGATTCCGGTACGCTCTTCTCGCTTATGCGTTCAACTGATTCAGGTGAGGGTAAGAACCCTAAGTCGGATAACTTTAATGAAAATATAAAAAATCTCGAGCATGATCCTCAATCCAGTGCTGTAGCAGAGACTGGTACGGCTACATCTGTTCATGCTTCAGAAAGGATCACGCAGGCTTCTTTAGGCTTAGCAACTTCGGATCCAGTAAGCTCGTCAGGAGTTGCATCTGTCCAGAATGCAAGTTTTGATGGCGCACTTTCAACTGTACCTACCACTCATTCAGATAAACAGACATTTGAGTCAAAACAAGCTTTAATTATTCCAACAATTCCACTTCTCAGTGTAGTAGGATTTTTTGCGTCTGTTGCAGTTCTTATTGTATTTGTTGTTTTGTTAAAGAATGAGAACGCAGCGACTCACCATGTTTCTCATACGGGAAACTAGGTAAAACATGGTTAAACTTACAAGTGAGTCACGCAAGGTTTTGTATTTTGCTGTGACAATTGTCTCGCTTATGCTCACTTTGTTTTTTGCATGGTCGTTGGTTCAGTATTTTTTTGCTGCTTCGGCTGGTGCAGTGGGTAAACAAGATACCAGTGTCACTCAAGCTCAAACACCAAATGCTTCTTCGTCTACTCAAACTGTTTCAGAATCTGAGCAAAGCGAGAAATCCGCTGATACATCATCGGATACTGAGGCGACAAGTGAAACAGGTAGTAAAACTGCTCCGGAATCTGGTGGCCAGCAAAGTGAGGCGAATAGTGAATCAGACCAGGTTAATTCCTCTTCATCACATAGTCAGGGTTCTACACCAGTAGCTGCACCATCTGTTCGGGAAGAGAAAACTATTACGGTGCACATGATTGTAGATGGTTCTGCGGCAAGAGGTTCTTCTTCTTCGACTACAGTTCGGATGAAAGAAGGAACAACTGTCTACGATGCTCTTACGATGAGCGGATATGGTGTGAATGCCCGAAATACTTCATTTGGTATGTATGTCTCAGCTATTAATGGTTTAGCAGAAAGAGATTATGGTCCAACAAGTGGCTGGATATACACTGTAAATGGAGTACAACCAAATTACACTTCTGATGCGTATGTTCTACACGACGGGGATACGGTAGTTTGGACGTACGTAAATGCGGTGAAGTAATGAATGCTTCTCAACAGAGTTTTTCTCGTCTTCATCCATTGGTTCCTGGCTTGATGTTTGGGTTTGAAATTGTACTTTCAGTAATGTCTTTTCAACCAGTATGCGCTTTTATACTGTTGTTGGGTGCGTTTGTAAGTTCAGTTGCACTTTTTGGATTTGGAGCAGCAGCAAGACGGCTTTTTTGGTATGTTCCTGTTGTTTTGTTCATAACGGTACTCAATCCGATTTTCTCGGCATCAGGATCAACTTACTTGTTTAAAGTGGGTCAAAATGTCATTTATCTAGAAAGTCTTGTGTACGGGTCTACATCCGGCATGGTATTTGTTGGAACATTGTGCTGGTTAGAGTGCTTTTTTGCTGTTTTATCTCCATTGGAGTTCCTTCAGAAGTCATCGGTTCGTTTTCCTGCAATGCAATTGGTTTTGACGTTAGCGGTGCGCTTTATGCCGCAGCTATTAGGTGATTTTGCTACTACGCAAGATGCATACAATGCCAACACTGCGCGTGTTGAGGTGGTTTCACAAACAGGTAGGTTGCGTGGGCTATTGAAGTCTTTCAGTATGGTAAGAATGAAATTACAACAGGCAACTACCTCTTTTAATGCTGTAGTTATGAGCGCCTTTGAAAAGTCAATTATTACTTCTCAATCAATTGTGGCTCGAGGGTGGGGATTGTTTCACAAGAGAACTCGCTGGGATATTGAAGTCATTGATGCATATGAAATGGTAGTTATTTTATTGTGTCTGTTTATGGGGATTTTTGCTGTTATTGCACTTTTTATAGTGAAGAATGAATGGCAATTTTATCCAACAATGCCTTCAGCGCATTTTAGCTTGTGGTATATAGGTATCTTTTTTTATGCTTTTATACCATCTCTTTTTATGAAAGTAGATGCGTATCTTTGGGAGCGTGATGTATGAGCCAGGAGTTATCCGGATGCAAACAAGATGAGGTACTTTCAATCAGAAATCTCTCTTTCTCATATGCTTCTATGCCTGCTGTTAAGGTAATTGATGATTTTTCCTGTACCGTATATGAGGGCGAGATAGATGTTTTGCAGGGACGTACTGGATCTGGTAAGTCAACGTTATTGAGTCTTTTAAAACCGGAAATTGCACCTCACGGTACTTGCTTGGGTACCATTTGTATAGAAGGGAACGTTCTTTCAGAATTAAGTCCTGAACAGTCGGCTCAAATGATTGCCTATGTACCTCAAAATATACCTAGTTCTTTAGTGTGTGAAACACCACTTAAAGAATTGGCATTTGGGTTGGAAAATTACTGCCTTCCAGAAAAAGAAATAAGGCGTCGTATTTTTGAGATTGTTAGTTTCTTTGGAATTGAATCTTTGCTCCATAGGCAATTACATGAGCTTTCAGGTGGTCAACAGCAGCTTATTGCGCTTGCATCGGCTTTAGTTATGCGCCCAAAATTATTGTTACTTGATGAGCCAACGTCTCAGCTTGATCCTTTTGCTCAAAAGAATTTTGTTAGACTTCTTGAGCGGGTAACACATGAGCTTAAGGTTGCAGTAGTAGTGGCAACGCATGATGCTTCTGTATTTAAGCACGCTGCCTCTCAGTATTTTTATCTTCCTGACGAGAAAATCTTGAGAGATGAAATGAATTTTCTGTCTTCTCAGATTGCTGATAATAAGAGAAATGCGCTAAATACCGACATTCAACTTGAGCAACCTGTCGTGGAGTTGAGCGCCGTAACATTTGCTTATCCCAAAAGTAATGACTTAGTTTTTAGAAAGTGTTTTCTAGAAGTTGAATCAGGTGAGCTCAGGGCGCTTGTTGGTGGAAACGGGTCGGGGAAAACCACCATGCTCAAATTGATAGCAGGTATTTTGAAACCACGAAGAGGAAAAGTTTATAACAATCTTAATACCCAGCAGGGATACGTTCCTCAAAGAGCGGAGTTACTTTTTTCTCAACAAAGCGTGCAAGAAGAATTATATGAGTGGAAGTTTCAAAGCGGATACTCTGATGAGGCCGTTATGAGTCTATTAGAGAAAACAGGACTTCTGACACAACTACCCCTAGAGCGTCTTATGTCTTCTCATCCATATGATATTTCTGGCGGTCAGCAACAACTTCTTTCGCTGGTAAAAGTTCTGCTTACAGAACCGCAATTACTTCTCCTTGATGAGCCAACTAAGGGTTTAGATGAGCCCACAAAAAGACATGTATATGAGTTATTGCTCCGCGCACAAAAGCGGGGGACAACCATACTTATTGCAACGCATGACATGCAGTTAGTTTCACGGCTTGCGGACAATGTTTCAGTGTTTTTTGATGGGCAAGTTGCGTTTACTGAAAAAACCCAAGCGTTTTTTAAAAACTCTTGGGTTTGGTCACATAATTCGGATAACAATATGTAGCCCCTGTTATTCTCATGTAGTTGTATAGATAGAGATATACAGATAACGCTACAAGGTGAATTTAGAATCTCAAGAATGGCTCTTCATCTTGTCCAAGTTTTTCAAGAAGCTTGTCATCAAGAGCATCAATGTTGCCGAACTCTTCGTGTTTATGCTCATGGTCTGCGCTATCTTCGTGATTATTCTCTGTTTCATCGAGTGCATATGCATTTGCAGACTGATCATCTAAATCTAATGTAGGAAGAGCACTGGTAATGCTACAAAGACCATCTCCTGCAGGCATGATTTTTTGCCACTGGACAATAAGAGGAGTAGTGGGAGCTTCGCTGAGTTCAACTATTGAATCAAGAAAGATTTCTTTTGCACCTTCAAGGAGATCTGAGTTTTTTGAAATATGTAACAGATGTTTTGAGAATAATTCTAGTGCCGAATCAGTAGAGTCAGCTTCAACGATGCATGGCATAAGACAGTAATTATCGGAAGAATCAAGCGTGTCATTATAGCTGAAGTTTCCCAAGTAAATCATCATGTCTCCTTTGTTGTAGTTTTAAAATCTTGTGCCAAAATAATTGTAGCGGAGAGATAAAGTTAGATTGATAGCGAGAAGAACAAATGATGAAAAAAAGTTGCACGTTGACAACTCTTATCGAGATTATTGTGCTTCTTGTAACTCCTTTGTTTCTTGCTGTTGAACTTTGGTTATTTCCTAATTTAACCGCATTTTTTTCATTACTTATTGTCTTATTTACTATTGCATTATTTATGTTACTTTTTGAGGAACAAAGATTTTCTGTTTCAAAGCTTGTACTTACCGCTACATTTAGTGCGCTCGGTGCTGCAGGACGAATCGCGTTTGCTCCTTTTGCGTATATAAAGCCAGTTTCTGCAGTTGCCATTTTTGCTGGAGTATTTTTGGGCAGACATGTGGGATTTGTGGTAGGTGCACTCTCAGCGCTTATGTCAAATGTTTTTTTCGGCCAAGGTTCGTGGACTCCGTGGCAAATGTATGCATGGGGTTTAGTAGGCTATATTGGTGGTTTTCTTTCTCAAGGTATGTGGAAAAAGCAAAAGGGTCCTTTAGATCAGTTTTCAGCTAATGCTATCAAGAAGCAAAAAATTCGTACGTTACCCCCCGGTATTCTTATGTTTTGGGCATTATTCTCAGGGCTATTTTATGGACTTATATTGAACTGTTATTTTGTTCTTGGGTTTGTGCATCCACTGACAGTTGAATCTGTGGTATTAGCTTTTTTAGCATCTATACCTTTTGATATGGTACATGGTATTTCAACACTTATTTTTTTACTTTTGTTGTGGGTTCCCTGGTCAAATTCCGTTCACCGAATATTCGTAAAGTATAATTTAGCAGGATTATCCGATAAAAGATAAATCATAAGGCCGCTTGCCTAGAACAGGTAGTTATTGTTTCAAAATACGATAAACTGCTATTACTGTCAGCCCCTCAAAAGGAGGGGTGTATGTCTTTTCAGCATAATTTTTCATTTCTTGCAGAATCAACCATGGAGCTTATGGCGCCTACACGTTGTGTTGTGTGTGATAAGCCAGGTCAACTCTTATGTGAATCATGTCGTTTGAAGTTACCTTGGATTTCTCAACAGTGGGCGTGTTCTAATTGTGGAGCTCCTTTTGGACAATTGGTTTGTTCAGAATGTTCAGATAAAAAGAAAAGACCTGTTATATGGCAGAGCAGAGCGGTAATCTGTGCTATGGGATTTAAAGGCCCTCCTGCTCGACTCATTCTAACGCTAAAAGATGGTCATGAGGCAAGGCTTGCGCCAATTATTGCTTTAGCAATCTTATGTGCGCTTGAGGAAGCAGCTTTTTGGCCTGCACGCGATGGATTTTCTCGCTACGATAGTTCAAAGATTGATGGAGTTTCATTTATACCAGCTACTCAAGAAGCATATGCTCGCAGAGGTTTTGACCATATGGAACTTGTGGCAAAATCATTTTGCCAAATTACAGGATTATCACTTTTAGATGTGCTTATACGTCCAAAAGCAAAAGACCAGCGTTTACTTACTGTTGAACAGCGTAAGCATAATTTATGCGGAAGCATTTCATGTATAGCTCCTGTACACCAATCAAATATTTTATTGTTGGACGATGTGGTAACTACGGGAGCATCGGTTAGAGAGGCTACTCATGTACTTTGCTCCGCAGGCGCACATTCTGTAACCGTTGGCGCACTTTCCCGGGTTTGGTAAAGCTGTTGTAATGGTAATTCGCTTATAAATCGCTATACTTTTAAGAGTCTTTTCAGGTCTGTGGTTGCGAAGCTCAAAGGAGCTTTTAGTCCATGACAGACGAGGTCAAAGGGATCCACGTAAGTCTTTGTGTACGCACAAAGACGATCATGGCTCGTCCTAGAAGTAAGTCATACCGCCTGTTATAACTAAAGACAAAAGGTCTTGCGGGCGAGAGAATTATTAGTTGAACTGCTGCGGCAGTAAGGCAAACGTTCCAGTATGCGAGTGTGGGGTCAAATACCAGGTCAGCTGAAAAGACAGTTGATAAAAGTACAAAAGGAGATTACATGTCTCGTGTAAAAGGCTCTTTTAAGGTACTACTTCTTCTGGCATTTGCTGTAATCCTTACCGGTTGTTCACTGGGGCCCATTTCCCTTGATGTTGAGAAGTGGTTTCATACAACGTCTGTGCAAGAAGCTATAAAGAACAAAAGAGATACACGTCAGCAAATAATTTCCAATTCAGCGCTTCACACTCCAGGTGTTTTAACTGTAGGTCTTAGAACGCAGTCTGTTACCGCACCGATGATTGTTGCTTCAGAAGGCGGTACTCTACAAGGTGTTGATGTAGAGATCGCATCAGCGCTTGCAGATCAGCTTGGTGTGGATGTGAAGTTTGTAACTGTTAATGGTCCTGTTGACGGTTTGCAATCTGATTGCGACATAGTGATGGATGTGAGAAGCGATGAGGACGCAACAAGCAGATTGGTTTCTACGTATGCTGAGTCCTCAACAGCTCTTTTCTATAGAGGTCACCAGCAAGAGATAAAATCAGCTGACCTTGGAGGCAAAACAGTTGGTGTACAAGCAGGATCGTTGTCTCAACGTGCCCTTGGTCAAGTAATTACTGGAATGAACATTCAAGAATTTTCTAATGTGAACGATGCGTTTGAAGCTCTTAAAAATGGCTCAATAGATTTTGTTGCGTGCGATGCCTATGCAGGAACATATCTGACCCCTAATCAAGATATTTCAATGGCTGGAATTATTGATACTCCTACACCTATTGGTATTGCAATCTCTTCTAATAACAGTGAGTTAATATCCGCTGTTCAACAGGCACTTTCTGCTATTCATGGTAATGGTATAGAAGAAGTCATTCGTTCTAAATGGGTGGGTACTCTTCCTCATCTTTCTTCCGATAATAAGATTTCAGATTTATTAGACGCTCCAGTTCAGACAAATGATGCAGAAGCGTCTTCTACGGAATCGTCTTCTTCCAGTGCACAATAAAGTGCATGTCATTCTATGACTTGCTTTTACCACTTACCGTTCTGTTTAGTTTTTATGTAATGTTTATCTGGTAAATGGGTATTGTGATAGTACAGACATCAGGTAGAAGATGTCTCGTGTATCCGATAGGGGGCTCCCATGGTGGACATCAAGATTTCGGGACGCAAGGTAAGTATTTCTGAGGCTTTGCGCACACACGTAGA
>JABZIF010000101.1 GCA_015258485.1 Atopobiaceae bacterium | reverse complement strand
CTGCCACTTATTAAGGTGGTTGGAAGTATCGAGAAACGCATGGAGCAGTCAGAAACAGGTCAAACTACAAGTACTAAAACTAGTAACACTCAAGTTATTTCTAAGGAGGAAAACTAATGTCGTTCTTTTCTCTCAAAAAGAAATCAAGCACAGAGTATCTTGCCTTGGATGCTGAGATTGCTGCACAAGAGGCATTTGAGCGCGATAAGCTGCTTACTAACCATGCCTTTGAAGCAGGAGAACATCCTATTGTTCGTATTGAGCATCTTAATAAGTCATTTGGAGCAACGCATGTTTTGAATGACGTTAATCTAACTGTCTGGCCAGGCGAAGTTGTGGTTGTGCTTGGTCCTTCGGGCTCAGGTA
The DNA here is from genome assembly GCA_015258485.1 of Atopobiaceae bacterium. The sequence continues at coordinate 2,319 of JABZIF010000101.1, read as the reverse complement.
AGTCCACTATGCTCCGTTGTATTAATCTGCTGGAGACCCCGTCTGCAGGTCATATTCTTATTGAAGATCAAGAGATTACAGGTACCAATGAAGCTGAGGTTAACGCCCTTCGCAGAGATGTAGGAATGGTTTTCCAGCAGTTCAATCTGTTTGGCCATTTAACTGTCAAAGAAAACGTAATGATTGGTCAAATTAAGGTTCTAGGAAAGTCAAAAGAAGAGGCGGAAGCCGAGGCGTTAAAGCAACTTGAGACTGTTGGTCTTGCCGATAGGGCAGACTTCAAACCTGGCGCTCTTTCTGGAGGACAGCAGCAGCGTGTAGCAATTGCTCGCGCCGTGGCTATGCATCCAAATGTACTTCTTTTTGACGAGCCTACTTCTGCGCTTGACCCTGAGCTTGTCCGTGGTGTTTTGGACGTTATGCGTGATTTGGCAAAGAATTCTGGTATGACTATGATTGTGGTAACGCACGAGATGGGCTTTGCAAAAGACGTGGCAGATCGCATAGTTTTTATGGAAGGAGGAGTTGTAGTTGAGCAGGGCACTCCCGATGCCATCTTCAACAATCCGCAGAGTTCTCGAACAGCTGAGTTCATTGGCGCTATTGTTTAAAACATATACTTTTTACAATTAATATGCATATTTTAAAAAATAAATTAGGACGAGAAATTTTTCTCGTCCTAATTGCAGATAATGAGGTATATCTGCTCTTTATCCGCAGCATGTGGTATGCTTGTTAAGATTAAGCTTATCCTAGGGGGAATCGATGCATCACAAGAATATTCTTCTTGCAACGACACGCTTACATGAACGTATGCGTGAACTTTCGCATGTCATTGATGTTTCTATTGCTCTTGCAAATGTAGCTTCATTTGCGCAGGCTACAGTTTCTGGTCATACTTTTGATCTGATTATTCTTGATCAAAAAGATCTTTCTCAAGATGTTGTTAGTACCGTTGAGAATTATTCCGCGCAAAATGGTGGAATTGCTCGATTATTTGTTGCTGACCTTGATAATCTTTCTAAATTTGTTCTACCTGTTCAAGGTAAGAGTGATTTTATTTTGTCTACTGCAACTATCCAGGAGTTTAGTCTAAGGTGTTCGCTGCTTTTGTGGCCAGGTACTGAGAGCACTTCTAGAGATTTGGTTATTGTAGACAATATAAAGATTAATTTGGCAACGTATCAAGTTTACATTGATGAATCTCCAGTTGATCTTACTTATATGGAGTATCTGCTACTGTCATTTTTGGCAACTCATCCATCTCGTGCGTACTCGCGTGAGGCACTTTTACAGCGCGTTTGGGGCTTTGAGTATTGCGGTGGTACCAGAACGGTTGACGTTCACGTGAGACGCGTTCGTTCAAAGATTGGTCCTCAGGCAGCCGCTCATTTGGAGACAGTGCGAGGCGTGGGTTATCTTTTCAGAGCATAATCACAGCTATAGAAGGTTTTATTGCAATTTGCATACACTGAACTTGTCAGTGCGATGTCTGAGCATGTTCCCAACAATTAGAGACGAATTTTTGTCCGGCGTAACGTGTAGAATACACATATTGAAAAAATAATGCTAAGCGTGGTTTTTTACGTTAGCAGTTTGCATCAAAGTGATGTTAAGGAGGATGTCTATGGAGAATCAAACATATAGTTTAACCACAGATTCCGTTGTTTATAAGCGTTTCTCGCCAGTTAAGCGTGATGGGTTTATGTCTAAGCTTTGTAGCTCAAGCGTAAAAAGAACAGCTTGTGCAATTGCCTTTGCTGTTGCATGCGTCCCTACAATTGCTTTGGGAGAGGGAGTTGCTAAACTCCCTGCAGTGTCTGGTCAGGCAACTATTTCTCAAGCAGCAGCTCGTCCTGCTGCAGAACCAACTGACACCAAGACGGCAGAAACGGTAGCTTCTAAGGTTTTGCCTTCGGTCGTTTCTGTTAAAGCTACTAGTGATTCATCTGGTTCAACCGGTTCTGGAGTTGTGCTGAATACAAATGGAGATATTCTTACCAATTACCATGTTATTGAGGGTATGGATACCTTCTCTATTTCAATTAATGATAAAGAATATGACTGCACCGTTGTAGGTACAGATCCTACCTCTGACCTTGCTGTTCTTCATGCTGATCTCAAGGGAGATAGTGTAACTCCAATTGAGATTGGCAATTCCGATAACCTAGCCCCTGGTAGCTGGGTTATGAGTGTTGGTAGTCCGTTTGGCCTTGATCATTCTGTTTCTGCAGGCATTGTATCTGCACTTTCTCGTGGTGATATGCTTGAAACAGAAGGTGGAGAAACCACTATTTATGCCAACCTCATCCAGGTTGA
>JABZIF010000017.1 GCA_015258485.1 Atopobiaceae bacterium | reverse complement strand
TCTTGACCTGCTGCTTCCACAGCTTGCTCCTTATGTTGACTGCTTCATGGGTACTCGTGGTGCAATTAGAACCTGTGTTTCCCCTGAGATTTCTAAGGGTATTGCACTGCGCGTTTCTTCAGGTTCTTCTATGCTTCAGGCTGATCTCTCTCACGAGGTTGTTGCTGTTGACATTGAGGACGCTATCCGTATGAATGCAGATTGCATGGCTGTTCAGACTTTCATCGGTGCTGATGGCCAGCTCTCTAGTATTGACAACCTGAGTCAGGTCATTAATGCTGGCTTCCGCTATAGCATTCCTACACTTGGCGTTTGCGCTGTTGGTAAGGACATGGAGCGTACTGGTCGCTTCTTTAAGCTTGCAACCCGTATTATTGCTGAGATGGGCTGCCAGATTGTTAAGACTTATGACTGCGAAGACTTTGAAGAAGTTGTTGCAGCATGCCCAGTTCCAATTGTTGTTGCTGGCGGTAAAAAACTTGCTGAGCGCGATGCTCTGCACCTTGCATATGACGTTATCCGCAAGGGCGCACGCGGTGTTGACATGGGCCGCAACATCTTCCAGAGCACTCATCCTCTGCAGATGGCTGAGGCTGTCCGTATGATTGTTCACGAGGGTGCAACTGATAATGAGGCGTGGGAATTCTTTGAGGATGCAATTCATTAAAGAACATACGATAAGTAATGGTTTTGGCAACATATGATTTGTGTGAGATGAGGCCTACATTCACTTTTTATTGTAAAGCACGCTGACCTTAAGCTGACAATCTATAAAGATTGTCAGCTTTTTCTAAATTTATGGCTGTTCCAAGGTATTTTTATTCTTGAAGGCACAGAATTGAGTTTGAAGTTGATGGACAGACAAATTCTGAACAGAATCTATGTGATAGTTCATGTTCAAAATTACCTTCATATAAAAATGTAAATTAGCTTAACACTGATTTAACACCCTTTCTGTTGTACTGGTTACTACAGAGAAGGGAGAGCCATGGAAGCAAAGCTGGACTTTACAAAAAACTTTCGTTTGCGTTTTATGCCAATTATGTTTTTGGTTCTGGGCATTATTTTTGTGGTGTATGGGGCGTCTCGGGGTGAGGTTCAGACTGTTTTTGCTAAAGCAGTAAGGATTTGCCTTGAGTGTGTGGGTATTGGGTAGGTGGGCCTGTGAAGAAATTATTTGCAGGAGCACAGACTCTTGGAAAGAAAGTATGGGGATTTATTAGTAAAAGGGGTGTTGTACAGGCATTCGCCGCCTTTCTTACTAATCCGCATATCCCCAATTTTATAAAAGGAACTATTTATACGGGATCACTTAAGTCGGTTTGCGTTCCGGGGCTTAATTGCTATTCTTGTCCGGCGGCAACGGGTGCATGTCCTATTGGAGCATTCCAGGCAGTAGTCGGATCTTCTAAATTTAGCTTCTCGTATTACATAACGGGAATTTTGATTTTAATTGGAACCTTGTTGGGAAGATTTGTTTGCGGATTTCTTTGTCCTTTTGGGTGGGTACAAGACCTTCTCCATAAAATTCCTTTCCCTAAGAAATTTAGTACAAAAAAGTTTAAATGGTTGCGTTATTTGAAATACGTCATTTTAATTGTGGCGGTATGGGCTCTTCCAGCTTTGGTTACAAACGCTGTAGGAATGGGAGACCCTTATTTTTGCAAGTACATTTGTCCACAGGGAATCCTTGAGGGAGCAATTCCTCTTTCCCTTGCAGATGATGGTATTAAGGCAGCACTTGGCAAACTGTTTACTATGAAATTTAGTATTTTGGCCACGGTTGTGCTTCTAAGCATCATGTTTTATCGCCCATTTTGTAAATGGATTTGTCCGCTCGGTGCCTTTTATTCATTGTTTAATCGGATTTCTATCTTGCAGTATCGCGTTGATAAAGACAGTTGCATCCAGTGTGGAAAATGTGCTCGTGTATGCAAGATGGATGTGGATATCACTAAAAATGATGCGTCTCTTGAATGTATTCGCTGTGGAGAATGCGTTAAGGCGTGTCCGGTACATGCAATTGACACCAAGCTCATGTTGATGAATAACGAGATAGCAAAGTCGAATAAAGTTGCAGCAGCAAAGGCAGCTGCAGTTAAAACAATGCAGCAAAAAGATGCAGCAAATACTGTTGAATAGCAGTCTGTGAGTGGTCTTATGAACTGCGGAATTAGAGCATTAAGCATCTATAAAGATATGAAACGACCAGCCGGTTGTTGTTCATATAAGTGAGCCCTAAAAGCGTGGGACAAGTAGAAAAGTATCCTAGAAAGGAAAGTGTTATGAAAAAGTTTGCAATGAAATCTCTAGTGTACGTTGTTGGAGCGTTTATGGTAGTTACCTTAGTTGCCTGTAACGCAAACCCCAAGAAAGATACAGGGACATCAACAGCACCATCATCCTCTGAGCAGCAGCAAAATTCCTCTGAGGTCCCTCCTGAGGCAGCTTCTAAACTGCATCTTAAAGATGGCGACACATTCCCAACATTCAAGGCAACCGATATTTCTTCTGGAACAACGTATGACAATGAGACCTTCAAGAAGAATAAAGTTACCGTTTTATCGTTCTGGTTTAATGGATGCACGGGTTGTATACAGGAAATGCCTCTTCTTCAGGAGCTTGCCGATAAATACAAAGATAAGGGCGTTGATGTTTTGGGCGTAAACGCCGAGGCCGCTTATACAGATGACGCAAAGAAAGAAGCACAGGATATTCTTTCAAAGCAGGGCGTGTCGTACGGTAACGTTGCTCTTGATCCTAAGACTGATGGCGGCAAAATCATTGAAGGTTTAACAGCGTTCCCTACAACTATGGTTATTGATCAGAATGGAAAGCTCGTAGGAGACCCCATTACTGGTGGAGCAAGCAAACTCGATGGTAGTGAACTTCAAAAGCGTGTTGAGCAAGCTCTTGCACAAAGCAAGTAAATAGCTCGTATATGTCACAATTATTTGAGACATTATTGACTCGGATGGTAGCGGTTTAGTTTTGAAGGTGGTATCAATTGCGCTTGGGTTAGGTAAGGTGGGATTCTGACTCAAGCGCATACTAGAGTTAGTTAATAGCACATAACGGTCTAAAATAGTTTTAATAGTTTATAGCGATTATTTTTTCATTTATCTGATGTGTGAAAGGGAAGATTTGAAGATTCTTGTTGTAGAAGATGAGCGAGAATTGCTTTCGTCCATTGGAGAAGGTCTTGAGATTGATGGTTATTACGTTGATCTTATAGATAACGGAACGAGAGCACTTGAGATGGCTCAGATGGAGCAGTATGACCTCATTTTGCTTGACCTCAATCTTCCCGGTATTGATGGTTTGGATCTCTTGCGCACGTTGAGAGAACAACATTCTGAAACAAAGGTATTGATTCTTTCTGCTCGTTCATCAGTAACAGATCGTATTGTTGGTTTAGATGCAGGTGCAGATGATTATTTGGTGAAACCCTTTGCTTTTGGAGAGTTAGAAGCCCGTATTCGAAATTTATTGCGTCGCGAATATAGCCACGCAGAGACTCTACTTGTATCTGGAGATTTACGTCTTGATACAGCGGCTCGAAAGGCGTTTGCTAAAAATATTGAGATAAGTCTCACAAAAAAAGAATTTGCAATATTGGAATATCTTATGCGTCATGCCGGCAATGTGGTAAGCAGCGAGGAATTATTGGCTCATGCATGGGATAGCAACGTGGATTTGTTCAGTAATTCCGTGCGCGTACATATTTTTTCAGTGAGAAAAAAGTTGCGAGAAGCTCTTGGATATGACCCAATTCTGAACAAAGTGGGAGAGGGTTATTATCTGAAGGAGGACGATACTCATGAAGATTAAAGAGAAGGTTATAAAGTCGACTCGGTCACTGCGTACTCAGCTGACCTTTCTTATAGTCGTTCTCCTCATGTGTTGTTGTGCCGTTTTAACGTGGCTTGTATATCGCTCAACAGCACAATTGCTTGAGCTTGCGGCAACAAATTCTCTTAACCAAGGCAATCTTTCTATTGTTTTAGATGTGGCTGGAATTGAGCGCTCAATCTTATCGGATGCACTGGCTATTTTGCTTTTTGTAGTTATTGGCGGGAGTTGTGCAGCCTATTTTTTGGTAGGACATTACACAAAACCCATTCAAAAACTTTCTTCTCACATGAAAGAAATTGGCCCCGATAGCCTTGCTCATCCTATAGAGATTGATGGTGCGGGAGAAGAGATTCAAGAGCTTGTAAAGTCGTTTAATCAAATGACTAATCAATTGAGTGAAGCATTTGCAATGCAGAGTCGTTTCTCGGTTAGCGCAGCTCATGAGTTAAGAACCCCACTTGCAGTACTCCAGACTAAACTTGATGTGTTTAAGAAAAAAGATCGTGAGCAGAAAGAATACGATGAACTTATAGCTACGATGGAGACGTATACGAGTCGTCTTTCTGCAATTATTACAAGTCTCCTAGAGCTTACTGAAACATCAGAATTGGGAGAGATTGAGGATGTCCCGCTCAATTCAGTGATAAAAACTGTTGTGGATGATCTTGAGCCGATTGCTCAAAAAAATACGGTTAGTATTTGTGTTGAATCGCAGCCTCTTACCGTTAGAGGAAATACTAATTTGTTGTATCGTGCCTTTTATAATTTGGTAGAAAATGCCATCCGTTATAACCACGAAGAGGGCTCGGTTAACATTACAATGACAGCCGAGGATCAGGCGAGTGTTATAACTATTTCAGATACGGGAGAAGGCATTACTCCAGAGCAAAGAGAGCTTATTTTTGAGCCATTCTATCGAGTAAATAAGTCTCGTTCCAGGGAGTTTGGCGGTGCAGGCATTGGACTTTCTCTTGTAAAGACTATTTTAAAGCGGCATAATGCCACCATTACAGTAGACGAGAATACCCCACAAGGTGCTGTGTTTACAGTTACGTTTCCTCCTACCGAGTCCGCCGATAATGTAGATGATAAAAAACAGTTAGTTGAATCTACGAGTAGCATAGCGGAAGAAATAGACGAGACATCAAGTTCTGAGTAACCATTTAGAGATAAGCTGAACTAATAATTATTGGCGAGAAGTACAATGACTAAGAAGGTCAAAGTATAAATACTCTTCAGTAATTAAGGAAGCTTAGTATGGAATTTATTTTAGATACGGCAGATTTAGATGCAGTTAAACAGTTAGATGAGTTGCTGACTATCGATGGTATTACAACCAATCCATCTATTATTGCTAAGAGTGGGAAGACGTCAGAGCGGGTAATTAAGGAGTTTGTTGAGTATCTGCGTTCAGAGCAGAAGCTTTTTATTCAAGTTGTTTCAACTGATTATGAGCAGATGCTTGAGGAGGCGCGTTACATCTGTAATCTTCGTCCAAAGAATACCTATGTAAAGATTCCTGTTACCCACAATGGCTACAAGGCAATTAAGCAGCTCAAGTCTGAAGGTCTTGGTGTTCTTGCAACCGCAATTTATTCCGCTGACGAGGCATTTCTTGCAGCAATGAACGGCGCAGATTATCTGGCGCCTTACGTTAACCGCATGTGCAACTATAGCGATGGTATTGGTCAGGTTCTTGATCTACTTCAGATGCTTGTGGCTCAAGGTTTCGAGCATACCAAGGTACTTGCAGCTTCCTTTAAGAACGTTGAGCAGGTTCATACTCTTATTGCCTCAGGCATTCACTCTGTTACTGTTCCACCTGAGGTTGCATTTGCAATGATTAACCATCCAGGTACTCAGATTGCTGTTGATGAGTTTTCTGCTTCATGGAGCGGAGCTTATGGTAGAGATACGTTGTTGGGATAAGGTTGTAAAAATATTTAGTTTTAAAGGAAAGGCCTCAATGAGCAATCATTGAGGCCTTATTTTTTAGTTAAAGAGCGGATTGAATAGAAAAAATCATTAATACTTTGATATATGTAAGGTTTCCCATCTACTTCAAAGTGGGTGAATAAAATGATATTTGTTCGAGTCTGGAACGGCATATAACCTAATTATGAGGTGAAAATAAAATGAAAAGTCGAGTGGAAAATCTTTTTAATATATTGTGTCGAGAAGCTGAGCAGATTTCTGTTGAGAAATTTGCAGAGCAGCACAATGTATCCTCTCGAACTGTATATAAAGACTTATCTACTTTGAATCAACTCTTGATTTCTCAAGGTCACACCTCAATTCAAAATACTAGAGGTGTTTTGATATATGAAGCTCCAATTGAAATTGAGTTTTCGGAGCTGGTGAAAAAAGACGATATTTTTTATCTTGATCCAGAAATGAGAAGACGGGTTATTCTTGACCTTGTTATCTTGTGGGCAAAGGAGATTTCAATCTCAGAGCTTCAGCAAGTTGTTGGGGTTTCAAAAAATACAATCCAGAGGGATTTGGATGAAATTAAAAGGAATTTCATTGGAAGGGACATCCGTTTAGACACCACTCCTTTCAAAGGTGTGTCAGTCACAGGCAATGAATTCAAAATAAGAGGTCTTTTTGCTGATTATTTAACAAAAGATTGGCCGTATTTATATGCGTTTATAAGTGAACAAGATGATGAGAAGCTCAATCAAATAAAGAACTCGATAGATGAAATATCAAATTGTCTTCAAGTTGAATATTCAGAAAATGCTCAACAAAAGTTAATTGCTTACATGCTTGTATCTGTTGCAAGATTTAAAGAAAATAAACAACTTTGCCTTCCTTATAACATTGATAAAGAGGATTTACTGGGCAGCCCTGAATATGGTGCAGTAAATAAATGTATAGAACAATTAAAAGGACTGTATGGTCAAGAAATTACAGAGAATGAACTGTATTTCCTTTCAGCAAAGTTTAGAGAATCAACAGTTGTTGGAATGAGCGATTATATTTCCGAAAATTGGATTAAGTTACGGATTTTAGTATCTGAATTCATAGATAAAATGGATCAACTGGTTACAGAGTCGAATTTTTCTAATGATGACAAGCTATTTGAAAGCATATTAAATCACTTAAGACCTGCGTACTGGCGTGCTGTAAGTGGAGAGGCAATATACAATCCGCTTTTGGATTACGTGATAAATGAGTTCGAAGACTTATATAGAGCAACAGCTGAATCAATTTCTGTTTTGGAAAAAGGGCTTTCAATATCCTTTTCTGAAGACGAAATTGCATTTCTTACTATGTTCTTCATGGCTTCTCAGGAAAGAACAAAAAAACCTATTGAGCTGAGACCTAAGGTTATCGTAGTGTGTCACACCGGTGTAGCTACATCTGAAATAGTGTCTTCAAGGTTAGAGTCAAAGTATGAAGTTTCAGTACTTGGGACATTCGGATCGAATGAAGCACAGAAATGGCTGGAAAGTCACAACGTTGATTTTGTTGTCAGCACGTTTCCTTTTACGTCTAAGAACGTCAAGGTTGTTGAAGTTTCTCCTCAGTTTGATTTAAGAGATCAAAGAAAAATTGAAAATGTTCTCAGAGTGAGCGAAAGAATTATTTCCTCAGATGAAATTATGTCTATTGTTTCTCAAACGATTGTCCTTAGTAAATCTGATGAAGAGATTTTGAAGCGAAAACTTGAAGAGTATTTAGGCTTTTTACCTAAACAGGATAAAGAAGAAAGGTATTTCCCAATGCTAGAAGAGGTCCTTACAGAAGACTTAGTTGAGACACATTATTGTGCCAAAGACAGTGATGATGCAGTTAGAGAGGCTGGAAGATTACTAGTTAAAAAAGGTGTTGCAAAGGAAGAGTACATTGAGGCAATGATAGAAAATGTCCGAATCAACGGAACTTATATTGTTATTGCCCCAGGTATCGCAATGCCTCATGCAAGACCAGAAGAAGGCGCTCTAGGCATTGGCTTTTCGCTTATTACCCTTGAGCAGCCAGTAAATTTTGGTCACCCAAAGAATGACCCTGTTCAGCTAGTGGTTGCTCTTTGCGCAATCGATCATCAAACGCACTTGAATGCGCTTGCAGATTTGGCAGAGCTTCTAAGTGATGAAGAAAATGTCCAGAAGATATTAAAGGCAGAAAAAGCTGCTGAAGTAATTGCAATTACAAGTAGGAGGTAGGCAATTATGATCAAGGTTGTAACAGTATGTGGCGCTGGTGTTGGAAGTAGCATGATGATGCGGCTCTTTACTCAGCAAATTTTAGATGCCGAAGGAATCGACGGAACTGTTGATGCGTCCGACATCGGCTCTGTAGATCCTTCTGCATATGATTTGATTATTACCACATCAGACTTTGCCGATGCACTGAGGGATAACTCTGTTCCAATAATTCGCATCGATAACATGATGGATAAGGCGTATCTAAAAGATCAGCTAATGCAGCACATTAATCAGATGGAAGGATAGTGTCATGGAGATTTTTCTTTATATCGTCAATCATTATCTAAGCCAATCGGTATTTATCATTGGATTAGTCGTTGTAATCGGAATGATTGCAATGAAAAGGCAATGGAGCCAGCTTCTTCCATCTGCAATTAAGGCGATGATTGGCTTCACAATGGTCAATGTTGGAGGACAAACGCTTGGAATGGCGCTTTTGCCCTTGGCAACAATGATCGGAAAAGCTTTCGGAAATGGTTCTGTTCCTGCCACTGATATTGGTACTGCTAGTGCTGAATATATGACCGATCTTGGCACAGAGCTCTCTCTTATTTTTGCATTCGGATTTTTGATCAACTTACTTTTGGCTAGATTTACAAAATTCAAGTTTGTTCATCTTTCAGCACATGTAGCATTCTTTTTTGCAGGTCTGATTGCTGCGCTCCTTAAGTACAACACGCCGCTTGATTTCTGGGGAATTGTAGCGGTTGGCTCAGTCCTTCTCGGATGCTATATGACCTTCTCTTGTGCCTATGTTAATCACTGCATTAAGGGTGTTAAGGGTGGAGAAGAGATCACTCTTGCTCATTCAAGTTCTACTGGTCTGCTGATTTCTACATATCTTGCAAAAGCTTTTGGTAACAAAGAGCATGACCTTGAAGAGATCAAAATTCCAAAGCAGTTTGCTTTCCTTCGCGAGATGACTATTGCTCTAACGCTGGTAATGACTTTGCTCTTCCTTTGCGTAAGCATTGTTGCAGATCCTGCATGGGTTATGGAAAACATTTCTGGAGGACAGGACGTCTTGGTCTATTCAATTCTTCAGGGAATTAGCTTTGGTATGTGGATTACTGTTATTATTACTGGCGTTCGAATGATGCTTGCAGAGATCATTCCAGCATTCCACGGTATTGCAGATAAGATTATCCCTGGAGCAAAGCCTGGTCTGGATGTTCCGCTGTTGTTCCCAGGCTATCCAACTTGCGTGATTGTCGGATTCCTTTGCAGTCTTCTATCTGGACTTGTAGGCATGGTAATTCTTGCTGCAGTTGGATATCCAATTATTGTTTTCCCAGCGCTTATTCCAACGTTCTTTACTGGTGCAGCAACTGCAATTTTTGGTAATGCTCATGGTGGTGCTAGGGGTGCAGTAATTGGCTCTCTTGTCAATGGCTTCATTCTTATTTTTGGCCAAGCTTTGCTGCTTCCATTTGTTGGATCTTATGAGCCGATTATGCGTATTCTCTCTGAGACCGACTATTGTGTATATGGCCCACTTCTTGGCTTCATTCTCCATGCCCTTCCACTCTAAGGATCTCTAATGCAAAAGTATTCCAGCGGTAATAAGCACAATGGACAAGCAAGGAAACTGGCGCTGTACTTGCCGCTGGGGTACCCAAATTGGGAAATGTTCTACCGTGTCCTTCAAGAAATTGAAGGACACGGTATCGGATGCCTCGAGATTGGTCTACCAGTAGGCAACCCTTTTATGGATGGGGAGACAATCAAAAAGGCAAACAAACTGATGTTATCTAAGCTGGATGTCGATATTGTTCGAGAAGAGCTCTCTAAGGTAAGAAAGATCTTTTCCTCTCGTATTGTGCTTATGACGTATGCAGAGGGATTGGAAAACTTTAAAGTTAAAGAGCTTCCCTATTGGATTTACGATGCAGTCCTTTGTGTTGATGGTGTTCAATCCCGTAATGATTACTCAGGAGTTGTAAGAATATTCTCTGAATCTATGTCGGATTCAGAGATGGAGCAAGCCGTTGATGAATCTACTCATTTTGCATATGTGGTATCTGCTGCAGGTAAAACAGGAGGAGATTTATCAAGTCAACATGCGTATGTTGAGACAATCAAAAGGCTAAGAAAGCTTTCTGATTTGCCTGCTTTTGTAGGATTTGGAATAAGAGACAATGAGGGTGTAAAAGAAGTTCTCGCAAATGGCGCTGATGGAGCAGTAATTGGTTCCGAATTTATTAGGCAGATTAATACGAATAGTTTTGCAGCTGTATCAGAATTTTTAGAACAAATGTGTAAGAGTTAAGACAGTTCAAATAAATCCACCAGTGGCTACAAATCGTTGGTGAAAAAATCTATAACAAACTGACTTAGATTATGTATATAAGTCAGACATAGGGGTATAAGCAAAACCGTAAAGCAGAAATACAGTACGTGTTCACGGTTAGCTTGTACCCTTTTTCAGGTCATCTACCTGTGGGGTTTCTTGCCAAACGGAGTACGTACATAGGAAAGGATGAACAAATATGGGAAAGATTCTTGGAATTGACCTTGGTACTACAAACTCGGCTATGGCTGTTCTTGAGGGCGGCGAGCCAACCATTATCGTAAACGCAGAGGGGGATCGCACAACTCCTTCCGTTGTCGGTTTCCGTACAGACGGTGATCGTATTGTTGGTAAAGCAGCAAAGAACCAGGCTGTTACTAACCCAATTAACACTGTCTTCTCTATCAAGCGTTTTATGGGCCGTAAGTTTGACGAGGTTCAGTCAGAGCTTAAGACCGTACCTTACAAAGTTAAGGCCGGTACTGATGGTCGTGCAGTTGTAGAGATTGAGGGTGTTGACTACACCCCAGAGCAAATTAGTGCAATGATCCTCTCTAAAATGAAGGCAGATGCTGAGAAGTATCTTGGTGAGCCTGTAACTGATGCAGTTATTACTGTTCCTGCATACTTCAACGATGCTCAGCGTCAGGCAACTAAGGACGCAGGTAAGATTGCTGGCCTTAACGTTCAGCGTATCGTCAATGAGCCAACTGCAGCAGCACTTGCTTACGGCCTGGACAAGAAAGATCAGGACCATAAGGTTCTCGTCTTTGACCTTGGTGGCGGTACCTTCGATGTCTCCTTACTTGATCTTGCCGATGGTGTTGTAGAGGTACTTGCAACTAACGGTGATAATCACCTTGGTGGTGACGACTGGGATCAGCGCGTTATTGACTGGCTTGCAGACAAGTTCAACTCCGATAACGGCATTGACCTCCGTAAGGATCCAATGGCACTTCAGCGCCTCAAGGAAGCTGCAGAGAACGCTAAGAAGGAACTCTCCAGTGCTCAGCAGGCACAGATTAACCTGCCATTCATTACCGCTGATGCAACTGGTCCTAAGCACCTTGATTACACTCTGACTCGTGCAGAGTTTGAGCGCATTACCCGTGATCTTCTCGACCGCTGCAAGACTCCTGTTACTAAGGCACTTCAGGACGCAGGACTTCAGATCTCTGACGTAAGTGAGGTCATTCTAGTTGGCGGATCCACTCGTATGCCAGCAGTTCAGGACCTGGTCAAGACCATGACCGGTAAGCAGCCAAACATGTCTGTCAATCCAGATGAGGTTGTTGCTGACGGTGCAGCTGTTCAGGGTGGCGTTCTTACTGGTGATGTTTCGGGTATCTTGTTACTCGACGTAACTCCTTTGTCTTTGGGCGTTGAGACTCTTGGCGGTGTAGTTGACAAGGTCATTGATCGCAACACTACCATTCCAACCTCAGCTACAAAGATTTACTCAACCGCAGCTGATAACCAGACTTCCGTTGAGGTTAACGTCCTCCAGGGTGAGCGCGAGATGGCTTCAGACAATAAGAGCCTTGGTAAGTTCAACCTTACCGGTATTCCTGCAGCTCGTCGTGGTACTCCTCAGATTGAGGTTACCTTTGATATTGACGCTAACGGTATTTTGAAGGTTACTGCAAAGGACAAGGCAACTAACAAGTCTCAAGAGATTACCATCTCCGGTTCTACCGCTTTGTCTGATGATGAAGTTGATCGTATGGTTAAAGACGCAGAGTCTCACGCAGAAGAAGACAAGAAGCGTAAGGACGAGATTGAGGTTCGTAATCAGGTAGACTCCCTGGCATATAGTACCGAGCAGACCGTCAAAGATCTGGGTGATAAGGTCCCTGAGGATCAGAAGAAGTCTGTTGACGAGGCTGTTGCTGAGGCAAGAAAGGCTCTTGAGGGTACTGATATTGAGGCCATCAAGAAAGCTGGCGAGAAGCTCACTGAGGTTGGTCAGAAACTCGCAGAGATTGTCTATGCGGATGCTCAGGCTCAGACTGCAGGTAATGAGAACCCTCAGACAAGTAATTCGTCTGATTCAGATGTTGTTGATGCAGACTACGAGGTTGTCGACGACGATAAGAACCAGAACTAATCTGAGTTTCTCGGCATATGCCTCAAGGTGTGTTGACTACATGTAAACGTATGTTGTGGCGGTCAAGCGCAAAAGACTCGGCGCATGAAACACAACTGACTCGGAGGCGGCTGGCGGAGACGTTAGGCCGCCTTCTACATAGAGGGAGGTGAGGGCAGTGTCAAAGAATGATGAAAAGAAAATTGACGCTACCTATGATAACGAGAATAACGGGGCAGCTTCTGTTGGTGCCGTTGGTGTGACTGGTGATGATACAGTAAGTCAAATACTTGATGGTGATGACGCTGCTAACCGTAGCCATGATAGCTCTACAGATAGCCATTCTATGACTGAAGAAGAGATGGTTGCTGAAGCAATTCGTCGCGGAGAAGAAACTGCTGAGGCGGAGATTGCTGCCGATGCTCATCGTGCGGCTCAAGAGCGTGATCGCTTGCAGAGTGAGCTCAATTCTGCTTCTGATCAGATTGATGCGGCAAAAAAGCAGGCTGCTGAAGCAAATGATCGTTTCCTACGTCTACAAGCTGACTGGGATAACTATCGTCGCCGTACTGCTCAAGAGCGTCTTGATGAACGTGAGCGTGCTACAGAGAAGTTGGTAGTTGAGTTGCTTCCAGTTATCGATGATTTAGAGCGTGCGCTTGAGCATGCACAAGGATTAGATGATCCTCAGGCTCAGCAATTTGTTGAGGGCGTTTCAGCTGTGTGTAACAAGCTGGTGGGTGTCCTGAACAAAGAGGGCGTTGAGGTAGTTAATCCTGTTGGTGAGCCTTTTGATCCTCTGGCACATCAGGCTGTTGGTCGCGTAGAAGATACTGAGGTTTATGATGAGACGGTAGCTCAGGTGTATCAGAAAGGTTATCGCATGGGCGGAAAGGATATCCGTACTGCTATGGTTACGGTTACTCACGGTGGCCCAAAGCGTCCTGTTGAGCAAGACGAACAAGCCTCAGCTACCAATTCAGATACTGGTTCAGAATCCGATTCTAATTCTGATGTTAAGTAAGTTGTTCTAAGAGAGGAGGCCGTGCTGAATGGCAGGTAGTAAAAATTTTTATGACGTTCTTGGCGTGAAGCGCGACGCCTCGAAGTCTGATATTCAAAGAGCATTTAGAAAACTTGCCGCTAAGTATCATCCTGATCGCGGCGGTGATGAGACTAAGTTTAAGGAAGTTTCAGAGGCGTATAACACGCTTTCTGATAAGAAAAAACGTCAAGAGTATGATCAGATGCTTATGTTTGGGGGAATTCCAGGCGTAGGTACCGGTGGACGTCGAGGTGGTTATACCTACACCACAAATGTAGATGGCGCTAATTTTGCTGATTTCTTTAGTGGATTTGGTGGTGGCGCTGGAGCGGGTGGCTTTGACTTTGCTGATATTTTTGGAGGCAGAGCCAACAGGCCCGTGGCTGGCAGTGACCTTACTATGTCCATTAACATATCATTTGATGAGGCGTTTAAGGGAACTTCTCGTAAAGCAACATACAAGGTTCCTTCAACAGGAGAAGAGCAGTCACTTACCATCAAGGTGCCTGCTGGTGCGTATGATGGTATGAAGCTCCGATACAAAAAACGTGGCGAGTTTGGCGTGAATGGCGGTCCACGAGGTAACCTTGAAGTTACTATTAACGTTGCCGCTCATCCGATTTTCTCGCGAGATGGTGCTGACGTGCGCATGAAACTACCTGTGAGTATGTATGAAGCTGCGTTAGGAACCACCGTTGATGTGCCAACACCTGATGGAACCACAGTAAGACTTAAAGTTCCTGCAGGAACACAAACGGGAAAGACGTTTAGGTTTAAGGAACTGGGAGCGCCTCGCGTAAAGAATTCGTCAGCTCGTGGTGCTTTATACGTTTCAGTGGATGTGAAAATCCCAACGAAGCTTTCCAAGAAGGAGCGGGACGCTCTTCAGGCATTGTGCGATGCTGATGAGCGAAGCTACCGAAAGGAGCGGTAATGGCACGCAAAAAAGATGACGGTCGTAATAAACCGCTCTATATGATTAGCGTTGCAGCTGAACTTACAGGTATGCACCCGCAGACGCTTAGAGTATACGAGCAAAAGGGTTTGATTAATCCGGGCCGTTCTAGAGGCAACACACGTCTGTATTCTCGTGCTGATATTGATCGGTTGAATCTTGTTTCTAAGCTTACCGATGAGGGCATTAACCTTGCTGGTGTGGTACGTATTTTGGATATGCGCGAGCGAGCTGTGGAGAAAGACGATCTTATTGATGAACTGCGTGAACGTATTCGCATTCTTGAAGAGGAACTTCACGAGTATTACATGCAGGAGCGTATTACTTCTTTGGTTAAATATAGCGAGACAAGCCCAGAGCTGGTAATGCAACGTCTGCTGGGAGTGCCAGACTCTGATGTTGTTACAGATGATGGCCAGATGAATAGTACCAACAAATAAGTTGAATCATTTGAATAAATCTATTTTTGCCTAAGTAGTCTTTTGT
>JABZIF010000100.1 GCA_015258485.1 Atopobiaceae bacterium | reverse complement strand
CTACCCCAGTCATAGGTAATAAAGCTATAGCCAAGATACATGAGTGTGATAACTACATAGTAAGCTTGCGTATATTGCTTATACTGAGCGTAGATAGACTTTTGTTTATTTTTGGAGATTTTCTCGCTATTTGAATAGTCTTCTTCTTGGAGAAGAACATTGTAGCTACTTTTGGCAATACCGGAATTAACAAGCAAAAAGACCCCAAAAGCAACCATGAACATGGCGATAAAAAATCCTATTGAGAAGTAAAGACCAGTTTCAAAATACGATGCGATAACAAAAGGGATAGAGCTCAGAATAGTAAGACAAACTCCAGCAGCTTGCTGAAAAGAGCGCAGGGACTTTGTAGATTCAGCGCGTCGCTTAACAGCTGCCTCAACACCATATTGCAGATCAAGGGTATTTTCTTTAAGTTCTTTGAATGGTGAAAGTTTTACGTTCTGTAAAATCAGAAGGCCTACACCAGCTGCAATGCAGAGCATCATAATAGAAACACCTATGATGTTAAGAAGGTTGGATGTATTGAGTGCACCTGAATTGATAATCGTGAGATTAAAATCTGTTTGAGTTTTTCCGTAGGTGGCAAGCGACCCAAGAATCGCAGGACCTAAGATAAAGAGCATAACGGCAAAGGCTGTTGTACGAGATGTCTTTTCAATAGTATCCAAATATTCCGTTGCTAGATCCAGAGAAACTTTAATCTTTGTGGAGGAGTAGTTGTCTTTCTCATTAGTTTGTGAAGAAGATTCGGGAGTAGCACTCTCACTTGAGGTTTCTGCAGAGTCTAAAGATGCTGCAGTTGCAGGGAGATCTTCCATTTCATCTTTAAGCAGATAGTCGGTTGAGACACCAAAGAGCTCACTCATAGTCATTATCTTTTGAATATCTGGCATGGAAGCCATAGACTCCCATTTGGAAACGGACTGTCTTGAAACATTAAGCTGTCGTGCAAGTTCTTCTTGTGACCAACCATTCCGCTTTCTGAGGCTCATGATTTTCTCGCTCAGTAACATGGTTGTTCCTTTCTATCAATGATGGATTGAAGTATTGAATCGGATTCACATGTGATGATTTTACTGTAAGAAAAGACTCAGTTGCTTGCCACCAAGTGTGATTGGAAATTTGTCAACTTTCAGTTGCGTAGTAGTTTACCTGCTTTTTTGTGATGAAAAAAATTAAAATGTGCAGAAATAAAAACACAAGAGTAGGTTGAGTTAATTGTTGGGTACACTTGAGTTAACGCTTTGGAGGTACTCATGGTAAGTCAGCATGATACAAAGTTATTGCATAAAGACGTCGCAAACAATGAAGCTTTGGACGGTACGTCTTTGAGCAAAAATCAAAATACTTCATCTACCGCGCTTATTTTGGAAGGCGGTAGCTACCGAGGTATTTTTACTGCTGGCGTTTTGGATGTACTTCGCGAGAAGGGCGTTACAAACTTTGAAAGTGTATGGGGAACTTCTGCTGGTGCTATTAATTCTGTGAGTTTCAAATCAAAGCAAATTGGCCGTGCTATGCGCATCATGCTGGCATTTAGAGATGATCCTCGATTTATGTCGTTTCGTTCGCTAGTTACAACGGGAAACATCGCTGGCGGCGAGTTTATGTACGAAGAAATCCAGAATTATCTTGATCCCTGTGATAACGAAGCATTCAATTCAAATCCTATGCAAATGTATGCTGTTGCGTCAGACGTTACGTTTGGAACTCCAGCATATCTGCATGTAAAAAGTCTGCCAGATGATATTAAGATGGTTCAAGCTTCAGCTTCGATGCCAACGGTTTCTCGTATGGTAGAGCTCGACGGTCATCGTTATCTTGATGGTGGGACAACTGATTCAATTCCTTTTGCGGCGGCGCTTGGTTTACCCGATGGTCAAGCTGAGCATCCTGTTGTTATTCCTGACCATAAACCCGCAAAGAAAGCGCTGGTCATTGTTACGCAGGATCACGATTACGTAAAAACTGATATGAATGAGCAGATTGCCATTCGTTCACAGTTCTATACGGCATATCCATATTATGAAGCTGCATTGGCTTCTCGTTCTGAGCGTTATATGGATCAAAGAAAGCAGCTCTTTGAACTGCAGAATGAGGGTAGGGTATTGGTGCTTGAACCTCCAGAGCCAGTTGAGGTTAAAGTTAATGAGAAGTCCGGTGAAGCCCTGCTTTCTTTGTACTTGACGGGTCGTAAAGTTGCTCTTGATCGCCTTGAAGAGATTAAAAGTTTTACTGAGTAGAGGTGTATGTCTCTGAGTAACTGTAGGTATTTTGAGTGATGTTATAAGCGCCTGATTTCAGCAAAGAATCTGTAGCTTTTGCCTGAAAATATCAAAGAATCTGTAGATTTGCCTGATTTTCTCAAAGAATCTGTGTCCAAAACACAGATTCTTTGCACTTTTTAGGCAAGATGGGCTAGAAGTAGCTTGACAGCAATTTATGCAAGGTAAGCTAGAAGCAGCCTGGTAGCAATTCAAAAGTGCTAGCACAGGCGCGTGAGCTGGACTTTCTTGATAAGTGAATCCACAACCGAACGCTCTGCCGCTTGAGTTCCGCTCTCCATGACGTTTGCAGCGCCCGTGGCCATGGCCAGCTGCAGTGCGTCTTCTGTCGAGAGACCCTGTGCATCTGCAAAGGCAAACGCTGCCACAACGGAGTCACCGGCACCGACAGTGCTTCCTACCTTGACTTTTA
>JABZIF010000099.1 GCA_015258485.1 Atopobiaceae bacterium | reverse complement strand
GCGATGAGAGATTTGAACTCCCGGCCTTGTGCGTGTAAAGCACCTGCGCTAGCCACTGCGCCAATCGCCCATGACTGTAGAAGTTTATCACAGGTTACCGGTTTTTCTCGCACAAATCGAGAATTCTCACCTTACGATTCCCTAACTCAAGGAATACCTGCGAATTGCCCACAGAATAACCGCAAAGTATCAATAAGCTACCGACATGCCACTATGCCAACTCTTCCAAAATACGACGCATTTCTTTCTGAACGCCCTGCTCAGTATTAGGCGCAATAACCTCAGTAGCAATCTCTTTGAGCGCATAACGAGCATTATCCATAACATAGGCGATACCCGCATAACGCAACATGGCATAATCGTTCATAGAATCGCCAAAAACCGCAATCTCATGGCGAGAAATGCCATAATACCTGCGAATTTGTTCAAGTCCCGTAGCCTTATTTACACCACGAGGTACCACATCAATCCACGTCTCACCAGAAGGCATGAATGACAATCTGTCGCCCATCTCACGCTCAAGAATCATGGCCATATCCATGGAGCGGGCTCGAGAATCGCAGCATACTGCAGCCTTAATAATACTCACGTCAGGTGAAGGCGGATCAAACACACGCTCTGCGTTAGGTAAGTCTTTATCCAACTCTCGAACAAATGAGCTTTGATCATCCAGCAAATACGTATGAGTACGGTCATACACAACCAAGTGAATGCAATCAAATTCAGAGGTAAGTTCAAACAATTTTCTAATAGAAGCTGACGAGAAAACCTCTCGATCAATAACATTGTTCTGGACATACACCTGTGTACCAAGAGAAGCAACGTAATCAATCTCATCTGCAACCGGCTCAAACAACCAACGCAGTGTATCGTAGCGGCGACCAGAACTTGCTACAAAGTGAATGCCTCGTTTACGTAATTCACAAATAAGCTCAAATGTCTCTGGTGGTACTTCAGAGTTCTGATCAAGTAACGTACCGTCCATGTCTGATGCAATGAGTCTAATCATACTAGTTCTCCACCATAAAACGGGGAATCTCCCCTGCCTTTGTCGCACGAACCAACTCAAGCAACGCGTGTGCAACTCCATCATCTGCAGATGCACCCACGTGATGCTTTGCAACTGCTTTGACCTCTGGAATTGCGTTTGCCACTGCTACCGAATGCGGAACCTTCTTTAAAATTTCTATATCATTTTCTCCATCACCAAAAACGATAACTTCTTCAGGCAAAATCCCTGTCTTTTCCAGCAATTCCTCAAACCCTGAAACCTTTGACACACCTTTTGGCAACACATCAAACCACTGCGGAACCACCGAAAGCAAATTGATATCCGGACACGCCTCGGTTACCAACTTGCGACAACGCTCCATATCTTCAGGAGTCCCAGGACACGCAATGGTTGCAGCAATAAAATCCATGTCGTCAGGAACCGAATCCACAATGCCAGATATAAAAAACAACTTACGCTCATATTTCTCGAGCTTAGCTGCATCTACTGGACCTACAACATATGCCGGATTAAACAAGTTAGTCTTCACAGGATAACAAAGCAAAAACATGTCCTTCTCGCCAGAAAGAACATCGGCAACCCGCTGCAAAGTCTTATGCGAGAAAACCTTTAACGAAACTGTCTGTCCTTTATACATAACACGTTTACCTGTAGACATAACGCCTGTTTGAAGGCATGATTTATCCATGCTAAAAAGACGTAGAAGCTCAACGTAGTCACGACCAGTATTAGGCCCAAAAGCAATATCAGTCTCGCTTAGCAACGTATGAATTGCATCACGGGTAAATTTTGTCACATGACGTGCACCAAGTGGCACGAGCGTATTATCCATATCAGATAAAACAAGCTTAATCAAAGGCGCCCCCGATGCATCGCGTTACGTCATACGCTATAGATTAGAACTGTGTGCCAAAACGTCAAATCGATCAATTTTAAGCAACACCTGATCCAACCCAATCATACCTGAAAGACGCACCTTTGAAGTGTCTGATGTCCAAATAAGTAGGTCTTTAAAACCTGTTCCACGTCTACCGCCAAACCATTCCATTCGTTGAATATCCTGGTAGCGAATAGTAAATTCAGGGCCAAAAAATGGCACGACAATCATCTCGTCATCAAAAAGTGAAACTTTATAACGACTCAAAATATACCAAGCAACAAATAATACTGCCGAGAAGGATGCAAAAAATGCTAAAACGATATCGGCGCTTGCCGAGAAAACATTTATGTAGCAGAGCCATCCAAGTACAACGGCAATTACACTCACAAATGCCATATCAAAAATAAGAGAGCGTGTAAGAGAAACGGGAGCAACATAGGTATCATGATGACTATGCCTACGCTCAGAAATACCAACATTTCCCGAGTGCTCCAAACATGCAGCTATACTAGGGGCTGCAAGTACAATCATGCCAAAGAAAATAGCTAACATGCAGCCTCCTTTCTGCCGTCCATAATGATTGCCCGTAAGGTTGTGCCTTACTTCTTCGCTTTACCGTTCTTGCTACTTTGTCCTTATCTCAAAAAAAGAACAAGAGGCAACTCTCATTATGCGACGCTCCCGCTTACCAACTAATGACAAGAGTGAACGGGAGCGTAGACGGTAGCAATCTAGCTACGAATGGCAAACTGCCCTGTTATATGCTTATTAGCGTGTTGCAAACTTAGCGACAAGCTTCTCTAGAAGGTCAACGGTGACCTCAAGGCTTGGCACGGGGATAAACTCGCGCACGGAGTGAGCGTTGTATCCGCCGGTAG
>JABZIF010000016.1 GCA_015258485.1 Atopobiaceae bacterium | reverse complement strand
TACCAACCACTCTCTTAACTGCAACACCTACTTCATCAGAGCTTATTTCAGGTGGATCATTTGGTATTGAGGCAAGCCTTGTAACTATTTTTGTATGGTTAGTCGCCTGCGCTATAGTTGGCTGGAAATACTATCGAGCACAAGGCGAGAAAAAATAATGGCATCAGTTGGCTTACGTTCAATAGAATCACTTTCTGTAAAACAAGGAACTCCCTTATTGCTCCATGCATGCTGTGGACCATGTTCACTTGAACCACTTAAACACTTACGGGAAGAGGGATTTGAACCTACCATATGTTGGACAAATCCTAATATTCAACCCATTGAAGAACACGATAAAAGACTTCAAACGCTTCTCATATGGGCAAGAGAGGAAGCTCATGTTGAGGTAATTATTGCAGGAGATCCACGTGAAAAGTGGGAACGTAGCGTTGCTCCACAGAGATTTGAACGCGATAAGCGCTGTCGCGCATGCTATGCCATTCGATTAGCTGAGAGTTGTCGTGTGGCCGTAGAGCGTGGATTTGAATACGTATCTACTACATTGGCTGTCTCGCCCTATCAACTCTTTGATGCGTGTGAAGATGAGCTCATTTCTATTGCACATGCTTATGGACTTATCCCTGTGTGGAGAGATTTTAGGCCGTATTACGCTGAGGCAACCAAAGAATCTCGGGAGCTTGGTATGTATCGACAAAATTATTGCGGCTGTAGGTATTCTGCAGCAGAGTCACAAATTGAGCGTCATGAAGCTCGTGACGCAAGGAAGGCAGCACGTCATGCGAACTGATGATTTTGATTATGATTTGCCAGAAGAATGTATTGCTCAGGCACCTGCAGAGCCTCGTGATTCCTGTAGACTTCTTGTATTGCATCGTGAAGACGGTTCTATAGAGCATAAGCATTTTGGGGATATTATTGATTATTTTGAGCCTGGTGATTTAGTTGTAGTCAATAAGACCCGTGTTATGCCTGCTCGTCTCGTGGGTAAAAAGCAACACACTGGTGGCGTTTCTGAAACGTTACTTCTTAAGCGTCGAGAAGATATTGATGCCCTTGGCCATGTTTGGGAATGTCTTGTAAATCCTGGTAAACGTCTTAAGCCAGGAGCGATAATCGAATACCGCGCAGGCGGTCTTCATGCTCCTGATTCTTCGCCTATTGTTTTAACAGGGATTATTAAAGACTTTGTTGACGATAATAAAGGCGGACGGTTGGTTCGCTTTGAGGCGCAAGGAAATAGAACGCTTGATCAGGCCATTCATGAAGCGGGTCATGTGCCACTGCCACCGTATATTACACAGTACGAAGGTGATCCAGAGAAATATCAGACGGTGTATGCAATGCAGGATGAGCATTCAGCAGCTGCACCAACTGCAGGTCTTCACTTTACTCCAGAATTGATAGGAGCAATAAAAGAAAAGGGTGTTCAGTGGGCTTCAGTTGAACTTGAAGTTGGTATTGATACGTTCAGGCTTGTCACAGAAGATGACCCCACAAAACATGTTATTCATACAGAACGCTATCATGTTCCCTCTGAGGTAATTGATGCAATTAAGGCGACAAAAGCCGCTGGACATAGAGTGATTGCGGTTGGTACCACGAGTGTCCGTTCGCTTGAAAGTACTTGGGAATCAAGTGCGGATATTTTTGGTCAACCGGTTGTAGCACGCCGTTTTGAGCATGCTTCAGATTCAGCACAGGTTACTCAAAGAGGAGATATTGTTGCTCGAGAAAATGCGACAACTAGTCTTTACCTCATGCCTGGTTCTACGTTCCATGTTGTTGATGCTATGATTACTAATTTTCATGTTCCACGCTCTACGCTTATGATGCTTGTCTCTGCTTTTGCAACAAGAGAGCAGATTATGGTTGCATACAAGAAGGCAGTAGATGAAAAATATCGCTTTTTGTCGTTTGGCGATGCAATGTTTATTGAGTAAGACAGTGTAATTAGGAAAATGTGGGCATTACACAAAAAGGAGACATCCATCTGCTTGGACATCTCCTTTTTGTGTAAGAGGTATTGATGTGATGCGTTATCCCAGGTGATTTAAAAGCATCCAAAAGAGAAGAAAGATAATAAGAACCATTCCAAGGATGATGAGGAAAAACCCAATACGCTGTCCGCGAGTTGTAGCGCGTAAGATTTTCTCGCCATGAATGAGTTTATTAAGATCATCCTCTTTTTCTTGGACAAGAGCAGTCTGTTTATTGACAGATTCCCTCAGCTGTTCTGTAATCTGTGGAGTGTCATGGATGGTTTGTGCGTCTTCTATGGTAGCTTGTGCGGCATCATGTTTTTCTGCGGCTTCGTTAAAACGTTCTTTTGCAGCTTTAATTTGCGATTCAATCTGTTCTATGTCTTTATGAATAATGCGTTGTTTTGTATTGGAATCAGATAGAGTTGCTTCATATTCTTGTTTCTTTTTGTTGTAGTCTTCGCGCGCTGTATCAATTGATGATTGAGCAGATTCAAGTGATTTAGTTTGTGTCCAGTAGTGTGTTTGTGCCATCTCGAGTGAAGATTGGAATGATTGACGAATTTCCTCTACCTGTTTTTGTGCCTCTGCCGAACGGGCAAGTTCAGCTTTTAAATCATCTTCAAGACGAATAAGAGCATTGTTGTTAGCAACTGGATCAGATTTAAGTTTCTGTATTTCTGAACGGAGCGACTCTTGTCTTGCTTGCGAGTTCTCAAGAGCTTTATGAGCCGAAGAAATTGCGGTATCACGCTTTTCTGTAATTTCTTTAAGTTGATTTTCAGCGCTTTTAACAGCGTGCTGTGCTTCCAAAACTGTTTTAGAAATATCGTCAAGTCTACCTTTTGCAGTTTGTGTCACATTTTTATATGGCTTTAATTTTGTTTCAGAATCAAGTTTCTGTTGTTCAAGTTGATGAATAAGCTGGTTTTTCTTTACCGTAAGAAGATCAACTTGCGCTGCTTGCTCGGACATTTCTTTATTTGTGTCAGCAAGAATTTGCTCTTGTGCATTAATAATTTCATCAAATGAATTGCTTACAAGAGTACGGTGTTCAAGTGCAGATTTGTCCACTGAAAGATTTTCTTGTATATGCTTGAGCTTTTGACGTGCTGCATTTGTTTCTTTAGAGGCATCGTGGACATTTTTTGTAGCTTTAAATCCTTCTGCTACAGCAGATGTTGCATTTTCTAGTGCATCACCAACACTTTTTGCAACTGCCTGAGAAGATTCTTGTGCGATTTTTTGAATATTTTGAGTAGTTGATTCTTGAGGTTGCTCATCAACGTTTACAGATTCTTCTTTTTCAGAATTTATCATATTGTCTGAGGAATTTTTTGCCTCATTGTTTTCCATGAATACCTCCCGTAAATAATGTAATTACTCTATTTTTACCCTCTTTTGTTAAATTCATCGTCTAATTTTATTATTTCTGGAAATAAGATTAGCTATAATGCGTTAGATTTTGTTACGATAGTAACGATTTATCGAGAAAACCTCTCGAGAATATTAGAAGTCCGGAAGGGGAGTTTCTTATGGTTTCAAAGCAGACTACTATTATCAATGCAACTGGTCTTCACGCTCGTCCTGCATCCGTTTTTGTCTCTGAGGCAAAAAAGTTTGAGAGCAACGTTACTCTTAAGAACGTTGATAAGGACTCTGCACCCGTTAATGCGAAATCCATCATGATGATTCTTGCTGCTGGTCTTGGTACTGGTACTAAGATTGAGATTGCTTGTGATGGCGCTGATGAGCAGGCTGCTCTCGATGCTCTCGTTGCTCTTGTTGATAACGGCTTTGGTGAGTAAATTAAATCTTTATAGTTAGACTATTAAGAGCCTGGTTAAACCAGGCTCTTTTTGAAAAGAGTTCCTATGACATTTGTTGCAACATGGCTTGTTACTACTATAGCTACACTTGTGGCGTGTACCTTGCTTCCCGGGATGACTATCATAGGTGGTTCTTGGGCCGGTCCTATTCTATTCTCATTGGTACTTGCAATGGTTAATATTGGAATCAAACCATTTGTAAAGTTGCTTTCGTTGCCAATTAATATCCTTACGCTTGGAATCTTTTCTTTGTTTATCAATGCATTTATGCTCGAGCTTGCAAGTTTTCTTTCTAGAAATTTGTTTCATGCGGGAGTGGCAATTAATTCCTTGGGAACAGCAATTATTGCTTCGATTATTATCTCTTTAGTTTCGTCTCTTGTTATAAGTATTACTGGTCTAAAAAGAGACTCTTCATTTTAATTAGTATTAGAGTTTTCTTTGTTCCTGTTAAACCGTTCTGAAATTGCAGATGCAAGTAGCGCAACTTGGGAGGACTCGGTAAAGCCCTCAATAAATGAGGCTGCTGATGCGTTAAAGAGAGAACTTATGAGATTAAAGAAAACCTCTTTTGTTTCTCGATCTGTTCGAGCAAGAGCAGACAAGACTGGTTGAATACTTGTAGTTGAGCTCAGTATGTCGCTAAAGTAAAGAGCTCCTCCTGCAGAAAGTGCATCAAAGAGTTCGTTAGTAAAATGTTCTCGCTCATTGAGCGGAAGTTTTTTATACCAGCTACTAAATGCTTCGTTTATTTTTTTGCACTCTGGTTGTAAATCATCTGCTGTTTGGAAGGCGTCTCTTTCAATTAACCAAGAAACACCATCATGAGCATACATTCCATTTTCAGAGCTTTTTACAATTATTCTTGGTATTTCAGGATTATCAAAAATCATACCAACAACACTAAATTCTGGAATAATGCGAATGTATTTGTCTCCCAATATGTCATGAGCGGAGAGGAGAAGTATTTCCGGATCGATGTTTGGACCGTCATTACTCCATACCCTTTCAAGGGTGCCGAGTAATTCTTTGGGGCAAGTGGTGGCAGCGTAGGCTGCAAGGTTTCCACCTTTTGAGTGACCACCCACAAGAACGTTTTTACAGTTTGCTTTGTTTCCCCTTGTAAGATGTTCTCTAATTCGTTTTTCTAGATATATTGAAGCTGATTTATCGGCATCGGTAATTTGATAGCTGAGAATAAGATTTTCTCGCCAGCCAACGAGTGTGCCGTCTGTGCCTCTAAAAGATACGTAAATTTGTCCTGTTGGGAGGTAGGCAGTAACTGCTGCAAATTGAAGGCTTTTCTCGACATTAAGTCGATCTACATAACGGCCAAGCTCAATGTTTGAGAATCGTGGCGAGTTTACAAGTGCTTCAAGAAAAGTGTTATCAACACGAGAAAATCCGGCGATTAATGAGGGATCTTTTGCAATCTTGTCTAACATTTTTGAACAAGCTTTTCCAAGTGAAATTGTTTTTTCACTACGCTCGGAAGGGACGACGCCTCCAAATCCCATATATGAGAGGATAGACAAAATAAGGTTGTCTACATCATTAAAGGGATAATTATCAAAGGAAATATCGCCACGCCAGTGAAGATAATCAACTACATTTCCCATGGTGACCCTTTCATCTCTTAGATTTCGTATACTAAGGATAGTAAAAGTTTAATGTTGTTTGGGGAGAAGAACGTGGGAAACATTAAAGTCTCTACAACAGATAGTTTGGTAAAGAAGCGTTTTGTTTTTGCAGATATACTTACCATTCTTGCTGGCATTGCTGTGGTGATGTTACACACATCTCTTAATGTATTTTCTCTTGAACATACGCAAAAATGGACGCTTTCTTTAGCATTACAAGCGCTATTTATTTATGCTGTACCCATCTTTTTTATGTTGAGTGGCATGAATCTTTTGGGATACAGAGAGAAGTACTCAACTAAAGATTTTTTTGTAAAGCGAGCCAAGAAAACTCTTGTTGCCTTTGTTTTTGGTAGTGTTGTCATATATGTGCTATATGCTTTTTTTCCAACGAAGTTTTGGGGAGCAGAGGAATTTGCTGCATCTGCAGGGATAAAAGATTTTATTAAAAGATTTCTAACTAATAACATTAACAGTACCTATTGGTTTTTTTACACCATTTTATACCTATATCTTTTGACTCCTGTTTTATCTCTAATTGTTCAAAAGAAAGAAACCTTTCGGTATGTTCTTGCTTTAACTTTTTTTGTGAGTTTTGTTTTACCGTTTTTTGAATTTTTAGGTGTTCGTGATATTTACTTTAATCAATTGTTTAGATGGGCAGCTTTTAATAGTGAGTCTCTTATGTATTATTTACTTGGTTATTACGTTAAAACGTATTATGAGAATCTTCCTTATGTTCTTAAAAATAACAGAACACTCGTGTGTCTTTTTGTTATATCTTCTGGCGCAATGTTTGTGTGGAGTCTTATCGCAAATAATTTTGGCACACCAGTGACTCCAGAGACAACGTATCAGGTATATCCGATTACTACTAAAAATCTTTTCTGTCTCATTCAATCAGTCTCGCTTTTTCTTTTGGTACTAAATTTTGAAGAGAGACTTCAGATGATGTCAGAAAAAATAAAGAAAGGTATAAGCACGATATCTGCTGGTGTCCTAGGTGTGTATTTATTCCAAATCCCCGTTATTAATTTCTTAGGATTGAGACTTAATCTCTTTCCGTATTCTTTATTAGAGAATGCTTTTGTTCGCGGTATTTTTGTTTTTGCAGTTACGCTTTTGCTTGTGTTACTGTTCCAACGATTACAAGCAGCAATGAAATCACTACAAAGGCATTAGTTATTTATATAAACTTTAATTACTCACGTTTAGGCTTGAGTGATAATAGTAAGGGTGTACTCTCCATTTATTTTGGGGGCGCTTAGTTCTACATCAATAACCTTTGGTAATTTGCTTGCTATTTCTACAATTTGAGAAATGCTTGCTTCTTTTGGTAGTTTGTTTGAGGTGCGACGAGCAAAAAGGGCACCAGCAAGTACGCCACGCATATATTTAGCATTATGAGAAACGACGCTACGCTTGTGAGTTTGAGGATGTTCTTTTTTTACTACAACTTGTAGTACTTCGATAGGGCTTTTAGCATTAGGAGTCCACATTTTTCTATATTCGCCAGAGCGACAGTCAACAATTAGTTCATTTTTGAACCGCATGGAACAAAGAGTTGTGAGATGTTTCTTCCAGTATGTTGAGACAGTTCCTATTGACGGTAATTTTGTGGAAGCACAAAGACGATAGTTGGGAATATGGTCCTCCGGTCTTATAACTCCCCACAGTCCAGAGAAAAGATATATTTCAGAGTTGAGAATCTGGTGGGCTTGTTGTAGGGAAGAGCTACTATTCGAAGATTTTTCTAATGTATTTTCAAATGAGGCGGCATCATATAAAACACCAGTGTACAAGTCAATTGCTGGGGCAGTTGGAGCCGATAAAAGATCTACGTTATCCGCAATATCGCTGATTGTATTTGGACCAAGTTTTAGTATACGTGCCGCATGAGGACTCGTACACGTTTTTATAAGTGCTGAGATGAGTTCTTCTCGACATGTATGTAGTTCTGTGTTCCAGAAAAGTGTATCTAAAGCAAGAGAAGTACCAGAAGTAGGCGCTGTTTTTCCTGATGAAGGGGGGAGTAATATGATCATGACGCTCCTTGTGTAGAAACATTGTTTACGTAAGTTTAATTTGATTTTATTTTATGTCCGGTGTGCGTGGTAACTTTAGATAGAGAAAAGTATAGAAAGGTACTATATGAGCTTGTACTTGTGTAAACAAAAAACGGGTGCTTTCTTATCAGAATCTGTTGTAAGAGAATTAAAGACATCTCTGAATAGATGGGGCTCTGCACAGCTCATTGTTGCTTCTTCAGAAGCTGTACTTGCTGTCAAACGGCAGATTGCTTCTTTAGAGGGACTTTCTGTTGGTATAGAAGTTTTAACATTTAACGAGTGGCTTTGTAATACTTGGAAATTGTATGGGGATAATCGTCGTTTAGTTTCTCCTCTGCTGCGTGAAGTGTTTTTACAACAGATTTTAAAAGATGCTTCTGAGAAAGATCGAGGACCTTTAGATACGGGTACCGGAACAGTTTTATTACTTGCAAGTCTTGCTCAAGATTATTTGACACATTTTGCTAAATTTGATGATTTATCCAGCTTCTCAGAAGGTCAGAAAGCGGCATACAGAATTCTTCAGCTGTATGAAGAGGTACTTAGAAAAAAACAGTATGTTGAGCGGTGTCAGGCGTTAGAGTGTGTGATAGAAATTCTTTCAAAAGAGGGTCCATCTCTTATTTTCTCACGGGTGGAAGATCTTCCAGAGAGCATTTTGCATTATATACGTAGCCTTTCCTACAAGCGTACTGTTTTGTTTTCATTGTTTGTTCCAGATGGACCTGCTGGAGATGCAGCAAACAATCAGTTAGTGGTCCTTGGTGGCTCAGACGTTCTATATTGTCTCGATGAGGAATCCACTCAGGGACGAGAAAGCCGAGAACTTGATGATCTTCTCGTCCACGTTTTTAGGGCGCAGGAAGACAATCTTGTAGAGTCTTCTGGTGATGTAGCATTTTTATATCCATTAGGACAGTATGCTGAAGCAGCTTCAATGGCATCTTATATTGATGAGCGTATAGAAGCTGGCGATAAAACGTTTGCGCTTTATACTTCTCAGCCTGACATTGTTTGGGAGACGTTGTCGCAAAAGCTTGCTTACAAGAATGTAAAAGCCTGTTATCAGCGATCTGTGTGTATCCAGAATTCTTTAGCAGGTAGAGCGTTTATAAACCTTATTGATGCGTATATTGTATTAGCTCGCCGAGCAGAATTAGAAAAATCTCTGGATTATCAGGCGCCTGATCATGAGATGGGAGATATGTCGTGGTGGCCACCACGCTCCTTAACTGATTACTTGTTGTCTCCAATCTCTGGAATATCACCAGAGCAAGCATGGTCTTTAGATAAGAGCTGGCGAGGTAATAGGACGCTGTATGCGAGTCGAGTTTTAGAGATGCTCGGTAAGGCGTCGCTTAGCTCAAGAGTTTGTGCTGAGACTATACAAAGCCTTGAGTTGGGACGCATTGGATCTGCAGCTCAGCATATCATGGAATATCTAGTAAAGAACGAAGCATCAAAAGATGTTTTAGATGACGTTCAAAGTATTCAAGATAGTAGCAGGCAAGAGTCTATAAAAGTGATGAAAAAAATCATTTCATCTGCTCAGGAGCTTCATGAGGCAGGTGTTTCTCTGACGCTGCAAAACCTTAAAAATTTTGTAAATCTTTGTGGTATGCAGATAATTCGTATGCCCACATCTAATGGCATTACATCTGATGTTTCTGTAGAAATTATGCCCGTGAGTAGAGCGTGTTCGTTTGAGTCGCGGCGATTTGATTCAGTAATTTTCCAAGGAATGGATACTGTTCATTTTGGTGTTAAATCATCTGATGGCGCCCTCTTAGAATTTGAGAAAAAACTTAATGAGGAATATACGATTACACAATTTAGCCGGTATCAAAGGGATTTCTATACGGCACTTTCTACTGCAAAGAGAAGTGTTGGGTTTGAGAGAATTTTGCAGGACGGAGTTTTTGATGCCGTTGCTTTAAGTGAGGTTAAAGCGTGTTATCCAAAAGATTTTGATAAACAAAATGCTCGCTATTTAGGAGAAGAACAGGTATTGGTAAATCTTCTTCCAAATGCAAAAAACTTGAAAAAAATTGCTGAATTACCTATTGCTGACTCGGGAGAGATTCCCAATCAGTTCAAAAGTATCGTGGTACTTCCACAGCGCTTATCTCGACAAACTCTAGAAAAAGAACTTAAAGGTTTGATAGAAGTATCACGAGAAGGACTTCCGCTTCTCTCAGCCTCTCAAATTGAAACGTATTTGGAGTGCCCCTATAAATGGTTTACTCAGCGCCGTATCAGAGTCTCTCAAATTGATGCAGAATTTTCTCCTATGCAGATGGGTACGTTTATCCATCGTGTTTTAGAGCTTACACATTCGACACTTCTTGCAGAGTCGTTGGGGTGTTCTGTGGATGAGATAGGGGAAAAAGTTAAAAATCGGCTTATTGATAATTTACCAGGTTCTTATATTACCTTTGATTCTCTTAGTCATGCTCAAGAAGTCCTAGATGGCTGTTTTGCTCAAGTTATAGATGAGCAATATAAAAATATAAACCGTGCTTCAATGAATGAGTTTATTCCTCATACAATCCAGGAAAAGCAACAGATTGAAGATTTAAAACTGAGTCTTAAAAAGTTACTCAAGTTTGAAGCTGGTCATTTTATAGGATATCAGCCACGTTTTTTTGAATTAAAATTTGGAAGAAACGCAACTGTTGTTGAATATGCAGGAGCACAATTTACTGGCTCTATTGATCGTGTAGATGTAAATGCACATGGTCAAGCACTTATTATTGACTACAAACACAAGGCGTCTTCTGGTTTAGAGTCATATTCTGCAAAACTTAAAATTGATGATGAAGTTTCAAAAGATGTACTTCCTAGACATGTTCAGTCGGTAATTTATGCTCAGATAATGCGTAAACAACTTACTGAGTTTCATTTACGACCAGTAGGTGCAATTTATTTGGGAACTAAAGAGCAGAAGGGTAAAAATGTTTTTGCTCTAGCAGGTATTGCTACTGAAGCTGCAACTGAGCATATATGGAATATCGATTCTGTTTATAAAAAAGTAAAAGAACAAT
This sequence comes from Atopobiaceae bacterium, assembly GCA_015258485.1. The sequence goes on along the minus strand of JABZIF010000016.1, from coordinate 4,847 downwards.
CGGTTATGGTTGCGGCTCAAAATGAGACAACATTTAATGAATATCTAGATTCATGGGAAGAGTTGATTGCAAAGAAGGTTCAAGCAATGCTTGAAGGTGATATTTATGCAAATCCTTGCGATGCTGAAGCGTGTAAATATTGTCCAGTAACCCTCTGCAACAAGAGGAGATTGCATTAGTATGGCGCAACGTAATTTTACTTCGGGTCAAAAAAAGACCGTTGAGACACTTGATAAACCTCTTTTTGTTTCTGCTGGCGCAGGTTCTGGAAAGACTTATACGCTTACACAAAGAGTTGTTTGGGCATTGCAACCAGGTTCGGGAAAAGACGGAAAACCATACATAGACAGTCTCGACCAGGCGTTGATTATTACCTTTACTAATGAAGCTGCTAAAGAAATAAAAGAGCGCGTAAGAATTGCCTTAGAGGAGGAAGCACTACATGTAGAAGCTCTTAAGGTAGATGATGCGTGGATTAGCACTATTCATGGGATGTGCGGCAGAATCTTAAAAAATCATGCGCTTGATTTAGGTTTAGATCCTGAGTTTAAAATTATTGATGAAATGACAAGGCGGCAGCTTGTTACCATTTCAATTGAAGAGGTATTGCAGTGTCTTGCAACTAATCCTGCTTATGAAGATTTTTTGTCACATTACAGTTCATTTGGCAAAGCTGAAAGTCTTAGAAAATGTATTGAAGAATTTATGGGATATGCTCAGGCATCTACGCAGGGTGTTGATGCAATTCTCATTATGGATGGGGAAAAAGATTGTGCAATTTTAGAGCAAGAGCTACATACGCTTTGTTCTGATTTTGAAGTTTTTATTGCTGCGTTATCCCCAGAAAAACAGGCCGAGAAAGAAATTGCTACAGAGGCTTTATCGCAACTATTGGGGATATTGCAAAGACATGCCTCCATGACAAAGGAAGACTTTAAATCTATATCCTGGGATACATTAGAAAATGCTCTTAAACAGGTGAGAGCGACAGGAGCTATAGCTACTCCAAAGAAAGAGGCGTACTTTCAACTTAAATACTGTAAGACTCTTCATGAGCTGATATCAGAAGCGGCTTATGCTCAGTGCTTAAAAGACGTTACAGCTCAGGTATTTAATGTGTTTACGAATAAAAAACAACAATATGGTGGGCTCGATAATGATGATTTACTGCATCTAACAGCAAAGACGTTTGATAAACATCCAGAAATTGCACAGATTTATTCCAGAAAGTTCAAGCTTGTTATGGTCGATGAATTCCAAGATACTGATCAACAGCAAGTTAGAATGATTAAGAGTTTATCCGGAGAAAATGCTCAATACTTGACTACTGTTGGCGATGCACAACAGTCAATTTATCGTTTTCGTGGAGCAGATGTTGACGTATTTTTGAGGCGTCAGTCGGAGGTTCCATCTGACCAGCAACCACAGTTGAATGACAACTTTAGAAGTCATAATGAAATTTTGCGTTTTGTAGCTAAAGTTTGTGGTGCAGAAGGCATGATTCCAAACTTTATGGATTTATGTGCAGGACGAGAAGAACCTGATACACCTTATATTTCTCATGGTCCTCGTGTTTTTGTTGAAGCTACGAAATTTATTAAAACTGGAAAAAATAGTAAGCCAGGAGATAAAGATTCTCGTCATAAGATTGTGTGTGAACAACTTGCTCAAAGGATTTATTCTCTTGTCCAACATAATGGAGTCCAGCCTAAAGACGTTGCGATTTTAATGTCTTCAGTAAAAGAGGCACAGCCTTATATTGATGCACTTCAAGCACTTGGCATTGAGAGTGTTGTAAGTGGAGCGTCGACATTTGGACAACAGCCTGAAGTGCAGCTTGTAGGAAATCTCCTCTATGTTGTTGCAAATATGTATGATTCATATCAAGGGCTCTTCCCGGTACTTTCTAGTGAGATATTTAATCTTGACGCCTCAGATTTACTTTTGCTTGGAACAAATTTTGATGAGAATGAGCCAAGAATTACCAATAGAGATATTGCTGAGTCATTTGTAAGTGATTTATTTAATCCACCATATAAAAAGAGTCAAAAACTCATCCGTGCATTAGAAATCTTAAAAGAAGCAATTAATACAATTCAGTCAACAAACATTAAAGTGGTTCTTCAAAAAATTATTATTGATTCTGGATGGATTTCTCGCCTTCAAAACGAAGGAAACGCTGGTCATTCAAAAATTGCAAATATTTTTGCTGCTCTTGATCAAGTTGATGCCCTGCAAAGGGAGTTGTCTGCTGGAGTGTCATCTCTAGCAGAAGTATTTATGGAGTGGTGTGATACCGCAAAAGAATCTCCAAAAGTACTTCATGAGAGTAATCAAAACGCTGTTACTTTTATGACTATTCATGCGTCTAAAGGTTTGGAGTTTCCTGTAGTAGCTGTGGTTGGCGCTACAAAAAAATCTGATAAAGGTGTTGGAACTCACCCTATTTTGAGCCATAAAGAAGGCGAGTTTTATCGTGTAGCGTTTTCAGATACATCAAAACAATTCAATAAGTTGTTTGATGACGCTCATGTAGCGCCATGTAATGAGGATGAATGTAAGACGTTGCTTGATTGGAGATCGTTTTTAGAAGCACAAGAAGAACTTGCAGAAGAGCAAGAGATGATTAGACGTCTTTATGTTGCGCTTACTCGTGCTAAAGAAGTGGTTATTCTTACTACAGAGCTTGAGGAAACTAAGAATAGTATTGGCCCTAACTATAGTGTCAAAATTATGAAAACCTTGTTTGATGAAATTCCTTCAGAAGCAGGTGAGCACGCATTTGAGTATAGCGGAGAACAAGTTGGCTGTATGCGTATGGTGGTTGGCTCAGGTAAAAAGGATGAGCCGATTATCTTAGAGGGCTTTGAATCTGAACTACAGCCTTCTATAACGCAAATCTCAAAAGATGGCCTGTCTGACCCAGAAACCTTTGACCTTTATCAGAAGTCTCATTTGAGTATTTCTCAGGAACAATTTATCAATATAAGAGGAGATTTCTTTAGTTATTCTTCAGCGCATAACTTACTTGCTAAGCGTTTCTATGGATCACATAAGATATCAGAATCTGAGCTGGAAAAAATAAAGGAGGCATACGTTTCAGACAACACTTCAAAAAAAATATCTGATGAGATTGCGGTAAGTTTTTCTGACGAAGACGTTGTTCCTACTGATTTTGGTACGGTATTTCATGAGCTTGCTCAGCTTATGGTTGAGACTCAATCTGAGGTGGATGAGCAAACTATACGTCGAATGTGTCTTAAGAATAGCGTTCCACAAACGGCGGTCCCTCGAGTTATTCAAGCTCTTACGCTATGGAGTAACTCTGACGTAAGAAAAGAAGCTCTTACCCATGATATTGTTGTTGCGGAGTCTCCCTTTGTTCTTGAAGTGAATACAGAGTTTGGAACGTACGTTGAAGGTGCTATCGATCTTCTCGCCTATAATAGAGGTAGTAATAAAGCGCTGGTGGTTGATTATAAAACTGGCGATAAGGGAAAATCCTCAGAAGAGATTTACGATAATCATCTGATGCAGGCAAATTTTTATGCTTATGTTTTAATGCAGCGTGGTTTTACAAGTGTGGAATGTGCATTTGTTTGTGTAGAGGTTGAAGATGGTTTCGGTCAACCTCATGTAGCACGATACACTTTTGATGAACAACACAAACCAAAGCTTTAGGAGGTGGTGAGACGTGTCGTATGCAAAAATAGTTTTGGATATTCCAACTCGCGCACTGTCGGGCACGTTTGATTACCGTATTCCTGAAAAGCTTATTTCATCTGTATGTGTAGGCACTACTGTTTTGGTACCTTTTTCTCATCGACAGGTTGTTGGGTATGTTGTTGAAATATCAGATAAACCAGCTGAAGGACTTGATTTTTCTCGCATTCTGCCTATAACGCAAGTGCTTGCAGATTCTGCATTTGATGTCGTGTCTGCTCAAGTGGCACAGTGGATGAGTGAGGAGTATGCCTGTAGTTATGCCGATGCTCTTCATCCCTTTTTGGCACCAGGCCAGAAAGTTAAGGTCGTAAGAGAAAATGATGCTTCTCCATGGCATTTAGTGTGTGAGAAGTTTGGACCAGTTGATGAACGTTGGGTTGAGGTAACAGACAAAGCCGCTACGTTTATTCCCGCCACAAATGCGAGTAAACAGCGTGCTGTATTAGCAGCTCTTACACAGGGAGCGTTGAGATTATCAGAGCTCGCCGCCACTATTCCAGGTGCTCGAAGTGCGGTAGCGGCATTGCAGAAAAAAGCTGTTGTTGCTGTATATACTCAGCGCCAAATTCGCGGCAGCCAGGAAGGCTTGGGAACAACACTTTCAAGCGGAGTAGCTCCGCGACCACAACAACTCACCCAAGGTCAGCTTACTGCATTAGAAGCAATTGCGCAGGCTCAAAGTGCTGCTTCTGGCAACGTAGTTCTTATCGATGGCGTTACAGGTTCAGGAAAAACGGAGGTGTATCTCTCGGCAATCGAGCGTACCCTTGCGAGTGGTAAAGGTGCGGTTGTATTGGTTCCAGAAATCTCCCTTACTGCGCAGACAGTTGGGCGTTTTCGTTCTCGGTTTGGCCAAAAGGTAGCCGTTCTTCACTCAAAGCTTTCTTTAGGTGAGCGATTTGATCAGTGGGATTTGATTCGGAGCGGACAAGCACAGGTTGTTGTTGGAGCTCGTTCTGCATTATTTGCACCTATACAAAATCCTGGTCTATACATTATTGACGAGGAACATGAGGCATCTTATAAGCAAGACTCTCTTCCTCGCTATCACGCACGAGAAGTTGCCGCTCAGATGGCAAAGCTTCGCTCTGCAACGCTTGTGCTTGGTTCGGCAACGCCAT
>JABZIF010000015.1 GCA_015258485.1 Atopobiaceae bacterium | reverse complement strand
CAGATGGATCAAAGTACCAGGTTTTGCCATTTGGGGTATTGAACCAGCCAGATACCGCAGCTCCCGCACTGTCAACGTAGTGCCAACCGTCAGAGTCTTGAATCCATTGATTGGTTGCCCGGTTTCCTTGAGCGTCATAGTAATACGCATTATCGTTTTCAATAGTCCAAGTTGAAGTAGGTGGTGCAGGTATGGTTGGTTGGGAAGGTGGATTAGTTGAATTATCTGATGTTTGAGGAGTTGCCGGCGTGTCAGAGGTATTTGAAGTTTCAGAATTGGTTTTCACTTCAGAGGAGGAAGATGCTGCTGTAGTCTCAGAATCAGTTGGTGTTTCAGGAGTTGTCGAAGTATTTTCAGAAGAGGAGGTTATTTCTTTGACGGTACTTGGAGTGTTTTGAGGTGGTTGATTAGTTTGATTTGTAGTAGATGTAGTCGTGGGAGCTATAGGTGAAGCGCTCTCTTCAGCAAGAAGTGGAATTGCCTGTTGGCATATAAGCATCAATATACTTAACGATGCGGTGATAAGTAGCTTTTGTGTAGAAGGTTTATAGAAAAGCCAAGTTTTATTTCTCATAAAACCACCCTCTATGCGGTTGATATCTACATGGCATACTATATGACATTTTTATTTTATAGTTTAGTTTTATATAACATTGTTATTTTTTATAGGTTATTATCTGCAATTTCTTCGGTAGAAGGTGTAGAAATCTCCATGAGTGGTTTCTCACCACATAACCTGTTAATTAAGGTTATTATATTTTATGTGGCTAAAATGCCATGGTATCGCGCTCCACAGGCGCAGTTTTGCCCTGCGGGGCTAAGAAAGAAAGGCACGAAATGGCTCAAGGTACGGTAAAGTGGTTTAATCCAGACAAGGGTTATGGCTTCATCTCTCGTGAGGATGGCGATGACCTGTTCGTTCATTTTTCTGAGATTCAGATGGACGGCTTCAAGACTCTCGATGAGGGTCAGCCAGTTGAGTTTGAGATTACTACTGGTCAGAACGGTAAGCTCCAGGCTTCTAGCGTCCATAAGATCTAGTACTTGTGAAAACTACCAAATAAAGGAGGCCTTTGGGTCTCCTTTTTTATTGCCAATCTCTAATGGTAAAACGAGCAAGTCTAGAGAGTTCTTCTATGTTTTGATTTTCATCATCATTTTTAACAGCGCAGGTTATGAGCCCTATATTATTAGCTGTTGAAAGAGCAAGTGGAATATCTTCAAAAAGAATTGTTTGCTCTGCTTTGCTTTTTATACGCTTTAACGTCTCTAAATAAATAAAAGGCTTATCCTTTGCAGAACCAATATCTGATGCAAATATTTGTGTATCAAACAGTTGAGACAGGTGAAGTTTTCCTTCAAGCATCGTAAGCAGTTCTTTATCGTTAACCGTGGCAAGCGCAGTTGGAATATGACGCTCTTGTAATTGATGAATAAATGAAACGACACCAGGGCGCAATTCAACAGAGGATACAAAATATTTTTTACCAAGCTGCTGCCATTCGTCAACGATTTTGCGAGGATCTTCTTTAAGCCCATACGTAGCAATTACCCATTCTGCGCCTTTTTCAAATCCAAAAGGAGAGAGCATCTTTCCTATTTCTGGTGTGTATGGTATTCCTCTTGATTTAAAGAACGTCTGGTCAACTAATTTCCAAATATGATGCGTGTGGGCTATAGTACCGTCAAAATCAAAGATTGCCGCTTTAAAATCTATTGCAAGTATGTCTTTGAGTGTCGAGAAAATCACAGGAGTCCAATCAAGTTACGTTGTGCTTGTGTATTTTTATGGAATTAAAGTTAGTCTAGTGTAAACTTTATAACGTTTTTTGAAGAGGGATAAATCCCTTATTTTTCGGAGGGCCGCATGAAACAAAGCTTATTTAGAACACGCGGAAAAGTAGTAACCGTTTTAGTCTTCTGTGTTACTGCATTTATTTTGGTAATCAGTCAAAAGGTCTTTGCAACTACGTATACAAGTATGGATGCACAAGGCAATCTTGTTCAGAGTTCATCGCTTAAAGATGCCGTGTCCCTTGCTCGTGCAACGGGTAGACCAATTGCTCTTGATCCTGGCCACAGTGATGGTACTAATGGCAGAGATCCTGGTGCCACATATCATGGGGTAAGAGAAGGAGATATTACTTGGGCAACCGCCATGTATACCAAGAAGTATCTTGAGGAGTGGGGTATTCCGGTCGTTGTTGTTCGTGGAGAGCATGAGGATCCATCATTGGCAACTCGCGTCGAACGCGCAGTTGCGGCAAATGCCTGTGCAATTATTTCACTTCACTACAATGCAGGTGGCTCTTCTGCTTCTGGTTCAGAAGTGCTGGTTCCAAGAAAAGCTCAGTATAATTCTGATCTTTATGAAGCTGGTCAGAAGCTCGCAGAAAAAGTTAACTACTATTTGAGAAATAAAGCAGGTGTTACAACTCGAGGTAATGGAAGAACTGAGCGTGGTTATAACGACGCACAAGGAACAGATTACTATGCTAACGGAGATGAATCTGATTATTACAGTATTGTTCGTAATGCTCGTAAGCGTGGAATTCTTGGTGTAATCATTGAGCATGAGTTTATCTCTAATCCTTCTCATGCGGCGGAATTTAAAAATCTTGGCTCTAATTCAAAAGTTGATTATATTGGCTGGGCAGATGCTTGGGCAATTTGGGAGATGTACCATTCTGACACGTGGTGGAGTATGAGCAGCTTTACTGCAAAACAGAGTGGAGCTACCGTAACTATTAAACCCGTCATTACAGGTGTAATGACAGATGCTAAATTTACTGCTGGATATACTGCTCCAGATGGTAGCTGGACAACCATTGCGTATAGAACTTCAGATTCTGTAATTTCTTTTACTCCACCAATGTCCGGCAATTATACCTTGTATGTAAAAGCAATTTCTGCTGATGGACAAGAAGTTGCTCGTCAAATGAGTTTTTATGCTTCCGCTAAGAATGTTCCTGGTTGGAGTCAAGTAAGCGGTGGTTGGAAATATGCAGATTCAGAGGGTAATGCCTATATAAATCGCTGGCTAAAAGATTCAGATGGTTGGCATTACTTTAATGGTCAAGGAATTTGTTCCGCCGGTTGGTTTAAAGATTCTGCAGGAAGATATTGGTATGCAGACGCTTCATCAACACATAATACTGCTCAATTTGGACAAATTACTAGTGGTGGTTCGTATTATTACATTGATGAAAGTCACGGCATGATTTCAAATGACTGGGTAAATCTCGGTAATAATAATTGGGCTTGGGCAACAAGCGATGGTAGTTATAAGAGTGGATGGATGCGCATTCCAAATGGCAAGTGGTTCTATTTTGATAAGAATAATGACCATAAAGCTATTTTTGGTTTAATGTCTGATGGTAGTAATACGTATTACATTGACCTTGATCGTGGCCTTATCTCTAATGGATGGGTTGATTTAGGTAATGGAAGCTGGGCATGGGCTAATACTGACGGTTCTTTATATTCAGGTTGGAAGTATATGTCCAATGGCAAGTGGTTCTATTTTGATGAGAGCACTCAGTATCCTTTACTTAAGACAGGCATATTTACCATTTCAAGCGGTACCTATTTTGTAGATGTTAATGCAGGTATGACTGCAAATGGTTGGGTACAGCTTCCAAATAATGGTTGGGCGTGGGCACAATCCAGTGGTGCTTTTGCTTCTGGTTGGTTTACAACGCCAAATGGAAAGACTTGGTATTTTGATCCAAATACCAGCGAGCATGGTGGCCTATTTGGCAAGCAGTTAATCAACGGTTGCTATTATTATTTTGATGTGAACTATGGACTTCTTAAGGACGTAGATGTTATGTTTTCAGATGGAACCGCAATGCACGCCGACAAGAACGGCGTACTGAGCGCTTCTAATGATAGCCGCGCCGTTGATGACAGTTCTGCTAATCGCTCTTCTGGTACTGATGCAGATACTGACAATACTTCGTCTGATTTTACTCATGGTAGCTTCTCTGGTGATACCAGTATTCTTGGTAACCCGACTGTTTCAAAAGAGGCTTTGCAGGCAGATTTTAAGAAGCGTGTTGGCTCTGCTTATCCTTCTATTTATGCTGAGAAGGGTGCTCCAACGGGTACTGATTTTGTGAACCAGCTCTGGAGTACTGCAATCTCCGAAGGTGTACGTCCTGAGGTTTTATATGCACAGGTAATGATTGAGACTGGAGCTTTACGTTTTGATGGAAATGTATTGCCTGAGCAGTGTAATTTTGGTGGTCTAGGTGCAACAGGAGGTGGAGAGCGTGGATGCGTGTTTAGGACTGTTCAAGACGGCCTACACGCTCAAGCCATCCATCTGCGTGCCTATGCGGGTCAGAGGCCACTTACTATTCAATCAACTAACGACGATGATATTCGTAAAGTTGATCCACGCTATGGTTCATGGATTCTTGCTAAGAAGGTAGATAGTGTCAGTAAGCTTTCTGGTACATGGGCTATGGATAAGGCCTATGCAACCAAGCTCGTTCGTATTATGAATGAACTTTAAACTAAGCGCCTTAAGGTTGTACAAAGAGCCTCGATAAATTCGAGGCTCTTTTTTAATCTCATATAAGGTGTACTAATCATATCTATCGTTCAAATTTATCGATCAGGTTCTCCTTCAATAGAGTTGAGCATATCAAAATAGATATCATCTCTTGTCATAATTCCAAGGTTCATCATAAAGTTTTTAGCAACACTAAATAGCTCTGCATCAAGTGAGGCACGAGTACCGTCTAAGAAAATGGTTGCAACCTCATCGGTGGGAGCAATAGGAATGTCTTCATTTTTTAAAGCTAAGTATATTTCTTCATCGTCAAGCTCATCAGTTGTAAATTCTGGTTCGTTTTGAGAAAGGATAGTAGTTTCTGTTCCAATGATGAATGCCGCACCAGGTAAAAACTTCAAAGCAAACTGATAGCATGCTTGAGCTGCTTTGAGATGTCTTAGTTGCCATTGGAAAAAGGCCATACGGTAATACCCAAATCCAATATTTTCGGGGTCATGCGCAAGAAGTAATAAATTATTAAGTTCCTGAACTGCAGCTTTAAGATCTGAAGATTCTTCTAGACAATGAGACAAGTGTAGACGTGCACTCATGCTCAGTGGTGCGAGTTCAATAGCTCTTCGCGCATGAATAAGGGCATCTTCATGTTTGTTTAAAAGTGTTTCTGAAATAGAGATAAGAAGATGTGCCTCAAAATATGACATTGGGGCCAAACGAGTATTTTTTTCTGGATTGGCAATAAGGCGATTATAGAGAACGCGGTCAACATAGTTCATAAAGACGCGCCACTGTGTAGTTGATGTATCTGCATAGATACGATTACCATCAATGGTTTCTAACGCTTCAGTAAGAGTATTCTCTGCCTCAAAGTATTTTTTCTCGTTGATAAGACGCTGTGCTTTTGCAACAGCTAGTGAAAGTACTCCACCGTCAACAAATTCTTCTGTAATGGCTTCAAAATCGTCTTCTGCCAGCGTTCCTTTAATAAAGCGAGAAACTATACGTTCTCCAGCAGCTCTTACTGTTTGATCAGGGGATTTATCAGTATACGATAATACCGTGCGAACATTTTGTTCTGTTGAAGAAGAAAGATGTCTTAGAATTTTTGTAATAATTTCTTCTCGAGCCTGACTTTCATCAATAGAGAGGCCTGAAACATCTTTAGTTCCCAGCGCATGTGCAGTAACGCTATCAAGGCGCTTTTGAGATGATTCCACAAAATCATAGCGACTTGGCGGGCAAAAAATTTCATCGTCTAATGTAAATAGGGGGTGAACAGCATAAAGAATGCCGTCCTTCTCGTTAATATGAGCATTCCATTGTTTATACACGTCTAGCGGATTTGTAGTTTCAGTAATATATGACGATTCAAATGCATCTCTTGTTATATGGAACGAGAAGAGACAGGCGTGTAGCTTGATGGTGTCACAAATGCCAGAAATCCATACCTCTTTGATTTTTTGAGAGCTTCTAAATGCACTTGCAGTAATAAGAAGACCAAGACGTAGATTATATGACGTCGCGGCACTCTGAAGGTCCATTTTTGTGCGTGTGGCAATATTTCCGTTTGAATCAAGATATGTTTTAGGGAATTGTTGCGGCAGAGCTAGATTTATTCTGAATGCCGCAATACCTTTATTTACGTTAGTTCTGAATTCGCATGAAAAACGCTGCGAGAGGCGGAGGCTTTCTACATGTAAAGAAATTGCTTTACGTACAACCCACTCACCATCTTGATGTGTGCTTTGGGTAGTGGCATAACGAGGTCGAGATTGTTTCATCATGGTGGAGATAAGTTTCTGCTCAAATCTGAGGAGTTCTTTTTCAGAAGCCATGTTTGCATCAAGAAAATAGCGCTCCGCTAAAAGAGCAGTATTTAGGGAGCTTTCAATAGCAAGAAGTTTAATTTTTTCTTCAAAAGATACAGTAGTTTGACTAAATCTAATAAAGAATAGTCCATTGGTTTTTAGTCTTACAATCCGGCAGGATATATGCTCATCAGATAGACAATAGATGTCAGTATCTTTAAGTCTTTGAGCAAGATGTAGCTCAAAGTCGCTTGGAGGAATAGATGCGGATCCGCCCTGCCTGTGAGAATCTTTTTTTCGTAAGAATGCCGTTTTTGTAAAATGTTGCAACTCATTAAGGGGTGCATTTGATTTGGTTAAAGTAAGAGAAAGAGATTCAATATTTAGTTGTGTATGCCAGTGTGATTGCATAAGAACATCTGAGGGCTGTTCCATATCAACAGAATCTAGGGACTCATCAGAAAGAGTGTCTTTGTTGACGAGAGAAGGGTAGAGCTTTCCGAGTCTAGTCCTGCCAGGCTGTTTGGCCTCAGAATTATTTTCTCGACGAATCAACATACACCTCCCTGGTTAGGCATACTGACTCATCTTTTGTTAACTATATACCTGTAGCATATAAGAGTAACTTGTATGTCAATAGTGAATTCGGTAAACGATATGAAAACAACTCTGATTGGCTAAAACAGAACAAGAAACGTCATATCCTCAGTGTGCCTACAACAGATTAAACTGGTACAATCACGTAGTTAAAAGATTGGATTTGCATGTCGGTATTTATAAACAAAACATCTAAGAATGCACCACTAATTTCAGAGGATGTTCTTCAAGATCTTCAATCACGCTCGTTGATTATTTTTGATTTTGATGGAACACTTGCTGATACTCTTCCTACTATTGTTTCTACAGCTAAAATAGCGCTTGCTGATTGTGGTCACACTGATTACAGAGAAGCAGATCTTAAAAAGCTGGTAGGCCCACCATTTCCTTATGCTTTTCAATCAGTATTTGGTCTTACATATAACCAAGCTGTCGAAGTCACAAAGCGTTATCGTGAACTGTACGTTCATACTGGTAGGTGGCCGCTCTTCTCTGGAATATATGAGCTTATTGAAGATCTTCATAAAGCAGGAAAAAAGGTTGCCGTTGCAAGTTCAAAAAATGAGCCAGTTCTTGAGATTGGTCTGAAAGATACTAAGTTAATTGATGTACTTGATGCATATGTTGGCAGACAAGACGAGGCTGAAACAAGCAAAGTCGATGCTGTTGCTCAAGTTATGAAAAATCTAAGATATGAGCCGCAGCAAAGTGTCATGATAGGGGATCGCTGTTTTGATATGGAGGCTGCGTTTCCCAATCAGATTCCTAGTGTGGGTGTGTTGTATGGACATACAACAGAGCAACAAGAATTAGTAGATGCAAATGCAATTGCTGTTGTCGATACCGTAGATGATTTAAGAAACGTGCTTCTCAACGTATAGTAGATATGAGATAGATAAATAAAAGTAAGCGCCCTGCCAGAATTTCTGACAAGGCGCTTTGTGTATTATAGGAAATAAGCTACTCGAGCTCAAACGCTCCAGTATAGAGCTGATAGTACGTTCCTCGTTTGGCGAGAAGTTCGTCATGTGTACCACGTTCAATAATACGACCATGATCAAGTACAACAATTACATTCGCATTTCTCACTGTTGAGAGTCGGTGGGCAATGACAAAGGTTGTTCTGTCGTACATGAGTGCGTCCATACCGCGCTGGACAATAGCCTCCGTACGAGTGTCAATACTAGAGGTGGCTTCGTCCAAAATCATGACTGGTGGATCTGCAACTGCCGCGCGAGCAATAGAAATCAGTTGGCGCTGACCTTGTGAGAGAGCACTACCATTGTCTTTAAGCATAGTGTGGTAACCGTTGGGAAGTCGTCTGATGAAGTCGTCTGCACCCGAAAGTTTTGCTGCCTTTACGCAGTCTTCGTCAGTGGCATTAAGACGACCATAACGAATGTTATCCATAACGGTACCGGTGAAGAGATTGACGTCTTGGAGCACAATTCCAAGAGCTCGACGTAGGGAACTCTTTTTTATTTTGTTGATATTAATACCGTCATAGCGAATTTTACCATCTTCAATGTCGTAGAAACGATTAAGAAGATTGGTAATGGTTGTCTTACCAGCACCCGTTGCGCCAACAAAAGCAACCTTTTGACCAGGTTTTGCATAAAGAGAAATCTGGTGAAGGACGGGATTGTCGGGTTCGTATCCAAAGTCAACATCAAAGAGTCGTACGTCACCTTTGAGTGGGGTGTACGTTATGGTGCCATCACTATGAGGATATTTCCAAGCCCAATAGCCAGTGTGGTATTCGGCCTCGGTGATTTTTCCGTCACGAGTCTCGGAGTTAACAAGGGTAACAACACCATTATCTGTTTCTATTGGCTCATCGAGTAGCTCAAACACACGGTTTGCGCCTGCCATGCCCATAACAACAGAATTAATTTGGCCAGAAACTTGATTAATATTAGCTGAGAACTGACGAGTCATATTGAGGAATGGTACTGCAACTGCAATGGTGTAAGGCATACCTGAGAACGAGAAGTTGTTAATGTTAAAGGCAATCAAGAATCCTGAGGCAATTGCAACAACAACATACATGATATTGCCAAGATTATTTAAGATCGGCATCAAGGTATTGGAGTACATATTTGCCCGTCTGGAAACATTCATTAACTCATCATTAATCTTTTCAAAAGAATTGATAGTTTCTTCTTCGTGGCAGAAAACCTTAACGACCTTCTCGCCATTCATAATCTCTTGAATGTGGCCTTCTACATCTGCGGTAGATTTTTGTTGTGCGATGAAGTTCTTTGCTGAACGTCCGCCCAAATTTCTTGTAACTACCCCCATAAGCGCAAAGCCGAGCAAAATAATTGCAGCCATAAGAGCGCTGTAATAGAACATGATACAAATAACAGCGATGATAGCGATAGATGAAAAGAGCAGCTGAGGAAGACTCTGACCGATCATTTGCCGCATAGCATCAATATCGTTGGTGTAGTAACTCATAATGTCGCCATTGAGATGCGTGTCAAAGTATCTAATGGGTAATTCTTGCATGTGATCAAACATTTTTGTGCGCCATTTTTGCAAAGCGCCTTGTGTGATAATTGCCATACCTTGCGTTGAGATGATGTTTGCAATCAAACTAATTACATAGAGGGTAGCGAGAAGCGCAACATTTTGGAAGATAAGTTTTTCCGCAGAATTCCAGTCACCCGTATCAATAAAGGAAGAAATAATAGAGATAATTCTCTCTAAAAAGACACTTGGCAGAGACTGTAATACCGCTTGAATAACTGCAGTGATAAGGGCAATAGGGAGAAGCACGGGGTAAAATTGCCAAAGCATTTTGAGCATACGCGAAAATGTTTTTCCCATAGGTGCTTTTTTTGGATTCTTTGTTGTTGCATGCTTACTCATTGTTGGTCACCTCACTTTCTTGGGATGGTTCTTCATTTTCGTTTTGTCTATTTTGAGATGAGTAGACCTCTTGGTAAATGTGGTTTGTCTTAAGAAGTTCCTCATGTGTTCCAATAGCATTAATCTTGCCATTGTCCAGAACGATAATTTTATCTGAGTTTTCTACGCTAGAAGTACGTTGAGCAATGATGATTTTGGTAGTGTTCGGTAGGTAACTCTTCAATCCGTCACGTATAAGTGAATCAGTTTTGGTATCAACTGCACTTGTCGAATCATCAAGAATGAGAATTTTTGGATGTTTGAGTAATGCGCGCGCAATACAAAGTCGTTGTTTTTGACCACCAGAAACATTGGTGCCACCCTGTTCAATATGAGTGTCATAGGTATCGGGGAAGCTCTGAATAAAACTGTCTGCCTGAGCGAGTTTTGCTGCTTCAACAATTTCTTCATCGGTAGCGTTGGGATTTCCCCATTTGAGATTTTCTTTAATGGTTCCCGAGAATAGTACGTTTTTCTGCAGGACCATTGCGACAGCACCACGAAGCGCCTCCAGATCATATTCTTTGACGTTATGTCCTCCAACAGACACTGAACCAGCGGTAACATCGTAAAGTCTGGGAATAAGCTGTACAAGTGTTGATTTTGCAGCACCTGTTCCACCAATAATACCTATAACCTCGCCGGATTTAATGTGAATAGTTGTGTCAGAAAGAGCTTCTCGTCCTTCAGGGCCTGAGTATGAGAATCCAACAGCATTAAAGTCAATGGAGCCGTCGGCAACTTCTGTAAGAGCATTTTCTGGATTAGTAATGGTCGGTTTGGCAAGTAAGACCTCACAGATGCGTCGTGCTCCTTCTTCTGCGATAACAATCATGGCAAAGACAAATGACAGAAGCATTAATGACATAAGCATCATGAAACCGTAGGTAATCAGTGAAGAAAGCTGACCTACTCCTAAAGCGCTTCCTTGGGACGAAATAATAAGGTATGAACCAAAATATAAAATGAAGACAAAGATGACATAAACCGTAAAATTCATGAAAGGAGAGTTGAGAGCAAGGATTCTCTCTACTTTTGTAAATGATTTACGAACATCTTCTGATGCCAGTGCAAATTTTTGGCTTTCGTAGTCTTCATTAACAAATGACTTAACAACTCTAATGCCTGTAAGATTTTCCTCGGCAGATTCATTAAGTGCGTCATATTTTTTAAAGATTTCCTTAAAAATTGGAATGACTTTTTTCATAAGGAGATATAGCCCAACGCCCAGAAGAGGCATCATTGCGATGAATACAATAGCAAGCCAACCGCCCATGATAAAAGCGGCAACAAAAGAAGCAATGAACATAAAAGGTGCACGTACTGCCATACGAATAAGCATCATAAATGCCATCTGTACATTAGAAATATCGGTTGTGAGGCGTGTTACTAATGAGGAAGAAGAGAACGTGTCAATTGTTGCAAATGAGAAAGTTTGAATATTGCGGAACATATCACGACGCAAATTTCTCGCAAAGCCAGTGGAAGCTTTTGCAACGGATAGTCCAGAAAGCGTACCAAACACGAGGGATAGCATTGCCATAATGGCAAGAATAGCCCCCGAGTTGATAATTGCATGTATATCGGCGCCAGCACGTAGTGTGTCAACCAAATCTGCCGTTCTAAACGGAATGAGTACTTCAAGAATTGTCTCAAATAAAACAAAAATTGGTGTCAGGATGGCGTCTCTTTTGAACTCTCCAATGCTTTGTGAGAGCGTTTTTACTATGTTTTTAAAAGACATGTTACTTACATCAACAATGCCTGTAAGCTCGGAAGGAGCGCCAATGGAGTCTTGTTCTTCTGATTCAATCAGCTCTTCAATTTCTTCGTTTGAGGTGTTTATTTCTGGCATGAAATCTCTCCTTTCTCCTCTTCATCAATTTCTTTCCAGTGGGTAACAAGTCGATCTAAATAGGAAGTAAGTTCATCTTTTTCTGCATCTGATAAGACAGAAAACGCATGTTTTTCAAAGTGAGTAATGACATCAATGGCTTTTTTTGCTTGAGCAACACCAGTGTCAGTAAGTGATAGCGTTGCAGTGCGTCTGTCTTGATCTCCACGTTTTCTTTTTATGAGACCTTTTGTTTCCAGTTTACCCACCATCTCTGAGAGCGATGCAGATGTGTTATGTGATTTTGCGAGAAGATCTTTTTGTGTGGTATCTCCATTTTTATAGAGGGATATAAGTATAAATTGCTGTCCGCCACGTTTTCCTCTTGAGAGATAGAGATAGCGTCCGAGAAAGCTTAAATCCCAGATAATTTGTTTCTCTTTAGTCTCAGAAGAATAAGTGTCTTTCATAGAGTACCTCCCATCTAACACCTAATTTTTGTTATGTATTGTACACAAAAAATCATATATTGCAAGGTACCTAGCAATTAAGTACCTAGATATTTTTATTGTGTATAAATGCAGGTGTAGAGTTTAAAAGGTTTTTATTTTGAAGAGCGAGAAATATTAGTCAGCAATCTTCTTATTACTGCATTTGGTGCAATTTTGGGAACGTTGTGTGGCGCACCAGGAATGAAAACAAGACTTGCATCAGGA
The DNA here is from genome assembly GCA_015258485.1 of Atopobiaceae bacterium. The sequence goes on along the minus strand of JABZIF010000015.1, from coordinate 3,269 downwards.
ATTGCCTCGGCAATACGGCGAGTTTCTTCTGGGAAAATCTCGTCGTATTCTCCTGCCATAACAGTGGTGGGAGCAGAAATAGTGGAAAGTGATGCAGGATTAATATGTGGATTATCTACCATGAGTTCTAAATGCTCTACGATTTTAGCTGCTTCAGTGGGAGAGGGAACAGGATGTCCATCTTCTAGTGTTGCACCTTCCCATCCGTGGGCAGCCCAGCGTTTGTTTTTCTCAATACTGTCTAAAAGCCATGAAATATCGCCAAGCGCATCGGGCTTTAAATTAGCACCAATTGCTAGAAGTGAAGCTACAACTTCTGGATAATCTCTTGCAAGTAGGATGCCTTCAATAGCACCATCAGAAAAACCAACAATGTGGGCTTGTGAAATGCCAAGATGTTTAAGAACATCATATACATCATGAGCCATTTGTTCATAGGTAAAAGAAGCAGTTCCTCGGGTACTTAAGCCTTGATCTCTAGAATCTATACCGATTGCCGTAAAACCGAGCTGGCAGACTGCATCTATGATAGTGCCAAAGATACCGTGTTCTTCACCATTTCCATGAAGAAAAATGATAGGAAGTTCTTTTGGACATGATGCAATTGTTGAATATAACAGGTGGTACTTCTCTATAAGTTGTCGAGGATTTTTGCTGGGCGAGTTGTTGGAAACATAGACAAACGTTGCAATTTCTGCGCCGTCATCAAGGGGTACCTGAAATTTCTGTTTTAGGTGAGCAGTTGGCTTGTTATACGGTTTTGGTTTATAGACTGGCGGAAACTCTACCATACTGCTCTTAGTGAATTTGGCTTGGATGTGCTTTGAAGAAGTCAAATCGAGGAGGAAGCTCTTCAAGTTTGTGTTCATCTGCATGTTGTCCAAGTTTGTGTGCAAGTTCTTTTGGTCCCATAAATGCGTTTTTCCAAGAGAAGAAATCTTCATGTGAGAAACCCAGCGCATCAGCGATTCGCTCGCAACCTTCTGGAACAACAGGATGCATGAGTAAGGTAATAGTTTTAAGTGCATAAAAAGCATCAGCAAGCGCTTGATCGTAGACAGCATCATTGCCTTGAGCAGCTTTAGAAGCACTAGCCCAACGTTTATTTTCTGCTCGAGCATATTCATCTACTGCAGCCAGTGCAGAGTGAGCGTCAAATTTATATGCAAGCTGTTCATATTTAAGAATTACTTGCTCTGCAGCATCGATAACTTCTTGGTGTGGATTGCTTACAGGCAGGTGTCCGTTACAAGCGTGAGCTGCACCATAAAGACAACTTCTTGCCATTCTATTAAAGATATTGGTAAGGAATGCAGACTCTTTGAGCGCAGGATCTACTACGCGTGGATCATCTTTTACAAGTATATCTGGCTCGCCATTTTTACCTTTTTTTGATATGGACGTATCAAATGCTTTTGGCGAGAAGGACACAGCTCGTTGGTCTAGTCCAAGTGAAAGCCAATGTGCACGAAGTTGTTCTGGAGTGTAGAATTCAAGAAGTTCTTCTGCCATTGGTGGTTTAATTGCGCCAGAGCTAGAAGCTTTTTTGTTCATGAACAAAATGTGATAGTTGGCAATGGGCTTATCGGTGGTAAGACCCCAGTCTAACGCATCCCATAGTGGATTTTGAACGATGCAGTAGAAGAAGATGTTATCTTGACCGATGAATTGGTAAACTGCTGCATCATCGCTACACCACCAGTCACGCCATTCGTCAGAAGAATATCGTCCCTTACCTGTTTTGGCGTCTTCAGCGAGCGCTGCGCGTGTAAAGGTAATAGGGGCCCAGAGCGACTCTGTCCATACCCAGACGGTCAAGTTTTTGAGGTCTTCAATATCAGGAGCTTTTAATCCCCAAGTGATATTACCGGTCATCCTGTAGGGAAGTAATGTCTTGCTTGTTCTGAAACGAATACCAGCATTTTTAAGAGTTTCTCGAGCGGTATCTCTATCCTGCCAGCTTTTAAAAACAACAGAAAATGAAGACGCATTGGCTTCTGGTTCAATAATGGTATGGGCTGGTAATGAAGAAGCTACATCATCAAAATTTTGTCGATATGAATTTTGAATATATATAATCGGCTCAGTAAGTGTTTCTTGAACTGTTGAAGTAACTACGGAACGAATCTGAGGGTCTTTCTGCCATTTTTCTACGAGGTTATGCAAGAATTCTTTGTATTCCGGCAAGTCGAAGTACCAACTTGGAGCTGGTCGTAGCTCCGGGGTTGTCCCCGTTAGTTGAGAGATGGGAGCAATGAGCTCTTCAGGGTTGAATTGATGACCTAAATCACATTCTTCTGCATAGGCTTTTTCGGATTTGCAGCCTTTGATGGGGCAACGACCACGTACTTGGCGGCCATTAAGGAATGTCTGAGCTTTAACATCGTAGAATTGTTTTGTAGAGAGCTTAGAGAGCTTCCCACGTTCATATAAGCGTCTCATAATGCTATCGGCCATCTCTTCATGAATTTTTGCTGCAGGTTCAAGCGCTGATCCACCAAAAAAATCTAAAGAGATGTTGTATGCATCAAGAGCATTTTGTTGAAGGTTATGATTGTGATTGACATAGTCAATAATGGTTTTGTTATAACCTTCGTCTTCAACTTTTTTACGATATCCTTCAGCAATAGGAGATCCATAACAGTCGGTACCAGAGACAAACAGGACATTCTGTTTGCCAAGTCTATCTCTTAAGAAACGAGCAAAAAAATCTGCTGGGACAAATACACCTGCAATATGCCCGAAGTGCAGATTCTTGTTACCATAGGGCATACCGCCTGTAACTATTGCACGCTTAGGAAAGTGTGGACGATTGCTCATATTGTAACTTTCAGCCATGGAAACCTCACTGTTGGAATAAATGAATTTAGCAAAGTACTTCATTATTTTAATCTTTTCTGTTTGACTTCACATAGTAATCCAGAACTCGATACTATAGTGAATAGAAATAGGTTAGGAGTGTGTGTGGGAAGAAAGAAAGCAAAGACAAGTCTTGAGTTTGTTCAAAAGAATCCGCCTACATCAGTGATGACACCAATTCTTGTTGGGGTTGTTGCGCTTATGTTGATGTTTGCCTGTCTTATACCTCCTTTTTTAATGGGGAGGCTTAATGATGCTGGTCTTTTACCTTCTGTAGCAAGACTTGTTGGTAGCGTAGTTGCAGGAGGTTTTATTCTGTTCTGGAACGCACGGGTAAATAAAAGAGATTTGAGGGCTCTTGGTATTCGTGTAAGCTCCTGGTCAGGTTTTATGCGAGGTATCACCTATGG